>WGMQ01000030.1 GCA_016125005.1 bacterium | reverse complement strand
GTGCCTCAATCTTCTCGACAAGTTGCTGCGCAAGCGCCAGGCCTCGCAGGTTCCCGTGGAGGAGGTCGGTGGAATGTCGGCCCGGGAGGCCAGGAGGGGGGCTCGGGGCGACGATGCACTGGCTGTCGCAACGGGCGGGGGACCCCGGCAGCGCATCCTGAACGCGTATAGACATCTATCCAGCCAGATGGGGCTTTCCGGACGGGCGCCACGGGTTGGCGAGACAGCCGCCTCGTGGCTCGGCGAGCGAGGGGCGGATCCATCGTCTATACAGTGCTTTGATCTGGCATGCTACTCCCCGGAGGAACCAAGCGAGGTGGACGCGGACCGTTTCGTTGCCGAAGCCCACCAGCTCGCCTCGCGTGAGGTCGCTCCGCCGGTTGTATAGATGTCTATACGATTGGGAATCAGCGGATAGACGCGCGACATTATAGTTCATTTGCGGTCGCGCGTCGGGTCAACTGAAAGTTCCTCGGCTCAATTCCGTGCTTGCACTAGCCCTCTTCGGACACGTAGGGGTTTCTGTGGCAGATGGATGGCGCCACGGAGAAACTCCATGTACTTTGATTGCACACCCCCCGTTGCACTCGGTCGAGAGATTCAGAATCAGGCAGGCTCACCACCGACGCTGCGCGAGGGGAGCGACGAACCGATCACGAGCGAGCTCGTCATCCTTGGCTCGTCCGGTGGCACCATGGATTCCTCCCGGCTCGACGAGCAGCTGGAGGCACTGATCGGCCCGGTGCGCGTGGTCGATCCCGCCGGAGCACCCCTGG
This sequence comes from bacterium, assembly GCA_016125005.1. Lineage (GTDB taxonomy): Bacteria > Sumerlaeota > Sumerlaeia > SLMS01 > SLMS01 > WGMQ01. Next base: position 78,943 of record WGMQ01000030.1, on the reverse strand, counting down.
ACGAGTACCTGAATGCCCTTCTGGCTGACGATGCACCGCTCCCTCCGCGCCTCGTCCTGAAGCTCCGGCAGTCGCACGATGCGGGGCGATGCCGTGGACTCTCGCCAGCTCTTGTCGCCAAACTTGCCGCGCAAGGCTTCCAGCTGATCGGCAGCGACCTGCGTCGCTCCGAGTGGGGGAGTGCCCAGGCCATCGGCTCACACCTGGCCGAGCAGGGAATCTTCTTCCTCGAAGGTCTTGATCTGCAGAACGTCCCGACAGGCGACTACGTGCTGATCGCCCTCCCAGTCCCCGCGGGCGACGCCAGGCGCTGCCCCGTGCGTGTGGTGCTCAAGGCTGTCACCTGACAATCCGAGCGGGATGCCTCCTGCTGCTCCCTTGACCCTCCCGCGGGAGGGCGTTTCAATGCGTCACCATTTCGAATGGAGGAGCCATGATGGCTGATCTGAAGGACAAGGTGGCGATTGTCACAGGCGGAGGGAAGGGCATCGGGCGGGCCATTGCGCTCGATCTGGCAAAGGCAGGCGCGGCCGTGGTCGTGAACTCGGCCACCGAGGCATCCTGCACCGCGACGGCCGCCGACATTGTGGCCGCGGGCGGTCGTGCTGTCGCAATGGCGGGCGACGTGGGTACCGCAGAGGTGGCCGAGAAGCTCGTCGCCTTCGCGCAGGAATCCTTTGGCGGCCTGCACATTCTGGTGAACAACGCGGGCATCACGCGCGACGGCCTCATCATGCGCATGAAGGAAGAGGATTGGGACGAGGTCCTTCGTGTGAACCTGAAGAGCGCCTTCCTTCTCTCGAAGGCAGCAGTGCGCCCCATGATGAAGTCGCGCTGGGGCCGCATCGTGAACATCACCAGCATCGTTGGTGTGATCGGGAACGCGGGGCAGGCGAACTACTGCGCGGCCAAGGCCGGCATGATCGGGCTCACGAAGTCCCTGGCGCGCGAGCTGGCCAGCCGCAATATCTGCGTCAACGCCGTGGCCCCGGGTTTCATCCAGACCGCCATGACCGACGTGCTCAGCGATGACCTGAAGAAGAAGCTGCTCGGCGAGATCCCCCTCGCGCGCCTCGGCGACGTGGCGGACATCTCCGGCCCGGTGCTGTTCCTCTGCTCCGACGCGGCGGGCTACATCACCGGCTCCACCATCGAGGTCGCCGGCGGCATGGGGATGTGACGCCGGGAGGCGAGAGAATCTCCATTCGGGGAGCGACCACGGTTGCTCCCCGATTTTCATTTCCGGGACCTTGACAGAATCTCAGGCGTTGCCGACGCTGCCCCATCCGGAGGGTTCCATGACTGACGAACTTCCCCCCGGGCGGCGCGTTCACCCTCAATCTGCGCCCGGTGACTTCTGCAGCGACATCAGTTGCTGCATCAGTTGCGACCTCCCCCGGGTCGTCGCCCCCACGCTCTTTGCCGTCCGGGATGAGGGCCCAAACGATCCTCACCGATTCGCCTGATATGTCTGCAAGCAGCCTGCGACCGCCGAGGAACTCAAGCAGATGACGCACCTCCTCTGGAGCCAGGAGGTCGACTGCATTCGCTACCGCGGCAACGAGGCCAAGGTGCTCGCGATGCTGGATCGTGAAACCCGTGAGCGAACCTGCGATGACCCGCAGGCACGCGGCTCCCGCGAGATCGGCGAAAAGAAACAGCCGAGCGGATGGTTCGCCCGGCTGCTCAGATGGCTCGGAATCTCGCGCTAACCCGCCGTCTTACAGCTCCGGCAGCGGCTTACCCGTCACCATCTCGTAGGCCTTCTTGTAGCGCTCCGTGGTGCCGTCAATCACTTCCTTCGGAAGACGCGGCGCGGGCGGTTCCTTGCCCCATCCGATCTGCTCGACGTAGTCGCGGACGTATTGCTTGTCCAGCGAGATGGCCTTGGGCGAATCGGGCTGGTAGGTTTCCTTGAGCCAGTAGCGCGAGCTGTCCGGCGTCAGCACCTCATCTATCAGCATCAACTCGTCGTTCTCGTCCAGGCCGAACTCGAACTTCGTGTCGGAGAGGATCAGGCCGTGGCGGAACACGTAGTTGTGTCCGTAGGTATAGAGCGCAATCGCGTAGTCACGCCCCTGCTTGGCGAGCGGGCGCGTCACCAGGTGGCAGAGCCCGTCGAAGTCGATGGGCAGGTCGTGCCCTTCCTCGGCCTTGGTCGTCGGGGTGAAGAGGGGAATGCCGAAGGGGGAGCGCTTCTTGAGGCCGGCCAGCATCTCGATGCCGCAGATCTGTTTGGTCTCGTCGTAGGACTTGGCGCTGGAACCGTCGAGGTAGCCGCGAACGACGAACTCGCCCTTCAGCGGGCGGGCCTTCTTCACGATCATGGAGCGCCCCTCAAGCTGGTCCTTGTAGGGCTGGAGCGCGTCGGGGAACTCGGCAAAGTCGGACGTGATAAAGTGATTCGGCACCAGCGCTCCGGTGCGATGGAACCACCAGGTGGAGAGCTGGGTCAGGATGCGGCCCTTCTCCGGGATCGGATCGGGGAAGACCACGTCGAAGGCGGAGAGGCGATCCGTGGCCACGATCATGAGGCGGTCGCCCAGGTCATAGACGTCGCGCACCTTGCCGCGGTGAACCGGGTAGCCGGGAATGTCGGTCTGGTAAAGAGGGGCAAGCGTGGCCATCAGGTTCTCCGAAAGAGTATGATCCCCGTGGCGCCGATCAGCACGTTGGGGAGGACAAAGAGGGCAAAGGTGTAGCTGCTGTTGGTCATGCCGACGGCGTTGGCGAGGGTGTTCAACGAGTAGTAGACTAGGATCACGATCAGGGCGAGAAGGAAGCTCATGGTGCGCGCGCGGGGGCGCAGCTCAACGGCGAGCGGCACGGCGATCAGGCTGAAGGCGAGGAGGCTGAAGGGGAGGGTCATCCTCTGGTACAGCTCGTTGCGCGCGTTCAGGTACGTTTGCCACTCGTCGGTGATGCGATTTCGGCTCCCGCTTTCGCGAATTGGACCGTCGGGTATTTGGGCGGTCAACTGGAAGAGTTGGTCCACGCGGAGCGCCCGCGGGTCCATGCGCTCGATGGCGCGCTTGTCCTGTTTGGGCGAAATTTTCTGGGTGATGGACTCGAAGCGCAGGATCGATTCGCGCTCGCGTGTCTCGCGGATGATCGGGTTGCCGGACTCTGCATCGAGCAGCAGCCGGTTGATCGGCATCACGGTGCCGTTGTTCAGCGTGATGCTGACCGAGCGGTTCTCCAGATCGCCAACGATGACTCCTTCGCTTGCGTAAAAGACGGTTTCGCGCGGCGCCTCGACGATGCTGCCATCACTGCGTGGACCGGCCCCTGCGACCTGCGCGCCCGTGAGGCGGGAGGCCTCGCCAACGACGCGCATGGCCACTTCCTTCATGCGCAGCACGTAGTTGCCGTCGCCCGGCTGGGGCTCGCCGCGCTTGTTGAAGTACAGCGCCAACTCGCTGCCGCGCGGCGCTAGGTTGTCATAGTTCCGGCCCGCTTCCAGATTGGTGAGGATGCGGAACTGCATCTCGGTCTGGCGCTCGGAGAGCTTTTGGATCATCGTTGGAATCGTCGACCAGTTGGCCCACATCAATACGCCGGAAAGAATCGCCGTGATGACGAAGTAGGGCCAAAACACACGAAAGAGAGAAACGCCGCCGACGCGGATCGCGAGAATCTCGTTCTCACCGGTCATGCGCCCGACGCCGGAAAGGGTGCCGAGGAGAACCGCCATGGGAACGGTGAGGATCACCAGCGACAAGGCCACGATCCCGAACAGTTCCAATGCCACGCCCCAGCCCACGCGGGCCAGCAGGAGAAGCTCGGCCATTTCGAATAGCTTGCCGAGCAGCAGCACCACCGTGAAGAAGAGGATGCTCAGGACGACGGGGGCTGTGAGCTCGCGCAGGATGTAACGCTGAAGGATATTCAAAGCGTGCCGCCGGGGGATCGGAAATGAAACCGACCGGTTCTCCGCAGGGGGAAAACCGGCCGGTGAGAAGAAATGCCGCTGGTCAGTGCTGGGTCAAGCGTCAGCTCGACCCGAGTTCCTTCAGCTCTTCGGGATCATTGCCAAACACGGCAACCTTGCCGCAGACGCTGATGGGCCGCTTGATAAGGTTGGCATCGCGCATCATGAGCTCGATGGCACCCTTCTTGGTCGGCGGTTCTTCCTTCAGGTTGTGCTCCTGATAAATCTTGGAGCGGGTGTTCAGGTACGCCTTCACATTCTTGGCGTCGATGTGGGTTTCCAGAAGAGACCTGGGCGGTGGATACTCATCAAGGTCGCGAAGATCCAGTTCATGCCCCTGTTCTTCCAGGAGCGCCTTCACTTCCCGACAGGTGTTGCAACGCGGCTTCCAGTAAAACGTGATTTTCGCCATTGGCGCTTACCGGTGTCCTGTGCGATGAAGTTTGCGCCTACAGGTGGCGCTAACGCGAGAAATTGGAGCACGGTACCCGTCGGGATTTCAAGAGTTCGTTTTGCGGCGCGAGGATTTTTCCCTCATTCGGCGCATGGCTGCGCGATGCAAAGTGCTGTCGACCGTTCTCTTTCCTAGGGTTGCGAGTCCCTTTTGCCCACGGCGATCCCCCGGTTTTTCGGTTGCAATGCCGGTCCACCGCGCTCCAACCTTGCCAGATAACCTTGATCCCAGCAACAAAGGTCCCCCCATGCGCGTTTCATTTGTCGGCTCTCTGGCTGTTCTCGCCTTTCTCGTTGGACTTGGCGCCCCCCTGCCACTCCCCGCCCAGACCACTTCTCCCGCTGTTTTTGCCCCGCTTCCCGGTGCCGTCGATGCCACGACGGTGACCGCCTCCATGATCGGCACAACTCTGACCGTGCAAGGCAAGGTGGCTCAGTACACGCCCCCCCGATCCGAGCGCGCTCCGCACGTGCTTCTGATGGAGGGCGATGCCAAGCTGGAGATCATCTTCTGGTCCGACATCGCGCCGGGCGTGCTTGGTGGTGCCACCGCGGTTCCCGTTGGCGCCCGGGCCTCTGCAATGGGTGAACTCGTGAACTATCGCGGGCGTACCCAGATGGCGGTGAAGTCGGCCGACAAGCTCGTGATCGAGGGCATGGTCCCCCTTTCCACTGTCGCCGCCCCCGCCGCGGTCCCCGCTACTCCACAGATCGGCATCCCCGCCGGACCGGACGGCTACTACGGGCCCGAGGTCGCGGCCCACCTGAAGGATCTGCAAGGCCAGGTTATCTCGATCAAGGTGCCCATCGCGGGCTTCAAGCCCGCGTGGTCCGACCGCGCACCCAACGTCGTGACCGTCGGAACCGAGGGAAGCACCTTCGAGGTCGTGTATTGGAAGAAGGATCCGCCCCCGGTCCTTTTCGACAAGGTGGGTTCCACGTTGTATGCGCGCGGCAAGGTCGGCGAGCATCAGGGCCGGACGCAGATCCGCGTCGATAACATCCAGAGCATTTCCTACGAGCCGCTGACCGTCGCCGCCCCGACCCCCGCTGCTCCCCCGAAGCTGACCTGGACCGGCGCCCCCGCCACTTCAGCGACCTATCAGACCCCCACCGCTGCGGCACCCGCATCGGGTACGCTCGCGCTGGGTGACATCCTCCCCGCCTTGGAAGGCCGGACCATTCGCGCCACCGGCAACGTCTTTGCCGTCAAGGCCACGTCCGAGGGCACCATGATGATCCTGAAGGACGCCTCCGGGCAGCGTCTCGTTCGCCTCGCCGCCGGCACGCCGGTCCCTGTTCAGGGCATCGACACGGTGGTGGAGGGACGCGTGCAGTACAACAAAGTCCGCTCCTCGCCCGAGATTGTCGACGCACGAATCGTCCAGCCGGGGTCCTGATCCGCCATTTGGGCTTGCGACTCCTCCGCCGCAGAACGACACCACTGAACCCGGCCCGCCGGGCCAACGCCGAACCTTTTATCCAAAGCGAAACCTGAAAAGACATGGCCAAGCAGACAGTCATCTCCCGCGCCGAGCTGGAAGGCAAGAACGAGAACGAACTCGACTACGCAGAAGTAGCGATGTTCTGGATCAAGCAGAACGCCAGCAAGATCCTGACGGTTGTCGCGATCGCGTTCGCGGCCATCGCCTTCTTCAAGGTGATGCATGACCGCAAGGAAGGGCGCTTGGGTGAAGCCTCCAACAAGCTCTATTCCGCGTATCAGGACTTCGACAAGGGGCTCGAGTTCCCGTGGGCTTCCGCCGAGCGCGTCACTGCCCTCGAATCAGCCCGCACCAAGGCCGACGAAATCCTGACCGCCTACAAGGGCGAGCCGCTCGCCAGCACGGCACTGCTCCTCAAGGGCAACACCTACTTCTTCCAGGGCGACCAGTACGGTTCGGCGCAGAACACCCAGGAAGCGATCCGCTACTTCACCCAGTTTGACGAAGCGGCCATCAAGGGAGGCGACCCCATGGAAATGGCCGCAGCCCAGCTTGCCCTAGGCTATGCCCAGGAGAACCTGGCGCTGCTCACTTCCGACAACCCGACCAACTCCCTCGCGGCCCTCAACGCCGCCCTCGCTCACTACGAGAAGGTCGAGAAGACCATCGGCAAGAAGGCTGGCTTCCTGTACTACGAGGCGTTGATCTCCAAGGCCCGCCTCCTCGCCACCAACCGCGAGCGCGACAAGGCCATCGAACTTTACAAGACTGTCTATACGGACCGCCGCCACGTTGTGCCCGAGTCGGAAAGCGCCTCGCAGCGCGCGCGCATGCTGGTCAGCCTTCAGCAGTACGCCAACCAGTTCACGCAGGGCGCCACGGCCCGCCTCCAGCTTCAGCGCCTCGGCGTGGATGTGGAAGCGCTCGACAAGGAACTGGATGCCAAGACGGCTCCTGCGGCGGAAGCCAAGCAGTAATCGAGACCGAAATTGCCTGATACAACACTTCGGCCCCGTCGCGAGACGGGGCCGAAGTCGTTGCTGGGTCTTTTGATTCGGGCCAATCAGATGATGGTGCCCGGGGGGATGATTGCGTTCTTGGGGATGATTACGATCCCCTCGCGGATGTGATAGAACTCGCCGTCAGCGTTCTCGACCTTCTTCTCGTTGAGGATGCGCACATTGTCGCCGATGCGCACGTTCTTGTCGAGGATCGCTCCCCGGATGTGGCAGTACTTGCCGATTCCCAGGGGGATGGAGGTCGTGCCGCGCTTCTGCCACGGGGGAAGCGGGGCTGGATCGTAGAAGTCCGAGCCCATGACCACGCTTCGCTCGATGGTGGTGTGATCGCCGATCACCGAGCGGAGGCCGATCACACACTTTTGAATGACAGCGCGTCCAATGTTGCAGCCGTCGGCCACCACGCTTTGATCCATCTGGGCGCCCTTGAAGCGCGAGACGGGGAGGAAGCGCTGGCGCGTGAAGATGGGCGCAGCGGGATCAGCAAAGCGGAACGGGGGGACGTCCTTGAGGAAATCCATGTGGGACTTGTAGAAGGCGTCGATGGTGCCGATGTCCTCCCAATAGCCGTCGTGGACGAAGGCCTGCACCTTGCGCTGCTTGATGGACTCCGGGATGATTTGCTTGCCGAAATCCATGTGGTCCGTCTCCATCATGTAGTGATGGAGCACATCGCGGTTGATCAGGTAGACACCCATCGAGGCGAGGAAGACCTCCTCGGACTTGGAGGCGATACCGAAGCGGTTGAGGATCGCCTCGGGGGCCTCGAGACCCGCCTGTTCTTCGCGGGTCTTGGGTTTCTCCTTGAAGGTTGTGATCTGCCCCGATCCGTCGAGCGCCAGCAGGCCGAAGTGGTGGGCGTTTCGCTGCGGGGTGACATTCACCCCGATGGTGATTTCGGCCCCCGTTTCCTCGTGATGCTGGAGCATGGCGCGGAAATCCATGCGATAGAGGGCGTCGCCGGGGAGGATCAGGATCTTGTCGCAGTCGAAGTTGTCGAGCGTCATCCAGTGCTTGCGGACGGCGTCAGCCGTCCCCTGAAACCAGGAAGTGTCCTCGGCGCGCTGCTCCGCAGCCAGGATGTCCACAAAGCCTTCCTCGAACTGATCGAAGGCATAGGACTGGGAGACGTGGCGGTTGAGTGAGGCGGACAGATACTGGGTCAGGACGAAGATCTTCTTGAAGTTGCTGTTGATGCAGTTGGAGATGGCGACGTCGATCAGTCGGTATTTTCCCGCCAGGGGCACGGCAGGCTTGGCGCGGTACTTGGTCAGCGGAAATAGGCGCGTGCCTGCTCCACCTCCGAGTACCAATGTTAGCACATTGTTCATTTTCGGGGTTCTCCTTTGACGGTCCAAATCGTTGCCAACCCACTGTGAGGCGGTGGTGTGTTTGGTGCCAAGGGATTGTTGGCAGTCTCAGGAAGCGTTTTACATGGCCACAGATATGGTCCATGATGTCCTGAGAAAGGGTGCTCTGACCAGCTCTGCCTTGCGGTCCGGACAGCGGCCTGATGCACTGCATCTTGATGGAGATGGTGTCCAATGCCCGCCAAACAGCGACCACGATCCCTGAGCCTGCGCCAGTTGCAACTGGCGTACTACTCATCCATGCTGGTCGTTCTCCTTGTCGCACTCCTATCGGCCTTGGTGCTGGAGCGCTCCCTCGTCCGTCAAACAGCCGCGGCTTCCGGAATGGTGATCAACGTATCAGGGCGCCAGCGGATGCTCTATCAGCGCATGCTGAAGGACGTCACGCTTGTTTCGAAGCGCAATCAAACCCCCGAAAACCAGCATCAGTGGATGGATGAGCTCGTCGTCTCGGCGCAGGAGTGGTCCGACGCGTGGGTTTACCTGAAGGGACAGCGTGGCTCACTCGTCAGCGATGCGCTCCTTGATCCCGAACTGAGCGGCCATTTTGCCACCATCGAATCCGATGTGGACCAGGTTTTGGTCGCGTTGAATCCAGTGATTGAGCGCTGGCAGCGCGACAAGACCTTCGACGCGACACAGATCGAAGCTGCGCGCCTGCTGTTGCTCGACCGTGAGCCCGAAGTGATGCGGGCAGAAGAGCGCATCGTCCAGCGCTACGAGCAGTTGTCCGCCGAGCGGGCGGAAACGACAGCCACGCTGGTCCGGCTCCTGACCGCCGCCATGGTTGCTGTCGTGGCGCTCCAGCTCTTCCTCATCATGAGACCTCTGATTCTCAAGCTGCGTCACCAGGTGGGGGAGCAGGACCGGCTCCTTGCCAACCTCGAGTCGATGACCTCGGAGCTTCGTGCCCGCGAGACGGAGACGCGCAAGCTCGCCCTAGTCGCCAGCCGCACGGCGAACGCGGTGATCATCACCAACGGCGCCGGTGAGGTGGAGTGGATCAACGACGCGTGCACGATGATGACCGGCTATACGCTGGAGGAAATGCAGGGACGCAAACCCGGCGCGCTGCTCCAGTGCGACAAGAGCGATCCCGCTGCTGTCGAGCGCATGCGGAACCATATCCGTCGCGCCGAACCCTTCACCCTTGAACTGCTCAACCGCAGCAAGGATGGTCGAGACTACTGGGTCCTAATCGAATGTCAGCCGATCCACGACGATGAGGGCAACCTCCAGAACTTCATCGCCGTTGAGACCGACCTCACCGAGCGCGTCGAAGCCCAGGAGGAGATGCAGCGGCTTATCGGGCTGCAACGCACTCTGCTCGACAATGCTCCCTATGGTATTATCGCCACCGATCGCGAAGGCATCATCACGGTCTTCAACCCGGCAGCCGAGCGGATGTTCGGCTACAAGGCCTCTGAGCTGATCGGGGAAAAACAGCCGACGATGCTTCTGGATCCGGCCCAGCTGAAGGAGCGCGCCGCGCAGTTCGGCGCTGAGTTCCACGTTGAGCTGGAACCGGGCTTCGATGCGCTCGTGATTCGCAACCACCATCAACTCCGCAACCAGTTCGACTGGACCTTTGTCCGTCGTCGGGGCGTCTGCTTCCCGGGGCGGCTGAACATCGCGGAGCTTCGAACATCGAGCGGCACCATTGCCGGCTACATCGCCATCGCCTCCGACATCAGCGAGGAGCGACAGGTGGCCGAGGCCCTTCAGCAGGCCAAGGAACAGGCCGAGGCCGGTGCTCGCTCGAAGGCTGAGTTCCTCGCCAACATGAGCCACGAAATCCGCACGCCACTCAACGCGGTCATCGGCATGACCGGCCTGTTGCTCGACACGAACCTGACGCCGGAGCAGCGGGATTTTGCCTCCACGGTGCGAACGTCGGGCGAGGCGCTTCTGGCCCTGATCAATGACATCCTGGATTTTTCGAAGATCGATGCGGGTCGCCTCGATTTCGAGCAGGTCGCCTTCGGCACCCGTCGCTGTGTGGAGGAAGTTGGCGACCTTGTTGGTCAGCGCGCCTACGAGAAGGGTCTCGAGTTCGCTATCCTAGTCCACCATGATGTCCCGGAGCATATCGAGGGCGATCCGACGCGCCTTCGCCAGGTGCTTCTCAATCTGGCGTCCAACGCGGTCAAGTTCACCGGCGAGGGCGAAGTGCTGATCGAAGTGCAGACCCTTCCCTGCACTGAGGAAGGCAGGACGCGGCTGCGTTTTTCCGTCGCTGACACCGGGATCGGGATCCCCGAGGACAAGATCCATCTCCTGTTCCAGTCCTTCAGCCAGGCGGATACCTCCACCACCCGTCGCTTCGGTGGTACGGGCCTCGGGCTGGTCATCTCGCAGCGACTGGTTTCGATGATGGGTGGCAACATTTCCGTCGATAGCCGAGCTGGCGCAGGCTCGCGCTTCTCCTTCGACCTCAGCTTCCCCGTTGCCGCTCCACCCCCCGATGCCGGTTCGGTCAAGCCAGTGGAGCTGAATGGCTTCCATGTGCTGGTGGTCGACGACAATCCAACCAATCGCCATGTACTTCGCGAGCAGCTCCGTTGCTGGGGATGCCTCTGCGATGAGTTTGCGGACAGCCGCGAGGCGCTCGCGCACCTCCAAGCCAACCCCACCCGCTATCGGCTCGCCCTCATCGACTTCCAGATGCCGCTCATGAACGGGGAGGACCTGGCGCGCGCCATCCGTCGCGAAAAAAACCTCGAACGCACCAGCATGATTCTTCTGACCTCCAGCCCGCGCGCGGGTGACACGCGGCGCATGCGGGAGGCTGGCTTCGATGCGTTCCTGACCAAACCCGTCAAGCAGTCCCAGCTTCTGGAAGCGATGCGTCGCGTGCTCTCCGAGGCGGAGTCCCAGCCCCGCGAGTTCGCTGAGAAGCGACCCCTCCTGACGGAGGAGCGACTCGCTGATCTCCGCAAGTCCAACGCCCGATTGCTGCTCGTGGAAGACAACCTGGTAAACCAGAAGGTGGCCGTTCGCATCCTCGAGCGCGCCGGCCTCCGCTGCGATGTGGCTGCCAATGGTATCGAGGCCGTGCAGGCCGTTAAGCGTATTCGATACGACCTCATCCTGATGGATTGCCAAATGCCCGAGATGGATGGGTACGAGGCCACGCGCGAAATCAGGCTCCTTCCACCCCCGATGTCCAAGCTCCCCATCATTGCCATGACAGCGGAAGCGCTCAAGGGCGACCGCGAGCGATGCCTCGAGGCGGGCATGGACGATTACCTGACGAAGCCTATCGATGCGCAGCACCTCTATCGCGTGGTCGAGCAGTACCTCCCGAAGCAGCAGCCACGCGAGGGAAACGAGACCACTCCCTCCATCGATTTGGCCGCGCTTGACGAGTCGCTGGGCGGCAACCAGGAGGTCCTCCGCGAGGTGCTCTGCCGATTCCTGCGAACCGAGGGGGAACTCTCCACCGCGCTCAGTGAGACACTCACCACCGGCACCAATGCAGCCGTCGTTGGGCTGGCGCACGCACTTGCCGCAGCCGCGCAAAGCGTGCGCGCCGATCACCTGGCCATGCTTGCCCGCGAGCTGGAGGAGCTTGCCCGTTTTGGGCGGCTTGTGGGAATCCCGACCAAGGTCGGTGAAGTCATCCAGGAAGGTGCCGCGATTCGCAAGCTTCTGGAGCCCATCACCAACTGCGAATCCCCAGCAGCCGCGAATCGAATCACATAAGGCCAACGCGGCAGCGGAACAACGTCCACACCGCCTCGAAGAAATCACGCCAGCCGATCTTCTTCCCCTCCGCGAAGGTACGGGCGAAGAAGGTGACCGGGACCTCATGGATTCGCTCGCCGCGCATGAGGACCTTGGCGGTGACCTCCGGGCAGAACTCGAAGCGACGGCACTTGAGCTGGATGGCCCGCAGCACGTCCGAACGGAAGGCCTTATAGGCCGTGGCCTCGTCCGTGATGACCTGACCGAACATCAGGATCACCATCCAGGTCAGCAGCTTGTTGGCCACGAAGTTTTGGATGCGCATTCCCGTGGGCGTGCGACCGAGAAAGCGTGATCCGTAGGCCACGCGGCAGCGCTCATCAATTATCGGCTGAACGAGGGCCGGCAGCTCCTTCGGATCATACTCCAGGTCAGCATCCTGCACCACGATGATATCGCCCGTGGCCTGGCGGAAGCCCGTGCGGAGCGCCCCCCCCTTGCCGATGTTCTTCTTGTGGTAGAGGACCCGCACACCCGGCATCGTCGCGGCGTTCTTCCGCAGCCACTCACGCGTTCCGTCCTTCGAGCAATCATCCACCAGGATCAACTCGCACTCCAATGGCAGCTTGACGGCGCGAACCTTGTCGAGCACTCGTGGAAGAAGCTCCACTTCGTTGTAAATCGGGATGATGATCGAGATCTTCTTCACGCGTTCCAATCCCTGGCGAGGTCGCTGCACGGGGGTCACGGAAGGGCAACGCGAACGAAAGGCCAAGTGGGATTTGCGCGGGATCACGTGGTTGATGGCATCGATCGTTGGTCTTCAGGCGAGTGCCCTCCTGGCGGCACCACAACCCACTTCCGTGGAAAACAGTAAACTACCCATCGACGCCCCCGGGCTCGTTGTCCTCGGGGAGGGTCTCGATACCGTCACCACGGCGACCCTGCGCCGCGGCACCATCGGCGTTCCGCTGATTCTGGAGGTGGTCGAGGCAGGTCGCCTTCAACTGACAGGACAGCTCATTCGCTGCCAGCCCGGTTCCTGGGACCTGGAACTAGAGGCCCCCTCCGCAGAGACCGCCATTCTACGACGCGCCGTCACGCTCTGGCGACCCAATCGCCTCGCCATCATCCGGGGAGACGGCAGCGCAAACCTTCCGTTTTCATTCCTTACGACCTTACCCAGCAACCAAATGGGCCTGGATGTGGTCGTCGACCGGGCCGCACTCCCGCCAACGGGCGAACTGATTCGCGTCGAACTTGAGTATTCCGCCCTGCCCGCGGCGATCCCCACCGGTGGGTGGATACGATGGCGAGCCACCGATCAGCTGATTCTCGACGATTTGTCTCACGCCTCGGGGTGGAACGGCAGCGTTACCCTCAACACCGCCACTCTCTCCGGGTCCGTGCTCACGCTGGTGCCCTCGGCCTCCATGACCATTGACCCCAACCAAACGCTGCTTCTGTCGATGATCCTGACGGGAAGTGCGGCGGGCACCAGCCCACCCGCTTTTGGCGGCGAAAGTGCATCCTTCGGCGCGAGTCGCATTTACTCGGCCCCCTCCCTGACTCCACCCGGGATCGAGTGGAATGGCGCCCAGCCCTCCTTCCGCCAGCTGGTCTCTGCGCGTCCCACCATGACCTTCCGCTATCTGGGCCCGACGGCGCTGCAGCCAACCTTCGCACAATCCGAAACCACCGTCGCGGTTGGGCAGACGATCCAACTGACCAACACGACCGGGCAGGCAGTGACGGCCGTTCGATGGGATATCGATGGCGACGGCGTGTTCGACTCCAGCGAGCCAAGCCCCGCGGTCAGCTGGAGCACACCGGGCACTTACTCGATCGAAATGGTCGTCTCGATCAGGGATACCATCGATAGCATCCTCTGCCGTGACTGCGTCACTGTCGTGCCAGCCTCTGCGCCGATTGGCTCCCGATTCGCGATCCACTAAGGGCGACACTTGACCCCCAAGGGGCACCTCCGGTTCGATCCCCCGTTGACTGGCCCACCGAAAGGAATCCCATGCCCACGACCTCCAAGTACCGCGCCGCCGTCCTCATCGACCGGGACGGCACCATCAACGAGGAAGTGGACTACCTCCACGATCCAGCGCAACTGCGCCTGCTACCCGGCGCGGCCCGCGCCATTCGCATTCTGGATCAGGAAAACATCGCCGCCATCATCTGCACCAACCAGAGCGGCATCGCCCGGGGCTACTTCACGGAAGAGCGCCTCCAAGAGATCAATGCCCGTCTCGTCGAAATGCTCCGCGCCGAAGGCGCCGAAGTGGAAGGCATCTACTACTCCACCACGCTCCCCGAATCCGGCGACCCGATGCGAAAGCCCAACACCGGCATGTTCGACAAGGCCAGGAAGGAACTCGGGCTGGACGGAATCCCCATCTACTCCATCGGCGACCGAACGCTCGACGTCGAGTTTGGCATCAATTGCGGCGGCAAGGGAATCCGCGTCCTCACCGGGCACCAGCTCAAGGAAGACCTCCCCTACAACCAACGCAGCATGTACGAGGCGCGCGCGAAGGGTCTCGCCTTCACCATGGAAAATCTTCTCGAGGCGGTCCACTTCCTCCTCGCCGACCTGATCAGGGCCGAGTGCCCCGACGACGTGCACATGCACAAGAAGTTCGCCGACCTCTACACGACCGCGCGGGCCCTCGAGGTCGAACGCGAGCGCGAAAACCGCATCGTGTTGGCCAACGGCTGCTTCGATCTGCTCCACGGCGGCCACATCAGCTACCTGCAATCGTGCCGCGAGATGGGCGACTGCCTCGTGCTGGCGGTGAATTCCAGCAAGTCGGTCAGCCGCCTCAAAGGCGACAAGCGCCCGATCCTCCCCGAGGTTGATCGCCTGCAACTGCTCGCCGCGCTCCGCTGCGTCGACTATTTGACGATCTTCCACGAGGACTCCGCCGACCACGTGCTGGAGGCCCTGCGCCCGAATATCCACGCCAAGGGAACCGACTATAAGTCGGAGAACGTCCCGGAGCGCATCACCTCGAAACGACTCGGCATCGAAACCAAGATCGCCGGCGATCCCAAGGAAAACAGCTCCCGCGACATCATCGACGTGGTGGTGGAACGCGCCAAGGCGGGGATGCTGTAAGGCAAGAGTCCGAGTCTGCCGAGGGTATCTGGGCGCTATCATTCAGTGCTCGGCGATGGGGAGTCCAGAAGGTCTGATCGAGGCGAATAGTGGTGAACGTACCTGTCGAGCCTGAAAAGTTCAAGGGCGGGTTGTCGCAGCCCGCCTGGCTCACTGTACTCGTTCTGTGTGCTATGTTGGGCGCCTTTGCTTGGCTTGACCTGAATGGACTCGAGAGTGTCGTCGGCGACACCATCACCTATGTGGTCCCCGCCAAGGCCCTACTGCAAGGCAATGGTTACTCGGTTATCGATGGTCAGGGAGATGTCGTTCCCTATTTCCATCGCACCCCAGGTTACTCAGTTTTTCTCATGCCGTTTCTGGCAATGGGCGATTCAAGCGGTGTTGCTTGCGCGGTAGCTGTTCAACGACTCCTTCACGGTTTCTTTCTCGCACTTATCCTGATTGCTTCCGCTAGATGCTTGAGTGGCGCCGCGCGGCTGGCAGCGGTGGGGGCCGTGGTCACGACCGCGCTGTGCCCGTCGTCATTGATTGCTGCTAGCCGAGTCCTGAGCGACTGGTTAGCCGTGAGTCTCGTAGTGGGGGGCCTAGCGCTCCTGATCGCCCAATTTTCCCGGAATCGTTCGGCTGAGATCGTCGCCGCTGGCGTGTTGGTCGGCGCGGCATGTCTCGTCCGTCCCACTTGGACGGTGCTGCTGGTTGCGATGGCGCTTTGCGCCATCCTCCTGACATGGCGACCTGCCATGCGGAGGGTTGCGCGCGACCTGTTTGTTGTCGTGGCCATTGCCAGCGTTTTCCCTCTCGGCTGGATGGCAAGAAACTACGCCGTTGGAGGAAGCCCCACGCTTTCTCCGCTCGTCGGCTACAACCTGCTGCTCCACCGTGCCGGGAGCCTCGCCACGATCACCGGCGAAGGGAAGAGCCCGGTCGCGACAGCAATTCTCGCCCATCTCCAGGCGGGGGAGTCGGTTACCGAGGCGCTCGAAAAGGTGGATGCTGAGTTTGATGAGAACCGGCTTGTCGTTGATGCTGAGGCCGCCACCCTCGCCAAGGAAGCGATCGCTTCAAACCCACTCGGTTACTTCCGTTCGAGCGCGGGCAATGCCATCACACTCATCACTTCGCCGTCCGACTGGTTCGAGTTCCTGTTTCCCTCGGAGGACGATCCTCGGCGGCAGATCGGCCTCGGGCGTGCGATCAAGGAGCGGTCGCTTTTAATCATGCTGGTTCACTTGGTGGCAAGGGTGGCAGGCATTGGGATGTTCGTTCTGCTCCCCGCTGTCCTGATACGCCAGCACACGAACAGGTTCACTACGGGAGTGATCCTCGCCGTTCTCCTGTGGCTTGGAGTCGTGTCCAGTACAGCACTGACAATCCCGCCGGCGGGTCGGCTGTGCCTTCCCCTTGTTGCGGTGAACCTTCTACTTGTCTTGTCGCTCATTGCCGAGCGCAAGCGTCAGGGAGCAGAAACAGGTGTTGCTACGATCCTGAACAAGACGGGGCGGTTGGCGGCGTAGTACTTGGTGCGAAGATCGCCAACAGGCATCGTGCCGACGCTCCAAGTCAGAATCCCAACCCCACCCTCAGGCGGCAGCGTCAGGTCTCCGGTAAGATGGCCGGTAATGTCGTCATAGAGTTGAAGGTCGGTAGGTGCGGTTTCACAGTCCTGATCTGTGGCAATCGCGTAGAGGGAAATCGCGTGATTTGTTGACGGGCGTGGGTCCGATGGAATCAGCTTGTACTCCACATTTACGATTCCCGCTCCACCCTGGGTTATCTCGGTGATGGAGACGCCTGGAGTGAGGTTGGAGCCCAACTCCCCTTCGCCTTCCAGAGAGATGTGTCGCCCTTTCCCCGACTCATCACGGATGTCGTTCACCCCGGCGGTCCCGACCGACAGGTCTTCAAAGCTCTCCATCCGCCAATAAGCTTCTAGATTCGCCGTCCCCGCGGGGGGAACCTCGCCGTTGACCAGGGCACCCAATTCGGCGACAGACAATGCCTTGCTCCAGATACGAACCTCGTCAAGCCCGCCGGTAAAGAGCCGGTCGGGGCCCGTAGATGCCATCCGGGCTCCGATAAACAAGGGGACCGACGAAGCAGAGGAGGAGGCCCCGCTGGTGGTTTCGTTATCTTGCACCCCGTTGATGAACGTCTTCATCTTGGATCCGTCATACACCGCTGCCACATGGGTGAATGTGTTCAGTGGGACGAGTCTCGTCCCATAAAGCCAAAAGGGGGAAACCTCGCGTTTGAAGTGCAAGGAACCCGCACCGTAGGCAAATTCCCAACTACCCAGATTCGGATTCGTTGTCAGTCGCGAAACGATCACGTCCACTTCCGAGCGCTGACTGGATCGGACCCAGCATTCCACGGTAAAGGGTGCGGTGCCGCCAAAAGCCAAAGCCGAGGAGTTTGGAAGACTGAGGTACCCGCTTCCGTCAAGGCTCAGGTAGCCCGTCCCTCGACCATCCTGTGCGCTGGACAGGAACGGAACGCCGACCAGCATACTGATTGCAAGAAGTAGTCTATTACTCAATGATCCAATTGCTCGCATTGCCCGTCCCCGCGGAAAATAGTGTGACCTGATTGCAGCCTTGGAACTCCACTTGGAAAAGGACCGCCTGCGCGCAACCGCTCAGGGGGTAGACCGATGAGTCAACCCCCATCGCGACAGGTGCTTCTGGCGAGTCCTTTGGTGTCGTATGACTCGCCGAAAGCGCCACGGAGCCATTCTCAACTGCATTGGCCTCGGCGATCTCTGCATGCCCCATTCCTGTGGTCAGCAGCAGCGGGATCAAGGATGCTATTCCGAGAATTAGTGACCGATGGCGTTTCATTGTCTCGCGACTCTCCCTCAGTAGTACATGGCTAGAACTCAGACCGTCACTCCCCGGGACAAGGAAATTATGCGCAGCGCGCACCTTGTTAGTCCCACAGAACCGGGCATCACACGCCCTTTCTCTCTAGCCGGTGTCACCCTGAACAGCCCGTCACACGCTCGGGCACGGTTCCATCCTCATTCGGCTTCTCAGGGTCCGCCCCGCCAATACGCCGCGATTTGCGGTCGCCAATCGATTCTGTGAAAATGAAGGGACAAGGAATGGGAAGGGCGTTACCCTTGGCACTTGAGAGAGTAGCAACGGAAGTTGACACATCAGGCTCATCTCGCCGCTCCTGGTTCACCGGCTGACCCCTAAGGCTATATGAATCAATAATGTATTAACAGGGCCCCTGTCACGGTGCCGAAGCTGCAAGAGTTGGCATTCCCCGTGCATTTACAAGATCCGACCTTAGCGGAACACCCCGCAACTCAACCAAGGAGTTTGACCAATGCGTCAGGCCAAGGGCTTTACCCTCGTTGAAATCATGATCGTGGTTGCCATCATCGGCATCCTGATCGCCATCGCCGTCCCGAGCTTCCTCCGCGCTCGTGAAATCTCCCGCCGCAATGCTTGCCAGGAAAACCAGAGCAAGATCGACGGTGCCAAGCAGCAGTGGGCCCTGGAGACCAACGCTGGCGTTGACTCCACCCCCGCATGGACCGACCTCGTCGGCGCTGAGTCCTACATCCGCAAGTCCCCCAAGTGCCCCTCCTCCGGCAGCTACACCATCGGTGGCGTGAACGGCGACCCGTCCTGCTCGCTCTCCAGCAGCACCGCCAACAGCACCTTCTGGCACACCTTCCCGCAGGCCTCCTAATCTCCTAGCGCTCACGTGCGAAGAGTTTCTGCCGGGGCGACCGCAAGGTCGCCCCGGTTTGCTTTTACCTTTGCGGCTTTGCCCCACCTCGCGTCATGCTCCACCCCATGAACATGCGCACACTTACATCCATCGTTGTTTTTTCTTCACTTATGGCCGCTTCCGCCCCAGCGGAGGAACCCCTTGTCCGCGTCCTTCTCTTCGATGATATCCCCACCGTGAAGATGAAGGTGTCCGGCGGCTGGAACCTGACGGATGCTTCCTCGAAAACCGTTCCCGTGACTGGTACAGTCGCCGTGAGCGCCGAGAGCGGCAAGTTCGTCTTCCTCGAGCACGAGAAGACTCCCGTCGAACTCGTGCCGCCGGTGCGAATGAATCCAACCGAGACCTCCTCGACCCTGCACATCGCGGAGGTTCCCTATGGAGTCGGTTGGTGGTGGGAGTCCAAGCAGGAACGCGAGTACGCCGCCCCAATCGACCTGCGACCATTGGAGGGAAACAAGGTTCAGGGCGTGGCCGTGCTGCCGCTGGAGACCTACCTGCTTGGCGTGGTGCCGTCTGAAATCGGCTCGGACTCTCCTCTTGAAGCCCAGAAGGCCCAGGCTGTCGCGGCCCGTTCAGAGACCGTGAAGGCCCTCAAGACCCGGGTCTACGCCGGGCCGGACTACGACATCTGTGCCGACGTGCAGTGCCAGGCATATTCCGGAAACACCAAGCGCAGTGCCCTGTCTGACCAGGCGGTCAGGGAGACGGCGAAGCTCGTGCTGACTCACAAGGGCGAGGTGATCGGTGCCTACTACGCGTCCAACTCGGGCGGTTTCAGTGAGAACGTGGAGAACGTCTGGCCTGATCGCTCCGGCCCGGCGCCCTATTGGTCGGGGCAATTCGACGGCGATCCGGCTGAGGCGCCGGTGCTTGACAGCGAAGAAGCAGTCAAGGCCTGGATCGACGGCAGCCCGAACGTTTTCAGCAATCCCCAGTTCCACCCGAACCTCCCGGAGTGGACGAAGAAGAACTTCCGTTGGGAGCGGGTTTTCAAGGTTTCGGAGCTGACAGAGGAATGGGGTAAGGATCATGCCATCGGCCGCGTGCTGACCATCGAGCCGCTCCGCCGCGGTGTCTCGGGACGCATCGTCGAGGCCCGGATTGTGGGCACGGAGGGGAGCTTCACTGTGGATCGCGAGTTGACCCTGCGGCGACTCTTCAAGCCACCGCTACGCAGTTCCTGCTTCTACCTTGAGGTCGTTGGGCCCCAGAACGCGCCAGAGGAGTTCCGCATCGTTGGCGCAGGCTACGGCCACGGTGTCGGCATGGACCAGACGGGTGCCATCGCCCGCGCGCAGGCAGGTCAGGACTTCCGCCAGATCCTGAGTCAGTATTACCGGGAGACGGAAATCGTCCCGGCGTATTAAGCAGCAGGTAGAATTCCCGCGGAGCGGAGCGCCCCCAGCAGGTCCGATGACAGGGCCGAAAAGGGGAGCTCCGCCGCTCCCGGCCTTCCGACAATCACCAAGTCCCACACCCCCGTGAATTGGCCCTTGTGGGTACGAACGAGTTCGCGCAGCCGTCGCCGCACGACGTTGCGTTGCACGGCCTTGCCGACCTTGCGCGAGACGGCCATGCCGAGGCGGCTCTTTTCCGTGATGCCGGGCCTGTAAAACAGAATTAAGGAGGGGCGAACTTTCTTGCGCCCCTCCTTGAAAACACCGTCGAACGCTTTTGGCGTACGGAGCTTGTTTTCCGGCTTAAATCCCAGGTCATGGCATCGACCGGAGTCGGCCATGTCCAACCTCACTCGTCGGAGACAGTGAGGCGATGACGACCCTTGGCACGGCGGCGGGCGAGAACCTTGCGGCCGTTCTTGGTGGCCATGCGGGAACGGAAACCGTGCTTCTTAACCCGGCGGCGTGTGTTGGGTTGGAATGTTCTTTTCATCGGAGGCTACTCTTTCTGACAACAGTCGTAGGGAGGGGGTATAAGCCGGAGGAGCCGGGGGCCTGTCAAGGGGTGAAGGTGACCCTCGGCGCTTTTTTCCTTTTCGGCTCGACGGCAACCCCTGGCGCCGCCCCTCATGGAGAGTCTTGAAAGGTGTCCTGCCCCATGCTCCGTGCCTCTACTTTTGTTGCCTGCTACCTGCTTCTGTCAAGGACGCTCGTGTCGGCGCCGCTTCCTCCCGAGTGGAAAGACAGCGATCTGTCCGGCGGTCCGGCGCGGTGGTATGCGGTTGCCGTGGCCGAGTTCCCCAGCGCGACGCTCGCGCAGGGCGTCGAGGCGGCGCTCCGGGCCCAGGAATGGGGCCCGGTGCGGGTCGAGCAGAGCGATGGCGTTGCCCGCGTGTTGGTGGGGGAGCTGTCCACCGTGGCCGAAGCCGATTACTTGCGCCGCGAGCTGAAGCAGCAATCGGTGGCGGAAGGCCGCGTGGTCGTGGTGCCGGCCAGTTCCGAGGCTCCCCGTGTGCTCCACGGACCGCTGCTCCCTCCCTTCGAGCTTCCCGCCGATCCCCGCTTCACGGCGGATGTCATGATCGAGCGCGTGAAGGCCCTCGAACTCAGCAACCAGCTTGAGCAGGGACAGGGCGAGGCGCTCGTCGCCGCCTTGTCGAAGGAAGGCGATCTGCCCGGCGACATCGGCCTGACCGCTGTCCTGGTGGCGGAGCGCTGCATGGCCCTCGCGTCGGAAGCCGATCTCGCGCTGTACCTTTCCTGCACGGTGGCATCCGGCGTCTGGCCCGCCACGGTGCAACACCGGGAGCGCGCCCAGCAACTGGCCGCGAGCCTCCTCTACGGCCACCTGCGCGATTGGCGCGCGGCATGGTCCGCCTCGCGGGCGATCGCGCTCAACTCTTCCAGCGCCGTCTACCGCACGGAGGCACGGCTCCGCCTTGCCGCCCTGCAGGTGGAACTGGTTCGGGAGGGCGGCGACCAAACTCCCTCCTTCGTCGAGGTGCGTCGCCAGATTCGCCAAGCTTACGAGCTGGCGCCGGAGGCGGACCAGGACGTGCTACTCGAGCGCGCCCAGATCTTCTACATCAACACGTTTGCTTGGGAAGGGGCGTGGGACCGGGTCGAGATACTGGCCGACGACTTCCTGAAGACGCACGATGCCACGACGGCGCAGGGGGTCATGGCGCGGACCCTGTTGGCGAAGTCCCTGCTTCGCAAGGAGCTGTACAGCGAGGCGCGCGAGCTGCTCACCTCCGCCGTGGCCACGCCTCTCAACGCGACCGAGTTCCTCCCCCTGGGCTTCGCATCCCGCGATCCGCGCAACGCGGCCATTGTGGCCCTTCGCCAGCTTGGACGCATCGAGGCGGGAAGCGATCCGCTCCCGGCGCCGGTCACCGTGGACGAGGAATCGCGCGCGGCGGGCGTCAGCACCGTTGCCCCGCCCGCGATCACCGAGACGGAGCCGGAGCCGACTCCCGCGCCCTCCGACCCATCCCAGTCGATCTGAGGCTCGCCGTGCCAATGCGCGCGCTTCTGGGGACCATCTGGCTGTGGGTTCTTTGTCTCCCGCTGCTGGCCGCAAACCCCGCCGGGCGCGTCCCGCCGCCGGAGGACGTCCGCGAGGCCGATGCGATCACGCGCCTGTTCCTTGGTGGGAGGAACGACGAACTGCTGCGTCACTTCACGCCGTCCCTCGCGGCCCGTCTCGGCAAGGCCGATCTGGAGCACATGCAGGCCCACGTGAGCGACCGGGGGGGGAAACTTCGCTACATTCAGGCGCCGTGGATTCAATCCGAGTCGGCAGGCATCCAGCGGCTTGTGGTGCCCGTGGACCTGGAGAAGGGCGGCATGGATCTGGTGCTGGAGTGGGACACGACCGCCAAGCCCCGGATGCTTCGAGGCCTGTGGACTGCCAACCGAACGACCCGCCCTGAACCGCAGCGAGACACGGATCTGGCCGCGGCCATTCCCTTCAAGGACGCCGACTACATCGACCGGGCACTCTTCGAGGAGCAGGCGGTGGAACTGGATCGTCTCCAGTTCGAGCCCCGTGAAATCATCCTGAGTCGCCCCATCGTTCCGGCGGGCGCACGGGTTCCCGTCGTGATCCTGCTGCCGGGGAAGGGCGCCGTGGATGTGGACGGCACCTTTGGCCGTAACAAGCCGCTGCGGGATTTGGCCCAGGGGTTGGCGACCCGCGGGGTGGCGGTGGTCCGCATGGGGCCGTACTCCGGCCAGCCAGCCCGCGATCTGGAGAAGCATGTGCTGGGGGAGGCGCGCGCCCTGGCCGTCCTGGCGCGAGATGCCCCCTGGTCGGACCCCGCCAGCGTCTATACAGCGGGCTTCGACGAGGCGGCACATGCGGCGTTCCTTCTCGCGCGCGAGGAAACCTGGATGGGTGGTTCGGTGATGCTGTCGCCCCCGTCACAGGCGAATCTCGCCTACGAGATCGCTCACCAGCGATTCCTGGCGGAGGCAGGGCTTGCCGATGCCGAGTATCCGGATTACCTGGAATCGCTTCGCAACAAGGACGAGATGCACCAGACGTGGCCGAGCGACATCTTCCACGATGCCACCTTTGGCTTGTGGCAGGAACTGGCGGAGATCAGTCCACTGCGCACGCTCAACGCGCGCTCCGGCGATGTGCTGGTGATCTTTGGCCAGCGCGACTACATGGCTGGGGAGCAGCAGCGCGAGGAATGGCAGCGGCTGGCCGAGGCGTATCGCAATCTGTGGGTCAGGACCGAACCGGGGGCTTCCCGCTGGCTGATTCCCGGCGAAGGCACGCCGCGGGCAGACCTGAAGGACCCGGGGCACGTGAGCAAGGCGGTCATCGACCGCATCGCGGGATTCGTGAAGGCAACGCAGCTACGTGGTGGCGCCCGGCAGAAAGTCGACAGCCCGCCCCGCTGAGGCGAGTTCCTCCAGTTGTTCGAGCGGAATGCGCTTCTCGCAAAGCTCGAAGGCGAGGCGGACCTCCCGCGCCATGTCCAGGTCCTCGTTCGAGGCGAGCGAATCAGTGCCCAGATAGCATCGCACTCCCGCCGCAAGCAGCCGCGCGAGTGGAAACGCCCCACGCCCGAAGTAAACGTGGGTGCCCGGGCACACCACCACGCGGGTTTCCGTGCGGCGGATCAGCTCGATGTCGCTGTCAGTCACGTCGTTGCAGTGGGCCAGCAATGTCCCCGGGCCAAGGCAGGATTGCTCGTAGAGCAGCTCGATGGGGCGGAGTCCCGGCGGCTTCCAACCCGACGGCAGCCAGCGGTGCAGGAAGTCGTGCATCGGGCCCGTGCCGTGGCGGAGCATCTCCGTCTCCTCCGCCACCTCGGCGGCGTGGATGCAGAGCCACTGGCCGCGTCGGCGTGCCGTGTCGGCGACAAGGCGGAACAGCTCGGGCGTCACCGTGTAGGGTGCATGGGGCGACAGGCCGTGAAAGGCGCCGGGGGGCAGCGCGCCTCGCGCTTCCTGGCGCAGCAGCGCCGCATCAAGCCGCATCTCAGCCTCGTTGGGGGCGAATCCTGCGACCTCGCGAAAGAGAATCGAGCGCAGCCCTTCCGCCTCGGTGATCGCCTCGTGGGCCGTGTCCATTGAGAGGATATCGAAGAGCACCGTGGTGCCCGTTTCCCTCAGGCGAGCGAGCCCGCTCCGGGCCCCGGCGGCGGATTCCTCCGGGGTGGACGCCATCTTGAGGCGCACGATGTCCTGAAGCCACTCGGGAAAGGGACGATCACCCCGGAGCCGTCCCTTCAGGTGGGACAGCTCCAGGTGACAATGAGCATTCAGGTAGGGAGGTGGCATGCGGCGCAACTCGACGGAATGAAAGCCTCACCACGGAGGCACGGAGACACGGAGAAAAGCATGTGGGGGCTGGTTCGGGGAGACTTGCCTGCTACTCTGGGAGCAGTCCGCTTGCCATGGTGTCTCAGACGTTTCAGGGGACTTCGTTTCGCCCACGCATCGCCCAGCTTAACCATCGATTTTTCAGTCTCCTCCGTGCCTCCGTGTCTCCGTGGTGAAATCGAGGCTCCGGTGCAGCTCTGAACTTTCGTGAGCTGCGCCGGAGGATTACCTCACGACGCCGTTCTTGATGAGGATCTCGGCGATCTGCACCGCATTGAGGGCCGCGCCCTTGCGCAGGTTGTCGCTCACGATCCACATGTCCAGACCCGTGCCGTTGGGGTTGCTGATGTCCTTGCGGATGCGCCCGACGAAGGTCTCGTCGCGGCCTTCGGCGTAGGCGGGCATCGGGTAGTCGTTGCGCGATGGATCATCGACCACGACGACGTTGTGCGCCCCGGAGAGCAACTCGCGGACGCGGGCGAGATCGACCGGCTTGTCGAACTCGACGTTCACCGACTCGCTGTGGCTGCGGTAGACTGGGACGCGGACGCAGGTGGCGGACACCATGACCTTCGGCGCACGCATGATCTTGCGGGTCTCGTTCACCATCTTGAGTTCTTCCTTCGTGTAGCCATTGGCCGTGAAGGAGTCGATATGGGGGATCAGGTTGAAGGCGATCGGGTGCGGGAAGACCTTGGGGACCGCGGGCTTGCCGTCGAGCACTTCGCGGGTCTGCGCGGTCATTTCCTCCATCGCCGAGGCCCCCTTGCCGCTGGTCGACTGGTAGGTGGACACGATGACGCGGCGGATGCCGTACTCGCGGTGGAGCGGGTCCAGGACCTGCACCATCTGGATGGTGGAGCAATTCGGATTGGCAATGATGCCGCGGGGCGGACGGGCTGTCAGCAGGTCGCCGTTGACCTCCGGCACCACGAGGGGGACGTCCTCGTCCATGCGGAAGTGGCTGGTGTTGTCGACGACGATGGCACCGGCCTTGGCGGCGATTGGAGCCCATTCAGCAGAGACGGAGCCGCCGGCGCTGAAAAGGCCGATCTGGACGCCGTTGAATGCCTCCGCAGTCACCGGCTCGACCTCGACGAGGCGTCCGCGGAAGGGGAATTTCTTGCCAGCGGACCGGGGAGAGGCGAGCAGCTTCAAGGTGCCGATGGGGAGCTGACGCTGCTCGAGCGTCTTGAGAAGTTCCTGGCCGACCGCACCGGAAGCGCCAAGGATCGCTATGTTCACCATGTTAGTTCTCCAGTAGTCCACGTTCTGTCCGAACGAAGGCGGGAACGGTAAGCGGAGCATGAACCGTGCGCAACGGGAGAGTCGGCGCCTACCCGTTCTTCGCGGTGAGGGCCTTCTGGATTCCCTCAAGGCGCTGGATGACGGCGGCGAGTTGCTCGTTGCTGCGATCCGATTCGTTGTTCTGGATGTCGTAGGTGGGCTGGACCTTGGCCTCGCCGCAGATGATTGCCAGCAGGTTGCCGACCACGCGCGACTGATGTCCCTTGTCGATGGGAATGCCGGCCTGCTCCAGATGTTCGATGGCGCCCTTCACGATCTCCACGGCGCCTTCCACGATGATGCGACGGGCGCCGACGAGGGCCTGCGCCTGCTGGCGCACCAGCATGGCCTGGGCGATCTCGGGCGCGTAGGACAGGTCGGAAAGCTCGAAGGAAATCACCTCGACACCGGCCGAGGCGACCTTGGCCGACATGACCTGCACCATCTCTCGGCTCACCGCCTGGGCCTCGTCCTTCAGGCCATGACCGTCGGGGGACTCGTAGGGGTACTTTGAAGCCACCTGCTTGAGCACCGCCACGGCCTGGGACTTCACGAAGGACTGGTAGTCCTCCACCTGGAGCGCGGCCTTCTCCGAGTCAACCACGCGGAAGGTACAGATCCCCGCCACGATGATCGGGTTGGCATTCGCGTCCGCCACCGTGGTCTTGTGCAGCTCGATGGCCTGCTGCTTGGTGGTGACCGGTATGACGCGGCGCCCGAAGAGCAGGTAGAAATAGAGCCCCGGGCTCTTCAGCACCCGGTCGAGCTTGCCCCAGAAGAGGACGACCTTCTCTTCCTGCGGGTGGACGGTGATCCAGCTTCCCAGCAGAGTGATCGGGAAGAAGACGATCGAGAGAATTGCGGTCAGAAGGGAACCCATGTTGGGCCTCCGTCGTAGAGTTGGTCACGACGACTCTACGCGCGACGGCGGCCGTTATTCAGCGGGGATTTCGTATCGCGGCTTGGCGATGGTGCCTTCGTCGCTCAGCAGGTTGTTGAGGTGCGGATCGGCGAGCACTTCCTCGAACGGGAGGTCGCGCTTGCCGTCTATACGGATCATGCGGCGCACCGGGCGGATGCCGTGGCTGTAGTCCACGTACCAATCCACATGGACGATGGTCAGCGGCTGGATGGGCTTTCCCGTGATATAGTGCCAGCCGTAGATCGCCACGCGATTCGGCTTCTCGTATATACGGTTCGAGATGACGACGTCCTTCTTGTGTCCGGCCACGAAGCCGGTACGCCCGGCCAACTGCTCCATGATGATGCGGTCGTGCTGGAGGAAGGTGCGTGTCGCGTCGCGGGCCTCGGTGAGGGGATGCGGCTCGATCTTGATATCCGACGCGGCCCAGATGTCATTCACCATCTTGCGGGTGGGCATCACGAAGCCGAATGCATCGCAGAAAGCCTGCGCCGTGTGGGGATTCATGGGCATCCGCACGAAGTCCTCGTCGCTGCCGATGGCGAGGTAGTCGGGCATGACTTCCAGCGTGGCGGTGTGACTGGTGCCCTCCAGGCCGAGGGCCTCGACGGTGAGGGGGACGGTCCGGCGGAGGAAGTTCGGGATGTTGCCAGCCAATAGCTGTGTCTTGACGGCCGCCTCGCGCTCCTGGCGGGGGAGGTCGGCGATCGACTCGATGAAGGCACTGCCGGTCGGAGCGTCGGCGGCGCGGGGCGGAATTTGCTGTATAGATGGATAGACGTTGGGCTCGTCCTTGGCGATATACTCCTCCCATTCGCGAGGCCCATCGAAGGTGACGACCTTGTCCTCCAGCGCGGTGCGGACGGTCAGCGCGTGCAGGTAGCCGCTGCGGTCGCCGACGAGCGCCGTGTGCAGGATCTTCAGCTCGGGGTTGCGGTGCATCAGCATCTCGACCTGGGGCGCGAAAAGGCGACGATAGGCGCCGCGTTCCCCTTCCTCAAGGATGACGCCCTCGGCCTGCAGGGCCGCCGCCATACGCTCGGTTGCGCGCCAGGTGCCACCCGTGTCGGACGTGATGATCTTCTTCCCGTCCAACTCCACGTTGCGGTCGTCATAGGCCAGCACAACCAGCGTGTGACGCGGGTCCGCCTCCAGCCAATTCGCCAGCTTCGTCCCGTGACCTGCCTCGGCGTCGAAGCTGTAGTTGCTGTCGAGATAGACAACGCGGGAGAGGAACGCGGGGAGTTCCGTGTAGGCGTTGAGGAACCCCGATTCAAGGCTGCCGCCGCCGCTGTGGCCGACCAGCGCCACATCGGTGGTGCCGAAGGTCGCCTCGACGTCCCCCCTCAGGGACTCGACGATTTCGCGGATGCGCGCGTCGCCCGCCTGCGCCTGCTTCTTGCGCCAAGTCGGCCAGCTCTTGCCGTCCGCTTCCAGATAGGCCACCGCGTAGTTGCGCGTGCTGTCGGCGGAGCGGAGCTTCCGCGTCTGGGCGCCGATGTGCTGGATGTCGAAGCGCCAGTGCACACCTTCGCCACGCATCTTCCCGACGGTTTGCTCGATCGTGTTGCCGTTGGGGAGCGCGTACAGGATCAGCGTGGTCGGCTTCCCCGCAAGCGGCGCGTCGGACGTGTTGAGGAGCACGCGGACGCCCGGCTCGAAGGTGATCTCGCGATCGGTCTCGTGGAAGGGGCCGGATGCGGCAAGCCGCCCCGAGGTGATCAGGGCGGCCAGCGCGAACAGGGCAATGAGGTGACGAAACATGTCGGCGTTTAGTGCGCGGAACCGGTCAGCGACTGCTTCCAAGTACGGAACTTGTTGGCGAGTTGCACGAGACGAGAGCCCTTGAGCGACTGCAGCTCGCGCTCCAGTTCCTGGATGCGCTGCTCCTTCTTGTGGTTGCGGTGGGACATGTTCTTCATCTGCCCCACATAGTTGATCTCGCGGGCCAGGGTGTTGAACTTCGCCCAGCCGCTCATGAAGTCCTCGCGGGAGATATTCTCGCCCATGAAGGGGAAGCGATCCCAGTCGAAGGTGTCGTAGGTGACGCCTAGGCGGGCCCACTCGTAATTGTCGTTCACCAGGCCGCGCATCTTGGCGATGTTCCACACGCCGGTGCCGGGGAGCGGCTGCAACGGCCCGACCGAGCATCGGTCGATCACGTTGCGGTTCCGGTCGGCAAAGTCATAGGACTCCATCATCATCTCCAGCGTCTCGGGCGGAGAGCCGATGATGAAGTTGGCGCCGACGGAGAGGTTGTTCTTCGCCATGATGTCGAGCGCGCGCTGGTTCACGTCCGGCGTGACGCGGGTCTTGGTGAGGAACTTGAGGATCGGCTCGGAGTTGGACTCGAGACCGAAGTCGATGTACTGGAAATTGAGCTCGGCGAATTCCTCGGCCATCTGCTCGGTGATCAGGTCCACGCGGGCATAGGCGCGGAAGCGGACGCCCTCGTGGATGCGGCGCTCGCGGAAGAGCTTCACCACCTCGCGCCAGCGGCCGATGTGCCCTACGAAAAGGTCGTCGAAGAAATAGAGGATCTCGGGGTTGTAGCGCTCGCGGAGGTACTCGATCTCCTTGGCCACATACTCGGGGCTGAAGAAGCGGAAGCGCTTCCAGTGGAGCGAGCTGGAGCAGAAGGAGCACTTGTAGGGACAGCCGCGGCTCGACACCAGATGGACGGTTTCCCAGGAGGGTACCTTCCAGCCGTGGTCGATCAGGTCACGATCCGGATAGGGCATCGTGTCCAGTTCCTTGATCAGCTCCTGCGCCGGGGTCATGGCGACCTGGCCGTTCTCGTGATAGGCCACGCCCTTCAGCTTGGCGAAGTCGCTGGTGCCGGGGTTCTTGACCTCGTTGTAAAGCTGGATGATCTCGACGAAGGTCTTCTCGCCCTCGCCGACAACGCCGAGGTCGTACACATCCGGGAGCGTGTGCGGGAGGCTGGTGATGTGCATGCCGCCGCCAATGACCGGCTTCCCCAGCGCCTCCTTGGCTGCCCGGGCGAGCCAGGTTGCGTGCTCGAAGTTTTCGGTGGTGGAGGAAACGGCAATGATGTCGGGCTTGGCGTCGATCAACTCCTCCACCGTGTGGTGGAAGCTGGTGGTGACGTACCAACACTGCTGCTTCACATAGGCAGACAGATACCCGATCCCGAGCGGCGGCAGGCTGACCTGATACGGGCTCTTCGGATCGTAGGCTGTGATGAAGGCGACATGCATCGTGGCTGGTGCTCTGCTTGGTGTTGGTTGGGCGGGGGCGAGGCCCGCGCCTGGCTGATTTGCACCCGGGGCTGCAAAGGCATCCAAGCGACGCACAATGAATGCCGGAGCGATCCGGGGCCGTCAAGGGCGATGGGGGGAGGCTGCGAAAGGGGAGCATCTCAGCCTTGTTCCCGCCATCGAAGTCGGCTTGGTCCTCGCCGGCCGCGGTCCCGGCAGGGACCCTAACAATTGTAGCCCCATCCATTCATGGTGGGGACATCAGTCGGGTGGGGCTCGGACCCCGGTAGTGGGTCCCACAGGATGCCGCGTCGGAGGCCCTCGGTCCCCCGCCTGTCCGACCCTTCCCGGGACTACTCCCGCCTTCCGGACCGGGACCGCGGAAGGAGAATCGAAGCATCCATGCACCATCACAGGGACTGTGCCCGGCACCGAGGAGAGGCTCAGACGGTAACACCGTCAAAAATGCGCCCCCGGCCCCCCGGCATCGCCGCCCCTGAGGATGCCCTTGACAGAGTCTTACGTGTTTCGCTTTTATTTCGCCATGTCGACCGAGCCATTTGTTCCATCTGTCATGCGTCCTGTCTCCGCCGTTCGGCGGAGGGGGCAGGCGCTGGTGCTGGAGGCGCCGCGTCGGGCCACGGCGATGGTGTTGGGTCGGTTGGCGCCGGTGTTCCTGCCGGAGGATCGGAGGCTTTACATCGTGGATGGGGCCAACGGGTTCGATCCGTATGTTTTCGCGCGGGAGGCTCGGCGGCGAGGCTTGCGGGAGGATGTGCTGGATCGGGTCTTTGTCACGCGGTGCTTCACGATCCATCAGTTGGCGGCGGTGACGCGGGAGATGGTGCCGCCGCTCCTGAACCTGAAGGGGGGCGCCCCGCCGGCCATCGGGGTGCTCGGGCTGGATCACCTGTTCCTGGAGGAGTCGCTGCGCGCGGCGGAGCGGGCGCGGGTGCTGGGGGGTGTGTTGGCGGACCTGGAAGCGCCGCGTCGCCACGGGGCGTCGTTGTTGGTGACGCATGAATCGGTGCCGCGGGACCAGGCGTGGTGGCGACCGATGCTGGAGTTCGGAGATGTGCGGGTGCGGACGCGTGCCCAGGGCGATGACTGGGATTTTCAGATCGAGAGGTGCAACGATGGGGCGGACGCTTCCTACCTTCAATACCTGGCTTCAGGAGGAGATCGATTCGTGGAAGGAGTTCCGGCGGGGCCTGAGGGCGGAGCAGCGTCCGGCGTTTGACCGTCTGTTCGTGCGAGCCCGCAGGCACACGGCAGAGGCGACCTGCGCGGCACGTCCGATCCCGTTTGATGCCTTGGTCATGGCGATCCTGCTGGAGCAGGAGATGGAACTGGAGCGGCTTTCGGCAGAGGTCGAATCGTTGCGGGAGGAACGGGCGCCGTGAACGCGAGTGACTCTCTTCAGTTCCTAGCGGATCCGGAACCACACGGGCGTGTCCTGCCGTGTGCATCTTCCGCGAGGGCTGCGTCTGCCAGTGCCTCAAGGGTATCCTGTGATTTCTCGAACTGGCGCTCCCAACGCTCCTCCGAAGCCAGTTCGCCCAGGACGAGTTCGGCAATCGCGTCTTGTTGGTCGGCGGGGAGGGCGCTGGCCTTGGCGAAGGCTTTGTCCAGAAGCGGAGTGGTCATGGCCGAGGCTCCTTGCCTGAAAGTGGAACGATCATGCCATGCTTCGCGTCGTATTTCCACTGGATTTTGCGCGCCGTGAACGCGACCGGTTGGCTCTTCGATTACCACGCCGTCGGCAATGCGGTGGTGCTCTGGTTCATTACCGACGATGGCGAGCGCCTGCGGTTGGTGGAGCCGTTCGAGCCGCTGGTGTTTGTCGATGGTCCGGAGGAGGACGTGGCGGGCTGTGCTCGCGTGATGGAGAAGGCGCGCGATGCGGCGCCGGTGGGGTGGATGGAGCGCCGCGACTTCTGGACGGGCGAGCCCCGTCGTGTGTTCGCGTTCCGGCTCCTGCGCATCGAAACGTGGCGCCGTGCGCTGGATCGTCATGCGGACAAGTTTCCGCTACTCTCATGGTACAACGCGGACTTGCTGGCGGAGCAGGTGTACGGTTTCGAGCGCGATGTCTATCCGCTGATGCGTTGTCGCGTGGAGCATGAGGGCGGGCGGTTGCTGTCGCTGGCGCGGGAGGAAGGTGACGATCGTTGGCTGACGCAGTACGCCACGCCGCCGTTGCGTGTGGCGGAGTTGCGTGGCGAGGGGACATTACATGAGAAGCGCACAGAGCTTCGTTCGCTGACGATGGAGTGCGAGGGGCGCGTGCTGACCTGGGAGGATCCGTATGAGCTGCTGGCGGGGTTTCAGCGGGCGCTCGACGATCTGGACCCGGATGTGTTGCTGACGGACAGTGGCGATTCGTTCCTGTTCCCGCTTGTCTATACACTCGCACAGCGGATGCGTTTTCCGATCCGGCTGGATCGCGACGAGCCGCCGCCGCGCGAGGCCAGGACGGAGGGGCGTTCGTACTTTTCCTACGGCAAGATCCTGTACCAGGCGCCGGAACATGCGCTGCGCGGGCGCTGGCATCTGGATCGCAAGAACTCCTTCGCGCTCTCGCACGATGGCATGGATGGCCTCTTCGAGGTTGCCCGTCTCTCGCGCATCCCCATCCAGCGTATCGCGCGGCGCAGCATCGGCACGGGCATTTCCTCGATCCAGCTCGATCACGCCTGGCGCGAGGGCTTTCTGGTTCCGTGGAAGAAGACGCAGCCCGAGGCGTGGAAGAGCGCGCGTCAACTGCTGAAGGCGGACCGGGGCGGTATTGTCTATGCGCCGGAAACAGGCTTCCATGAGAACGTCGTCGAGCTGGATTTCGTCGCCATGTACCCGAGCATCATGTCCCGCTTCAACGTCTCGCCGGAGACGGTGAATTGCCCCTGTTGCAGCAACCGAACGGTGCCGCAGATCGACTATACAATCTGCGAGAAACGCGCGGGTCTTGTGTCCCGTTCCCTCACGCCGATCATCGCCAAGCGGGTCGAGTTCAAGCGCCTGCGCAAGCTGGCGAAGGAGGCTGGCGACGCGGTGGCCTACGCGCGCTGGGATGCGCGACAGGATGCGCTCAAGTGGATGCTGGTTTGTTGCTTCGGTTACCTCGGCTATCGCAACGCCCGCTTCGGTCGTATCGAGGCCCACGAGGCGGTGTCGGCCTATTCGCGCGAGATCCTGATGCAGGCCCGCGAGGTCTGCGAGGAACGTGGTTGGCGCATGATCCACGCGAATGTCGACTGTGTGTGGATTGTGAAGCCGGGGTTTCAGGACGCGGAAGTCCCGGTGCTATGCGAGGAGATCCAGAAGGTGACCGGCCTGCCCATCGCGCTGGAGGGTATATACAAGTGGCTAGCGTTTCTCCCTTCGCGCCAGAACCCCGAGATGCCCGTTCCGACGCGCTATTTCGGGGCATTTCGCGATGGCTCGGTGAAGTATCGCGGCATCGAGTGCCGTCGCCACGACCTGCCGCTCTATGTGAAGAACGCCCAGCTTGAGTTGCTGCGCGAGTTGGCCAAGCCCCCTGATGCAGCGGGTTACCGGGCGATGGTGCCCACGTTGCTTGATCGTATCGCCGAGATGGAAGGCGCGCTCTGGCGCCATGAGGTACCGCTCGACGACCTCGTCATCAGGCAGTCCCTCTCGCAGGATCCCGAGGACTACACCGGCAACGGAGCCCAGTCGCTTGCCGCGCGCCAGTCGGTGGCTGCGGGAATGAACCTCCATGCGGGCGAGTCGCTCTCCTATGTGCTCACGTCATCCGACGATCAGGATCGTTCCCGCCGCGTGCGACTCAAGGCACTCATCGATCACGAAACCACCGCCGATCCCGTGGCGAACATTCGGTTGCTGCGCCGCGCCATGAATACGCTGCTGTGGCCCGGCGGCATTGAGTTGGACGAGAAGAAGGTCCGTCCGCCGTGGGCACCACCGGAACGGAAGAAGAGCGCCAGGTCCGTGTGCACCACGTCTATACAGCCCGACCTGTTCGGGAGCCTTGCCTGATGCCAGGTCCGCTCCTCATCGGTACGTCAGGCTACGCATATGACGACTGGCGCGGCGTGTTCTATCCGCCACACGTCACGACGGCGCATCGGCTCGACTACTACGCCGGTGTCTTCCGAGCGCTGGAGATCAACGCCACCTACTACGGCACGCCGAAGCGGGAGTCCGCGCGGCGCAAGGTGCGCGATGCGGGAGGGCGGCTTGCGTTCTCCATCAAGGCGCCGGGCGACATGACCCATCGCGGCCTGACCGATTCCGCTACGGTGCACCCGTTTCTCGAGTATCTGGCGCCGTTCCGCGAGGCCGGAGTCCTGATGGCGGTTCTCCTCCAGTTCCCGAATGCGCTGCGAAACACGCTCTCCGATCGGCAGAAGATGCAGCAGATCTTCGGATGCCTCGCGGGCATTCCACTCGCCGTGGAGCTGCGCCATTCATCGTGGGATACGGACGAGGCCGATGGCTTCCTGCGCGACCTTGCCGTCTCCCGCGTGGCCATCGACCAGCCAGCACTGCGCGGTCTTTCCCAGTCCTCGCGGTATAGACAGACCGGCCCGCTGGCCTACTTCCGTTTCCACGGCCGCAACGGCGAGACTTGGTACGGCAGGGATAGCCCGTCGGGAAGCGACCGCTATCGCTATCGCTACGCACAGGGGGAACTGAGGCCGTGGGTACCAGTGATTCGGGATGCGGCCGAGAATGCGACCACGGCTCTCGCCTTCTTCAACAATCACCCCGATGGAAACGCGATCCTCGATGCGATGGTCTTTGCGGAGATGGCCGGGCAGCCACTTTCCCTTCCCGAGTCCGATGACCTGTTTTCCTGAACCCGCCCGGCGTCCACCGGGCGGGCTGGCTTGCAGACGTGTCACGGCACGACGGGGATGCCGGTCTTCATGACGTTCTCACCCCACGTCGGATTCCAGATGTCGGTCGACCCGTTCTTGCTGGCCATGCGGACCGAGTATTCGCTGCGCGAGTACAGGGCCGGTTCCTTGTCGGGCATCCAAAGGCCCATCGTGACGGGGCCGCTCGTCAGCCACGTTGGGGCAGTGAAGGTGGCCGTGTGGGTGTAGTTCCCCGCCAGCGGCGCCCAGTTGCGGACGTCGATTCCCGGGAACCAGTAGTAGACGAGCTCGTTGCCCGCCGCGTCATGCAGGCGCACGTAGACGTTCCGCACGTCGTACAGGGGCGCGAAGCCCTCGTTCTTGATGGTGAACGAGACGGTGAAGTTCTGGCCGGGCGAGATGCTGTCGGGGACCGTGGCGGAAACCAGCTCGTAGCGATAGCCCATGCGGCGCCGCATGTCCGGCCAGCAACCCTGGCTTTGCCACTTGGAGATCGCATCGGGGTTCCAGCTCGTGTTCATGAAGCTCCATCCCATGTAGTTGGCCTCGTTGTAGGGACCGGGACAGTCGTTGTACGGGACGTTGACGCAGGACTCTCCGCCGACGGGAACCACGAACGAATCGGTGTGGACGTAGGTGCGCCAGTCGGTGACGGAAAGGCACCCGCTCACCCACGGGTAGCAGGTATAGGTACCGAAGTCCGTGGAGTCGGAGTCGAAGCAATCGTTGAAGTGACCGACGCGGGCGACGCGGCTCGCGGAGGCGCCGAGCGACGCGTACTGGTCCTTGTAGTAAGGGGTGCGGACCTGGATGATGGCGTCCGCTGGGAGGACCGAGAACATCTTGTCGAGGAGCTGCTTGCGGGCCGAGCCGGTGGTGTTTGCGGAGGGGCTGTAATACCACTCGCCGTAGGCACCGTAGCCTCCCGCCTGATAGCAGACCACGATGTCGTTGTTGGCGGTGAAGATCGGAGCGAGCTGGTCAAGGTGCTTGGCCTGGCGCGTGTAGTTCGGCTCGGGCGGGGTGAAGGACTCGGTCACATGGTAGCGGATGCGGGGGATGACCTTCACGCCAGCCTGACGCGCGCGGTTGAAGCTGGCGGTGATCTGGTTCTTCTTCGCGGTACTGATCGTGTTGGTGTTGTAGAAGGCCGCGAGGTCAATAATGCCCCAATAAATGGAATGGTCCGTGGCGCGGAGATTGTCGATCTCCGTGAAGGTGGCCGCGGTGCCGTCCATAGGAAGGAGCTTCATGAAGCCCGCCTCCGGGTTCAGCATGAAGTCGTAGTGGGGCGTGTAGTTGATGGTGGCGGCGGAGGCGGACGCGGCGGCGAGGATTCCCGCTGCCGCGAGGCAGGCGCCAAGGAGGGGCGTGCGCCGCGTGGAAGCGGGACGGGCGGTGGCTACGGCGGTGTGCTGGTGCATCGGTGATTCCTTTCCGTGCTTGGATTTAGTTTTCTACAATAATTAATTAAAGACTAAAGTATGTAACGGAAAAGTCAACCAAAAATCCCCTTCTGCCGATCCCGGGCATTTAATAATCCGGGATCAGGAAAGGTTGCGGTTGGGGAGTGGTGGGCCTAGATGTCGACGCCGTGGGAGTTCAGGAAGGCGGCGAGGCGATGGACACGCGAGGCCCAGGAAAAATGGTTCCGGGCTGCGTGAAGGGCGTTGGCCCCGAGGGATGCGCGCAGGTCGGGATCGCCCGCAAGTCGGTCGATGGAGCGGGCGAGTCCCTCGTGCGTGGACTCGCTGGCGATGCCGACGTTGTACTCGCGGCAAACGCGTCCCATGTCGCCAACGTCGGTGGTCGCGGTGGGGCGTCCGGAGGCCATGTAGTCTCCGAACTTGTTGGGCCAGCGACAGCGATTCAGCGGCGTGTCGCGGATGGGCATTAGGAGGAAGTCGGCGGCGCCGAGGAAGAGGGGGATCTCGGCGAAGGGACGGCGTCCCATGTCGAGGACGCGACCGCGGCGCACCTGCTCGGCGATGTAGCCCTTCTCGGGATACCAGCGTGGCCCGACGCTGAGCACCTGAAGGCGCGGGTTGTTCCTCAGCGAAAGTTCGAGGGCCCGCTCCAACTGGATATTGTCCGGGGTGAAGTTGGCGACGTAAACGGCGAGGAGGGCGTCTTCGTCGATGGATAGTTGGCGCCGGGCGGCGGATCGATCCTGCGGCTTGATGTTGCGGGTGTCGGCGCCCGAGATCATGTGGAGGATGCGGCGGTCGTCTATACCGAGCTTGCGAGTTTCCTCGAGCATGGGGGACGCGATGATGGATACCGCGTCAGCGTCGATCGCGACTTGGCGTTCGGTGGCGTCCTCGAGGCGATGGCTGAAGCGTGTATAGACCCCTTTCCATCCGGTCAGGAACGGTGGCAGCGGCTTGGGCCAGCAGCGGACATCATGGATGCCTCCCTGCGTGGAATTCCACAGGTCGCACCAATCGGTGATCCAGAAGGTGGAACGGTCACGGACCATGTGGGCCACGGCGGAGTCGACCGGTAGGTGACTGAACGTATAGACAAGATCCCAGTGGCCGCGCAGCTTGAGGATGCGCTGCATGACGGCGAGCGGCGCGTGTCCTTCCTCGACGCGGAGCGGCGACCAACTGGCCGTCTCCCATTCGAACCAGCGGGGATGATTCTGACGAATGCGCGGTCGGTACCACCCCTCACCCTGGCAGACAAAGGTGACGTCATGCCCGCGATGGAAGAGGCCACGGGCCACCTTGCGCGCCCGGAACCAGGTGCCACGCTCACGGATGTTGGCGTTGAGGACCAGGACTCGCTTCATCGTCACTGGGCAGTCTTGATGACGTCCATCACGAGGACGGTGACGTCGTCCTTGGGGCGCTCGTCGCCGTGGAAGCGGTGCAAGTCGGAGAGAAGCTTGTCGACGGCCCGCTGCGGATCCTGGGGATCGGTCTCGTATAGACAGGAACGAACGCCGTCGAGTTCGAAGTATTTACCGGCCCGATTGGTCTGCTCGATGAGCCCATCCGTATAGACGATCAGGCGCTGTCCCGGCTGAAGCTGATGGCGCACCACGACGATGTCCAGGTCCTGTTCAAGACCAAGCGGACAGCAGGTCTCGCCGACGAGTTCGCTGATCTCGCCTGTTTGCAGGTCCTGGCAAAGGGGCGAATGATGACCGGCCGAGACGCTGTTTAGCATACCGGAGGTCTGGTTGAACTCGGCCAGATAGAAGGTGACGAAGCTGTAGTCATCAAGCGAGTGGCGGAGGATGGCATTGAGTTCTGCCAGGATGGCCTCGATCGATTCGCCGTGGGCGGCTCGTGCGCGTAAGGTCGCGCGCAGGATGGACATCTGCATGGCGCTGGCGATGCCGTGGCCGCTGACGTCTGCGACGGCGAGGAGGATGTTGCCGTTGGATCGCTCGATCACGTCGTAGTAGTCGCCACTGGCCACGCTGCTGGCCTGATATCCCGCGCCGAAGCGCAGGCCCTGACGCACGGGCATGGAACTGGGCAGCAGGGCGACCTGCGCCTCGAAGATCTTGGCTCGCTCCTCCTTGAGGAGCGTGTTGGTGACCATCAGGCGATCGTAAAGTCGCTTGGCCTGGATGTGGTTCCGAACGCGGGCACCGAGCTCAGCCGGATCGAAGGGCTTGCTGATGAAATCGGTGGCGCCGGCCTCAAGTCCCTCGATGCGGGACTCCATGTCGGTTCGGCCTGTAACCAGCATCACGGGGAGGAACGCCAGCGCAGTCTGGCGCTTGCGCAACTGCCGAAGCACATCAAGACCTGAAATCCCGGGCATCTCAATGTCCAGCAGCACCAGATCGAAGTTGGTGCGCCTGAACTCGTCGAGCGCATCAGCGCCTGAGGACACCAAGGTGCACTTGATCCGATCCCGCTCGAGAAGCGTCTTGAGCAAGGCACTGTTCACTGGGTTGTCGTCGACAACGAGCACCCGTGCCTGGGTACTATCCACTAGGTCTTTTAGGCTGCTGGTCGGCATCGTGGGACCGATTAGTCGGAGCTGAGTCCGAACACCTTTGCCAATTGGGTGATCCGGAAGACCTGCAGAATCCGGGGCTGCGGATTCTGTACCATGAGTGCGGTACCAGCCTTCTTGGCCTGTGCGCGCAAGCCCACAAGCACGCCAAGACCACTGGTGTCGATGAACGGTACCTCGGCCAGATCGAGGATGAGCTTCGCTGGAGACTTCTTGATCAGATCAATGACCTGATCGCGGAGCTCGCCGCAACTCTCGGCGGTGACTTCGCCAACAATCCGAACAGTGACCTGAGCGTCGTTTGCTTCTACCTTGAAATCCATGTGTCACCTTCACATCGCCCGCGTTGTCGTCTGGCCTGCTGGGTACCTAGTTGACCGAAGGCCTTGGGCGGACGCAAACGCCTTCTGCTAGTCGTCCGCCGGATGGTCTCCGGTCCCTTTGCGCTTGTCCACACCGTTTCTGCCATCCAACCTAAACTCATCCGGAATGGAGCGTTTCTGATGAAAAAAATCGCGGTCGTACTCTCGGGGTGTGGGGTGTTCGATGGCTCGGAAATTCACGAAAGTGTGCTTCTGCTGCTCAACCTGAAGCGCGCCGGATTCGCCGTCGAATTCCTGGCACCGGATATCGAACAGGCCCATGTCGTGGACCATCTTGCAGGAGAGCCCGCCGAGGGACAGAAGCGCCGCGTGCTGGTTGAGGCAGCGCGAATCGCCCGTGGCAAGGTACGCGACCTGGCCACGGCGCGAGCGATCGAGTTCGACGGCATCGCCTTTCCCGGCGGGTTTGGCGCCGCCAAGAACCTTTGTACCTTCGCCGTCGATGGCGCCCGGATGACCGTCAACTCAGAGGTCGAGCGATTCGTCCGTGAGGGAGTCGAGTCCCGCAAGCCGATGCTCTTCCTCTGCATCTCTCCGGTGATTGCCGCGAAGGTGATCGGCGATGGGGTGGCGGTGACGCTCGGTGCCGACAGTCCGCTGGTCGGTGCGGTGGCTTCCTGGGGAGCGCGTCACGTGGCCACTCCGGTCAGGGAATGCCTCGTCGACCAGGCGCACCGTTTGGTGACCGTCCCCGCCTACATGTACGATGCAGAGATTACCGACGTGGCCGCGGGCATCGCCCAGGGAGTGGCGGCGTTTCAGACCCTGATTGGCTGAGGAGGGCCATGTGGCTGCGCAACTCGCTAACCCTTCCCATCTGGCCCGATCGCCCTTTCCGTAGCGACTGGGACGCGGGACAGCGCGGGCTTTGGGCGGAGCGCGTTGTTGCGCGGTACCTTTGGCGGCGTGGCTGGCAAATCCGCCATCATCGGTGGCTCGGTGCCGACGGCAGCGACATCGATCTGATCGCCGCCAACCACGCCCTGTTGCTTTTTGCCGAGGTCAAATTTCGCCCTGCCGACGACCCCAGCCCGTGGCAGGAAGTGCTCGACGTCCGGCGTCAGGGGAACCTGAGGAGCGTCATTGGCGACTACCTGATGAATACCCGCCAGCGTGCCGTGACTATCCGGGTGGACGCCTTCGTGGTGCACGAGTCGGGGAGCTCGTCGGTGGAGGTCATGGAGGGGTACATTCGGCCGGAGGCCATCAGTGCCTGGCGGGGCGTTCCAGCGCCTGTGTCAGCGAATCCCGCAATTCCCCCATGAGACGCAGTGTTTCTGCTTTACGCTCTGCGGAGGTCGCCGCGGGGCGGGGGAGGATCGGCGGCAGAAAGCGCACGGTAATGGGCACGAAGGCGCGTGGCAGGCGCCGCCATCGGGGCCAGGCCTCCAGCGTTCCGCTTACCGCCACCGGGATAATGGGCGCGCCGCTGGCCACCGCCAGGCGGGCGACTCCCGATTGAAGGGAATACAGTTGGCCGTCCCAACCTCGAATGCCCTCTGGAAACAGGCAAACCGCCTCTCC
Organism: bacterium; assembly: GCA_016125005.1. Taxonomy (GTDB): domain Bacteria; phylum Sumerlaeota; class Sumerlaeia; order SLMS01; family SLMS01; genus WGMQ01. Next base: position 38,246 of record WGMQ01000030.1, on the reverse strand, counting down.
ATCGCGGAGTAGCGCCAGGGCTGCCTCAAACGCGGCCCGATCTGCGCGCCGGTCGGTATCCAAGGGAATGGCCCCCAGCCGCCGAATCAGGGCCGCGAAATAGCGATTCGCGAACAACTGGTGCCATGCAAGATAGTAGAGTCGCCGGTGCCGAAGCGGGTAGGTGATGACCACTGGGTCCAGATAACTGGTGTGGTTTGGCGCCAGAATGACCGCCCCAGCGGTGGGAACATGCTTGATGTCACGTGATCGGTAACGGTGAAAGACAGGCAGCCACAATACCGCGATGGCTCGGGCGACCATCATGGTGGCCCACGAATAACACGAGCCGATTTGATCCGGCGCCATCAGGCCAGCCCTTCCCCCTGCCTCCCGATGCGTTCCGGGAGGAGTTCAATCCCCAGTCAGCCGACGCCGACTTTGTGCGCGCCCTTATCGCCGGCGCGGCAACTCCTTCGTCAATGACGAAACGTAATCGAACACTGTCTTTTCCAAATCCGCCCCTTCCGCGATCGCCTTTTCGATGCACTCGATCAGGGCGGTCCCCACCACGACTGCATCCGCCCCCGTATCGACAGCGGTGCGGACATCGGCCGGGCGCTTGATGCCGAAGCCCAAAGCCAGAGGGATCGAGAGGTGGCGACGGAGGCGACCTAGATAGTCAGAGATCAGGTCGGTGGTGACCTCCTGGGTGCCGGTGGTCCCCTTGTAGGAAATGCAGTAAATGAAGCCTGTGCACTGATCGGCAAACGAGGCGAGACGGCGCTCCGGCGTGGTCGGCGCCACGAGCGTCACGAGATGAAGGTTCCGGGAGGCGAGCACGTCGCGCACCTCACCCGACTCATCGAGGGGGAGGTCAGCCGCCAGAATCCCTTCGGCGCCTGCCTTGGCCAGGTCATCGGCGACCTGATCCATGCCGCGATACAGGAACGGATTGTAGGCCCCGAAGAAGATGACCGGCGTCTGGTGGGAGCGGCGGAACTCCGACATCATGTCGAGCGCCTGCGGGTAGGTCATCCCTGCATCCAGCGCGACGGCGGAAGCCCTCTGGATGACTGGCCCGTCTGCGATGGGATCGCTGAAGGGAATGCCGAGTTCGACCAGATCGCACCCTGCCTCGGCCAGTACGGGAAGCAACCGGCGGGTGTGGGCGGCGGTCGGGAAGCCGGCCGTCAAATAGAGAATCAGCGCGGCGCGATTCTCGGCGCGGCACTTGGCAAAGAGCGTGTCCAGACGGTTGTTAACCGCAATGGAAGTCATCAGGGGGAAGTCCGGTGGGTGGAGTGCAAGGGGTGTTGAGCGGTTACTTTCCGCCGTCCTCTGGTCCAAAGGCGGGAACGCCCGGGTCCGCCAGCGCGCCACCGACATTCTGCGGCGCGGTGATGGGGTTGCCGAACTCATCCAACTGCTGCGGCTGGTTGCCGAACTCGGGACCAAAGTTGTTGACCGGGGCCGGCGACGGGGGAAGGAAGTTGGAGACAACTTCGCCGGGGAGAAGGGCGAACGGATCAATGGTACCTGTCTCGGTCGTCGCGTCCGGCGAGTCGGGAGACTTATTCACGCCCTTCGCATACGCTGCGAACGGATCGAGCGGGTCGTCCTTCTCAGTCTTCGAGTCGAGGTATTCGAGGCGATCTGCGCGGATCATCTCGATCAGGGGGAAGCCGACTTTTGCGCGGGCCTGATCCCGAGCCTCAAGCCCCGAGCGAAGCTCAGCAATGGCCTTTCCCTGTGCCTCAAGGCGGCGACGCTGCTCCGCGTTCAGCGAGGAGTTGCCGCTGAGGCGACGGATGGCGGTGTCGGCGATGTCGAGGTAGGGCTCGGCCACCATGTTGGGCGGTGAGTTGAAGGCCATGGGGAGCGCGTTGTTATCGACGGTGTAGCTGGCCGTCCCGTAGTAGTTCATCGCACGGTCACGGGCGCGGCCGAGCAGCAGGAACTGGAGGTCGATGTGGTCCTCCGCGAGGGAGGCTGCCTTTGCCAACTCCGTCACCACCGAATCGAGGGCCACGCGGTCATTGAGACGGACGGCCTCCTGGTAGGGGGCGCGCGCTGCTTCCGGCAGGGCGGCGGCCTGGCCGTCGGTCAGCATGACGGACCAGTCAATGGCCAATGACGGACTGCCGATCATTGCGATGGCCACAACAGCGGCTGCGGTAAATTGACGAAGCACCATGACGCTCCTATCCCCAACAGAGTCTTGTCCTTGTTTCCCCCTTGCCGTCGCTAGACTCAAGCAGGAAGTTGTGGAAATTCCCGCCGCACGGCCAGCAGGCAATAGAATAACAGGCAACAATCGGTTTGCTCCCCCGGGGCGGTGGGTATCCTTTGGAGCGGAATTGCTTGCCAAAACAGGGAGTCGGAAATGTCCGAGGCCGCTGCCGTTGCCAAACCGAGCGCCCCGCGGGCGCTGGCGCTGGATGCCCTCAGGGGATGGGCCATCATCGCCATGTGCATCAGCGGGGTGGTCCCGTGGGGAGGTCTCCCCAGCTGGATGTATCACGCGCAGTACGCTGGAACCATGGGGTTTCCCGGCCTGAAGTACACCGCCACGCTACCGGGCTACACCTGGGTGGACCTGGTTTTCCCCGCGTTCCTATTCTCCATGGGGGCGGCCTTCCCGTTTGCCCTGAGCAGCCGCATCGCCAAGGGGGTGGCCCAGTGGCGAATCCTCGCCGGGGTTTTTGGCCGCGGTGCCTGTTTGGTCGCCTTTGCCATCTATGTCCAGCACATCACCCCCAGCACGATCAGCAATAATCCGGATGCGTGGGTGCAGCTTCAGGCGTTGCTGGGATTCGCGCTTCTGTTCCCCATGCTGGTCCGAATGCCTGACAGTTTCTCGAAATCGACCGTCGCGTGGATCCGAGGCGGTGGGCTGGTCGGTGCCGTTCTGCTCATGTACTGGCTACGATTCCCCGAGGGATCGCTCGGAACCCGCTTCAACCTTTACCGATCCAACATCATCCTGCTCGTCCTCTCCAACATGGCGGTGTGGGGATCGATCGTCTGGTTGTGGACGCGAGGCAATCTCGTCGCGCGCCTTGCCGTCATGGCCGTGGTGGCCGCTGCGATCCAGGCGGACAAGGTCTCCGGCTCCTGGGTGAACATTGTCGCCACTCCTCGTCTACCCGCCGGGGTGGCGGCTTGGTGCAGCGAACACCTCGGCTTCAAGGATTTCACTTGGGCCTACCAGTTCATGTTTGTGAAGTACCTGCTGATCGTGATCCCCGGCACTATTGTCGGCGACATCCTGTTGGACTGGATGAAGCGGTCTGACCGCGCGGAGGATCATGGTCGCGGGACGCTTCCAATCGGGTTTTTGTCGGTTTTCTGCCTGCTGGTCATCGTGGGAATTCACGTGGGATTGCACGGCCGCTGGGTGTTCGCCACCGCGCTGACTGTGATCCCGTTGCTGGGGCTGGTCTGGTACGTGATCCGCAGCTTCCCAAGCCAGACGAAGACGGACGTTTTGCTTAAGGGGCTGCTTGGCTGGGGATCGTTCTGGCTGGTGCTGGGGCTGCTCTGTGAGCCGCTGGAAGGCGGGATCAAGAAGGACCCCTCGAATGCAAGCTACTACTTTGTCAGCACGGGGCTCTCGATCCTGATGCTGATTTCCTTCACCATCTGGATCGACCTTTACAAGAAGCAGCGCTGGTTCTGGTTGCTGATCGCCAACGGTCAGAATCCCATGCTGGCCTATGTGGCCATCCGCAACCTACTGGCGCCGATTGTGGGCTTTCCGTTCGGCACCTTCACTCTCGAAAACTGGGCCTTCACCAAACTGGCGGGCAATGTGCCGGTCGGCGATGTGTGGCGCTACTGGCGGATGTTTATCTGGTCGATGACCAAGACCCTCGCACTCTCCTGGGTCGTGGCGCTCTTCACCCGAGCAAAGATCATCTGGCGGGCGTGAGCGGCGGATAGATCAGGATGCTGTTGATCCGATGAACCGGAGCGCCGCTGAGGGCTTCGGGATAGAGCTTTCGCATCCCCTCCAGTCGATTGGCGCTCACTGCCGTGTAAAGCGATGAGTCGAGCGGCTGGAGTGGCGCGTAAAAGAGTGGTCCGCCGGCGGGATCGACCCAGCGATAGGGCGAGATGCCGTAGGGCCCCGGTCGGTTGTGTCCGTCCAGCGCCAGGTTGATGTCCGTGAGTTCCTCCCGTGAGTACCAGAGCGCCAGAGCCGCCACGTCCTGTCCCCAATCAAGGTTGCTGTCCCTCAGGATGCGCTGGGCCTCCTCGGGCGGGCCAGCCAACACGTTGAAGTAGGTGGCGCCGTTGGGCCAGGAAGTCAGGGCCGGAACGAGCGAGCCAGCCAGCACGGCGCCAGCAAACCACCGGCGCCAATCGGGGCGCCGGATCCATCGCCAGCATTCCGTTCCGACGAGTATTCCCACCGGAAAAACCATGAAGAGGATGTAGCGATGGCCCAGATTGTGACGCGACATCACCACCGCCGCCAGGAGCACAACGGGAGCGGCAAGGAGTAGCACGAGATGGTCTCGCCGGGCTCCGCCAATCCGCCCACCGCGGCGCACCCTGCGCCACAGCGACACGCCGCCCAGCACCACGGCACCGGCGAGCCATGCCAACGGGCTCTTGTAGATTGTCGTCCACCCGAAGTATGAGAGCCAGCCGCGGCCGCGGGACTCCCCGAAGAGGAAGTAAGACTTCCCGAATCCTCCCGCGTGGTTCAGGGTTGCCAGCGTCGACTCGGGGAGGAGGCGATGACGCCAGCAGAAATTCACCAGCCGCTGTGTCGGCTCCGCGTCCGGCGGCAGGACGCCCGTGGGGATATAGGGACTAGCCTGGATCAACTCGGGCGTTGGGCGCGCATGCTTGAACCGGAATCCAGCCGCAGCCCACTGCGTTGTGTAGATGGCCAGGAGTGTGACGACGCCGAGGATCAACGTGGCGACACGGATGCGGCGATGCGCCAAGGCCAGCGTCAGCAGCGCAAAGCCCGTGACCGCGCAGGCGATTGAGACCGGCAGCTTGACCAATGTCGCGAGGCATGCTGTCACCACCCAGACGGCGCCAGCGACCCATCCGGGTCGCCGCCACCAAAAAACCGCCGCCGTTGAGAGCGCACCCGTTGCGACCAGCGTTGGTACGTCGAGCGTCACGTAGGCCGCGTGCCCCATGTACTCCGGGTAATACAAGACGAAGAGCGCCGAAAGCAGTCCACCCCAAGGGGATCGACTTAGGTGCCGTCCCCACCAGAGCGCCAACCATCCACCGAGCAGCCCGATGGCAACGGGAACCAGCCTCCCGAGAAAGAGCGGAATCTGAGGGGATTCCCCCCGTGCCATGAAGAAGATGTAGTACCCCCAGGGTACCTGATCGGAGAGCGAGTAGTAGAATGGTACTCGCGCGTCCACGACCTCGCGGAAAAGGTCCCCGGTCAGATCCGGCTTGGCGAGAAGCCACAGCGGGAGGGCCGCGAGAACCTTGACGAGGGGAGGGTGCTCCGGGTTGATGCGGAAATCGCCATACTCAAGCACTGCGAGGCCTGAAGCCAGGTGCGGGAGTTCATCATTGGTGAAGCTTTTTTGCCATGCCTCGGTGAGTGCAAGCAGGAGCCACCCGCCGAAGAGCAGGACGCAGGCGGGAAGGAAAAGACGGCGTGTCTCCACGGAATGGCTCTCGTATGCCGGGGTCGGTTACATGCGCATGCCGTTGGACTGCTGCCATTCCTCGATGGCGCGACGATGGCGGGTGCCGTTCTCCACATAACGGTGCATAAAGATACGGACCGGCTGCAGGTCGTCTTCTTTCAAGGCTCGGATCGCCTTGGCGGGGGCACCAAGGATCATCGTGCGCGGCTCGAAGATCTTTCCTTCGGTCACCAGCGCCTTCGCGCCGACGATGCAATCCTCGCCAATGATCGAACGATTGAGCACGCAGGCGCCCATGCCGATGAGGGAGCCGCGGCGCACTTCGCAGCCGTGAACGATGGCGGCGTGACCGATGGTCACTTCGTCACCCACGATGCAGGGCTCGTTCAGACCGGTGTGCAGCACCGAATTGTCCTGCACGTTCGTGCGCGCCCCGATGCGGATCGGATCCAAATCACCGCGCAGCACGACCCCATACCAGATGGAGGCATACTCGCCGATCTCCACATCGCCCATGACGATGGCATTCGGGGCGATGAAGGCGGTGGGATGGATTTTGGGAACTTTTCCTTCGAAGGGGAAGACCGGCATGGTTTTGTGCTTTCCTTGGGCAGGGAAGTTGCGTCACCCTTCATGTCAGACGCCCCCGAGCGGCGCAACGGCAGATCAGCACGGGGGCACTTACCACAAGGGCCCCCCATGTTCGGCAACTCCGGCATTTCCCTCGGTCGCTACTTCGGCATCCCAGTTCGGATTCATCCGAGCTGGTTCATCGTGCTGGCCGTGATGACCATGGGATGGACGCAAATGCTCGAAGAAGAAGGCAGCATCTCCACGGCCGTAGCGCTCCCTTGGGCACTGGGCGGGGTCCTTCTGGCGTTCCTCTCGCTGTTATTCCACGAATATGGTCACGCGCTGACGGCGCGGCGATTCGGCATCCGGACCGAGCGCATCACCCTGTTCCTGTTCGGAGGCATGGCAGAAATCCGCTCTGAGCCCAAGACGCCCATGCAGGAGTTCCTGATCGCTGGCGCCGGCCCGCTGGTGTCGCTGATCCTGGCTTTGCTATGCTTTGGCGCGATGATGGGAATGGCTGCATTGCCCATTCCGGCCCACGTGCATCTCGTGGCCGAGATGCTGCTTTTCATCAACCTGGTCTTTGCGATCTTCAACCTGCTACCCGGATTTCCCATGGACGGCGGTCGCATGCTGCGGGCGGCCATCTGGTGGGCCAGTGGCGACATGTTGCAGGCGACCAAGTGGGCATCGCGCGGCGGGCAGTTCATCGGAATCCTGATCGCCAGCCTGGGTGTCATCGAGATCCTCATGGGGAGCTTTTCGGGCATCTTCCTGATCCTCACCGGATTGTTTATCCGTTGGCTGGCGGTTAGTTCCTACAGACAGACGCAGGTCCGTTCGGCCGTCGACGCCGTGCGGGTGGGCGACTTGATGCGCCCGGTTGAGGTCGTTATTCCTGCCGACGCTTCGCTCCAGTGGGCGGTGCGTTCCGCCTTCAACCGGCTTGGCGGAGACCGTTACGCGGTGGTCCGGGGCGATGCGCTGCTCGGGTATCTTTCGGCAAACGACGTGGCTGGCGTACCGCACGATCAGTGGGACAAGGTGACTGTCGAGCGCCTTGTTCGCCCATGGGCCGACAAGGAGTTGCTGTCGCCGGAAGTCCCGGCCTTCGTCGCCTACCAGCGTCTTGGCGAGCACGCGCGCCACTCGCTCCCGGTCTTTCATGGCCGCGAATTGGTCGGCTTCCTCTTCATGGGCGACGTCACGAACCACATCGGGCGGTTCATGGAGCAAACCCGGCTGTAATTTCCTGCGGAATCACTTAATCTCGTTGAGGCCCCTTCAGAGGCTTTCCGCCTTGCAGACAGGCGGCAGTCTGTCAATTCTGAGGCTGAAGGGTATTCCTACAGTCAACTGAAGGGCCGACTTGTGACAGTAATCTGCTGCTCGGTGAAGAGGCCATACTCCATCATGCCCCCAAAATTTACCCGTCGGCGTGCGGTGTGGCTCAATGCAGCCCTGCTGCTGGTTGCCGCCATCTCCTCGAACGTGTCGGCCCAATCAAGCACGGACGCGCTTGAGCCTGCCTATGTGCAGACAAGGCTGGGACTAACCAATCCAAATATCATGGTCGCATCAGACCTGTACGGCACGGCCGAACCGGAACTGGTGATCACCGATGTGCGCGGTAATGTGCGTGTCCACAATGCGGTGACAGGCGCGGAATTGCGGCGCTTCAAGCTGCCCGGGGACGACGACTCGCTCACGGCGCCTGTGATTGGCGACTTCTTCGGCATGGGCCAGCGCGACATCGCTGTCGGTACCGGCAGCGGGCGCCTGGTGATCCTGCGGGGTACCACGCTCGAGATCCTCGCCGAGCGGAAAGTGAGCTCCAGCTTCAGCCTCCAGCCGACCGTGGTCACCGTGCCCGATAGCGAGAGCCCACTCGGGGTGAAGGACCGCGTCGTCCTGGTCGACAACGACGGCTCTGTTCGCTGCTACTCCGTGGACTCTGCAAAGGCGATCACCGAGCACTGGGCCGAGAGCACCCGCTCGGCAGTCCAGTCCCCGGTTGTCGTCGGCCATGTGCGCAACAGCCAGCGGCTCGACGTGGTTGCGGCCACCAAGGACGGAAGTGTGGTCATTATCGACGCACTTTCTGACCAGGTGCAGAACCGCCGCCGCCCCGACGGTATCGACGTCGCGGAAAACATCATCGTTGTCCAGCTGAGCCCCATCCTCGTTTCCCCCCTGCTCTACGATGTGAATAGCGACGGTCAGGACGAGGTTTTCGTCTCCTTCGCAAAGGGTGAAATGGTCGGGCTTCAGTACTCAGCCAGCAAGTCGGGAGGGCGCTGGGCGGAGAAGCGCATTGGCCCTGCCCCGGTGCGTGGCACGCCCGTTTCGAGTCCGCTTCTGCTGAAGAAATCCGGTGGCGTTGGGCCCGCCCGCATCATGCAGGTGGCCGACAGCGGTGTCACCGTCTACGATCCACAGGCGCTCACCGTTGTGGCCGAGGACATCAGCGTGTTCACCGGAGCGAATACCTCGGCCGCGCTGATCCCCATTCCCGGGCGCTACCCCGAGGCGGCCTTTGGTCTTAAGCGTACCCTGACCATGACCACCAACCTGGACGAGTGGGTGACCAACAACGGTCAGCGTCCCTTGGGCAAGCGTGAGGGGGCCCTCGAGAAAAGCGACCTGCAGAACAGCGTCCTGACCATCATCGGCCCCGCCGGGGCGCAGGTGGTTGGCATGAGCGGCGCCGACGGCGGAACGCTCAACGGATTCAAGACTCCCTATATTGTCGGGGCGGATCTCTGGCCAACGAGCGTGCCTTGGTCGACCTATGCGGGCACTGTCAGCCATACCGGCACTCTCGACCTTGCCTACGCCCAGCTTGATCGCAACCGGCGCGAGTATGCCGAAGGTCAGGCTGCCAAGTGGCGCGAGGAAGTCGACCAACTCATGAACGAGGCCAAGTGGGACGAGGCGAGCAAGCCCGCCGCCCTGCTGGCCGAGTTCGATCCCACGAACAAGGAGTTCGGCTCACTCCAGTTCAAGGTCGCCTTCCGCAAGAACATCGTCTGGATCACCGCGGGTGGACTGGCGATCATCCTGATTCTCGGCTATACTGCGTTTATCGTCACCCGGCAGGTCCTCTTCGCGCGCCTGCGCGGCATGGCCGAGTCTGCCTTCAATCGTGGTGAATACGACGAGGCGCGTCGACTCTACCTGCGCCTTCACGAGAAGGCTCCCCGCAACCCCAAGGTGGCGGTGGCTCTCAGCCGCGTGCTAATCGCTCAGCGCGACTACTCGGCGGAGACGATTCCGTACTATGAAAAGGCGCACCTCGCCATGCCGGGGGATCAGGAGATCCTGCATTCTTACGCACGGGCGCTCCTGCTGGAACCGACCACCACGGCAGCAGCCGGCACGATCTACGAGAAGGCCATGGCCAGCTTTCCCGAGCCGCACCTGCTCGAGTACGGTCTCGGCCGTGTGTCTTTGGCCGCTGGCGCCTACGAGGAAGCGGGCAAGCGACTGCGTGCGGCCCTCCGCGGCGGTGTCACCTCGCCGGCGCTCTATCGTGCGCTCTGCGAGACGTATATACGCACCGGCAACTTCACGGCGAAGGCACTCCCCGTCTTCGAACAGCAGTACCCGACGCGCCTGGATGACCGCGAGTTCCTCGAGGCATACCTGCTCGCCTGTATAGACGGAAAGAAGTCCGATGCACAGGTGGAGAGCCTTTGCCAGGCGGTGCTCGACCTGAATTCGAACTTCGTCCCAGCGTACCTCCACCTCGCCTCGATCCTGCTCCAGAAGAATCAGGTCGGTCAGGCCATCGAAGAGGTGAAGAGCGCCCTCCGCGTCAGTCCGCAGGATCAGACCGCGATCCTCATGCTGGCCCAGTGCTGCCTGGTGCAGAATCGCCGCGACGAGGAGGGTCTCCACGCCTACCGCCTCGCGCTGCGCCTGCGACCCGAGGACAAGGACCTGCTTCGCATGCTGGCCACGGTGTTCTTCGAGCGCGGTGTCTACGACGAGGAGGCCCTCGAGATCTACCAGCGTTCCATCGAGGCCAACCCCGGCGACGTGACGACGTTGCGCGCCTTGGCCCAGGCCGCCCAACTCACGGCCAATTTCGATCTGGCGATCCGCTCCATTGAGGCGCTCGCCAATAGCGGACAGGTGAACCAGAAGCTGACCGCCCAGCTCGCCGACGCCTACGTGAAGCTGCGGGTCGTTGAGCCCAAGGCTGAGCGCGTGCTGCGTGATGCCATCCGCCACGAGCCAAACAACGCCGAGTATCTGGCGGCGCTGGCGCGGGTCCTCATCGCACAGGATCGCACCGAGGCCGAGTGCATCAGCGTCTACGAAAACCACCTCCGCAACTACAAGGACGACATCGCGACCGGGCGTCAGTTGGCCAAGTCTTACATCAAGGCGGACCGTTACGAGAACGCCCTCGGCGTGACCCAGCGCTTCCTCAAGGTCGCCCCCGGCGACGACGAATTGCAGCGTCTCAACGCCCTTGCGTCCCTCTACGACAACAAGATCGACGAGGCCGTGGCGGAGTACCAGCGCATCCTCAGCCGCAACGCCAACGATCCCGAGGCGCTCGTCAACCTGGCGCTGGCCTATGGGCAGAAGCTGCGTATAGACGAGGAAGCCGCCAAGCTGTACGCCAAGGCGCTGGGAATCCAGCCCGAGAATGATCGGCTCCAGATGGCCATGGCGCGCGTCTACGTCAGCCGCAACGACCTGGTGCGTGCTGTCGAGTGCTACAAGCTGGCCGCCAAGGTGAACCCGGAGAACCCCCAGGCCGTCGTGGGGCACATCACCACGCTGCTCAACGAGTACCCTGAGGTGCTCCGCGTGCGCTGGTTCTTCGTCGAACTGCTCGTCTCGCTCGGGTACTTCCGCGAAGCGCTGGAGCAACTCGACTTCATCGGGCGGAGCCACGCGGGTCAGGAGAACAACATCCTCCGCGCGCTCGAGTCGATCCTCGCAAAGGACGCCAACAACCTGACGGCCCTGCTCATGCGTGGGCAGATGCTCCTCGCCGCATCGGCCTTCGACGATGCCTGCCGCATGCTGGAGAAGGCGTATCAACTGCGCCCCTCCGAGCCGGTCGTCATCGAGAAGCTGGCGACTGTCTATACAGCGTTGCTGGACAAGAAGGACAGCCCCGAGACCCGCTTCAAGCTCGGTCGCCTCTACTTCGCCCAGCAGGAATTCGACAAGGCGATTGGCTGCTTCCAGAAGACCGCGCAGGACTATCGCTGGGAGGCCGAGTCGACGAAGATGCTCGGCAAGTGCTTCACGAACAAGGGGATGCTGGACCTGGCCCTTCAGGAGTTCAAGAAGCTCGTCGTGGACGACGAGACGAAGGAACTGCTCTACGACCTGGCCCAGCGCTACGAGGCCAAGCGCGACCTCGTGGGCGCGAAGACCGTGTATAGACAGCTGTTCGCGGCCGACATCAACTACAAGGACGTGCAGACCCGCTTCGAAATGTTGAGTGGCTCGACGTCGGACCCGATGGCCTTCGAAAAGACCTCCATCGTGCAGCAAATGTCCGAGGAGGCCGCCCGCCGCTACGAGTTGCTGGACGAACTTGGTCGCGGCGCGATGGGTATCGTGTACCGTGCGCGCGACAAGGAACTCGAGGAAGTCGTCGCCCTCAAGATCCTGCCCGATAACATGTCGAACAACCCCGAGGCCGTTCGTCGCTTCAAGATCGAGGCGCGCAACGCCCGCAAGCTTTCCCACCCGCATATCGTCCGCATCCACGACATCGGCGAGGAAATGGGCCGCAAGTACATCTCCATGGAGTACGTCGATGGCAGCGATCTCAAGCGCCAGATGAAGTCCGCGCCGAACTTCAAGCTGCCCACCAAGGACGTGCTCAAGTACTCGATCCAGATCGCTGATGCGCTCGCCTACGCCCACCGTGTCGGCGTCGTGCACCGCGACATCAAGCCCGCCAACATCATGCTCACCTCCGGCGACGACGTGAAGGTGACTGACTTCGGCATCGCCAAGCTGATGGACGGCGCGGGTGAAGGCACCATGATCGGCGCGGTGATCGGCACCCCGCTCTACATGTCACCGGAGCAGGTGCAGGGTATCCCGGTCGACAATCGAGCGGACATCTACGCCTTCGGCATCATGTTCTACGAATTGCTCAATGGGCGTCCTCCCTTCACCGAAGGCGACTTGGCCTACCAGCACATCCACCGCGAGCCGACCCCCATCGAAGGGCTTCCTCCCGGATTGTGGGAGGCGGTCAGCAAGTGTCTCCAGAAGAAGAAGGAAGATCGCTGGGAACACGCCGAACTGATCGTCGAAGAGTTGAAGAAGCTGTCACGCACCTTGTGACGAATCCGGTATAGATGTATAGATTGCCAGCAAGCTGGCAATCTATACGATCTTCGCGGGGGGGAAAGGGGAGCGATCCTCGTCCTCCCCGCGGGCTTTTTCAGGAAGGAGAAGCCTGAACGTTGCGCCTTTGCCGGGCTCCGAGGATGCCGTCAGACTCCCGCCTGCTGCCTCTGCGAGGGCGCGGCTCACGCTCAGTCCAAGTCCGGTTCCCTCCGCGCGCGTCGTGAAGAACGGGTCGAAGATCTGCTCCAATGTCTCCTTGGCGATGCCTGGTCCCGTGTCGGCAACGGTGATGCTGATCATGTTGCCGGCGCGCTCCAGCTGAACCGTAATCGCTCCCTTCTCGCGCCCCATCGCCTCGTCGGCGTTGCGGAGCAGGTTGAGGAAAATTTGGCGGAGTCGATCCTCGGAGAAGCTCGTGGAAGCCGAGGTGAGTTGGCTCTCGAAGCGGATGGTGCGCAGCGCTGGGTCCAGCCCCTTGCTCCACAGCGCGACGGTTCGCTGCGAGGCCGCCACCAGGTCGATCAGCTTGCGATCTTTGTTAAGCGCGGAACTGGCGCGCGTGAAGTCGAGGAAGCTCTGGGTCAGGTCCTTTAGGCGGCGCGTCTCCTTCAGCAGATCGTCGCCGATGGCCAGCAACTCTGCCTGCTGTCGCTCGTCCGGGATGTGCTTGGAAAGCGCCCGGAACTCCTCGATCTGCAGGTGGATGATTCCGAGAGGGTTTCGAATCTCATGGGCGATGCCGGCGGTCATGGTGCCGAGTGCCCTCAACCGGTCGGACTGGGCCGCGGCGCGCTCCGCATCGATGGTTCGGCGGACAAGTCGCACCGTCCACCACCAAAGGAAAACGAGGATGGCGAAGGACGCCAGGAAGCCGATGAAGAGACGGTTTCGAACCGTCATGAGCCCCCGTGGCGCGGTACCCTCCAGGCGGAGGATCGCCACCACATCCCCTTCCCGGCTCCGCACGGGCTGGTAGATGCGCTTCTCCGGCTGACGGGGGGAGGTGGTGGATATGTATGGCTCACCTCGGGCCGCTGTCTCGATGGCGAGATGATCCTCTGCAAGGTAGCGGCGCCGGCTCTCGGCGGACGGAACCACCCCCGTTGACGTCAGCAGGATCTCGCCGCCGGGAGTGAGCAGATCCGCGTGACCGAGGCGCGGCTCCGCGGCGAGGCTCGCGAGCGAATCCACCAGATTCTGCCAATCGCCCAGCTGCCGATAGGTCTCCAGGCTGTTTTCGTCGACCCCCTTGGTGACCGGATCCCACGTGTACGGAAGGATCCAGAAGTAGTCGCGCGCGGGCTCGGTCATGCGCTTGGCAAGGCGCTCCAGATTTTCGGCTGACTCGTTATCGACCGCCTCGAAGGCGATGCGGATCAGCGCAAAAACGGCGACGTTCAGGATCAGCAGGTACACGCCGAGGGCGATGATCGCCAGTTTTGCCGCGCGGGCGAGACGCGCCGGTGCAGCCGGGGGCGAGGATGATTTGGGCGGGTTCGGATCACTCATGGCGCCATCAGGCGGTACCGGGCGCCTGCTCTCAATCGGTAATTGCGGGGTGCTCTCGGCGCCCCGGTTCAATTGAGTGCTTGCCGCCGGAGGCGGGCTTGGAGCAATCAAGTCCCCGGCAGGTTGCTGCCCCCATCCTCCCCAGACAGGGTTGTCATCAGATGGACCTTCTCAAGCTGCGCGAAGAAATCGACGGGATCGATTTCGAACTGGTGCGCCTACTCGACCGCCGAGCGGAAATTGCCGAACTGGTGGGCCGTTCCAAGGCCGACATCGGAATGGCGACGTTCGATCCGGGCCGCCAGAAGGCGGTGCTCCACCGGGCGGTCCAGCGCAGCAACGGCCACTTTCCACGCGATGGCATGATGTTCGTCTTCCGCGAAGTCCTCAGCGCCTGCCTCAACCTGCAGAAGTCCCTGCGTGTTGGCTTCCTCGGCCCGCAGGCCACCTTCACTCATCAGGCCGCCATCCGCGAGTTCGGCTCCTCCGTCGAGTTCCTGGCTCATCGTCTCAACCGCGAGGTCTTCCGCGCCGTCGAGGAGGGCGAGGTCGATTTTGGCGTGGTGCCCGTCGAGAACAGCACCGGCGGCATCGTTCATGACACCCTTGACTCGTTCCTCGAACATCCCAAGGTCCGGATTTGCAGCGAGATCCTTCTTCCGATCCATCATTCGCTCCTCGGGCTTTGTCCGCTGAGCGATGTGAAGAAGATTTACAGCCACGCTCAGCCGTTCCTCCAGTGCGGCAAGTGGCTGAAGGAACACCTGCCCAACGCCGAGTGCATCGAGGTCGCCTCGACGGTGCAGGGCATGCTGGACGCCAAGAACGAGCCGAATGCCGCGGCCATCGGCAGCGAGTTCGCTGCCGAGCAGTACGGGCTCCGTATCCTGGCCCGGCGCATTGAGGACGTGGACGACAATACGACCCGCTTCCTTGTGCTAAGCCTCAACGACTCGCGCCCCAGCGGCGACGACAAGACCTCGCTGATGTTTGGCGTGAAGGATCGGCCCGGCGCGCTCCTCAGCGTGCTCAAGCCCTTCTCCGACCTCGGCATCAATCTGAGCAAGATCGAGTCGCGCCCCACCCGCAAGCGCGCTTGGGAGCAGGCCTTCTTCGTGGACACGGAAGGTCATCACACGAGCCAGCAACTGCTGCGCGCGATGGAAACCCTCAAGGGCGTGGTCGAGACCATCCGCGTCCTCGGGAGCTATCCGCGCGACAAGAGCCCGGCGGAGCTTGAAGAGTTGCAGCGCAAGGCTCAGGAGAGCCAGTCCTGACCGAGGGAGACGTGCCCTGGACCTGGAACTGACCCAACTGGACGTGCTTCAGGCTGACGTCGACGACGAGTCGCCGCAGGTGCTCGGAGCGCTTGTGGAAACGCTGCTGGGGGCCGGTGCGCTGGATGCGACGCTGGCCCCCATCTTCATGAAGAAGAATCGTCCCGGCACCCGCATCGAGGTGTTGTGCCTTCCCGACCATCGCGAGCGATTCCTGAGACTCCTGCTGACGGAGACCTCGACGCTCGGCGTCAAGGCGCGGCGCATTGAGCGCTACGCCCTGCCGCGGCGCTTCGATACGGTGGAGGTCAACGGCCATTCCATCCGCGTGAAGGTGGCGGTGTTGGATGGATCGGACCTGAAGGCCATGCCGGAGTTCGAGGACTGTCGCCGCGCCGCTCAGGCGATCGGCCTGCCGGTGCGCGACGTGATCCGCCTCGCCATCACGGCGTGGGAGACCACGCCTCCGGCTGCTGGGGAACCATCGAGCCGAGATTGATCGGCGTGTTGCTGAGTTGCTCCGGGGTGACGAACTCCGGCAATCCCAACTGCTCCTGCACTTCCTTGGAGAGCGCGATGCGCAGTCCCGGATCAGTGCCGGTGCCAGTTGGATCGGGACCTCCCGGATCCTGAAAGAGCATCCACTGCGTGCCGACCGGCTTGTAGTAGCCCTTGATGAACTCGCTGAAGATCTCCGAACTCGGCAGCAACAGCGTCGTCATGGTGGGATCCATCCAGAGGCGACGGTAGTTCGCCTTCATCCGGCCGGAACTATCCTTGTCGAGCGCCAGGAGCAGGCGGTGGCGCACCACCATCGCTTCCTGAGCCAACGGCGTGCTTGGGTACTCGCGTTCGATCTGATCCAGCAATGCCAGACCGCTCTCCAATCCCTTCGTATAGGCATAGTGATCGGCGAGCACAATCATGCAGTGGGGACGGAGCACCGCCTTGGGAAGGGTCTGGACAATCTTCTCGTAGGCCGCGAGCTGTTCAGGGGTGGCAACGGGACGTCCGTTACCGGTGCGCGAAATGCGCTCCTGAAGGGGGAGATAGGCGTTGTAGGCACCTTCGAGCAATTTCAGCGCGGATAGATCCTCTCCCTGAGCCGGGGCCACCTTGATGGCGAAGAGGCCGAGCTCCTGCGCAACGCTCTCCTCTTCCCTCGATGAATTGCACTGGAGCGAAATCCGGAGGCGATAGATGCCCGGCATATCGAAGGCAGCACCCGAAACGGTCTCGCGGTCCGCCGCCATCACCATGTCCAGACGGGTGCGCGGAACCGTCGTCATGTCCATCGAGATGGAGGGCACGGCGCTGCCCAGCGTCCCACCCAGATACTGATACGGGGGGATGCGGCCCGGTGGCTGGACAGCCACGCGCAGGTCGCCGCTGAAAATCATCTGTGCATTGAAGCGACGCTCGGCGACCGGCTCGCTGGTGGAACGCAGGTCGAGGCGCGCCATCAACGGCTCGCCCTGCACCAGTTGCGGGTTCAGGATCACGAGCTGGCGCGTGATGCCGCCGCACGGTGCGGTGACGGGGCCAAGAGCCGGTTCCGCGAAGCGCGTCCCCTTGCCCTTGTTGGGCAGTGACGCCGCATCCGCAGCGGGCGCGAGCATCGGACCGGCGTCCTCTGCCGCCCCGGCAGAGGCAGCCAGCAGTCCCAAAGTCATCAGCATCCCGGCGATGCGTGCCACCGACTGTTTCATGCGAACGATCCTCACGGGAAATGAGACCGTGTGGTGGGTGGGGCGGTTTGTCGGAGCACTCACGCCTTGAGGGCTTCCAGCGTCTTGTCGATCGCGGCGGCGTTCTCCGTCGTGTGGCAGACCGCCTCCTTGTGAATGCGACGGATCAGGCCGGAGAGCACCTTGCCGCTCCCTACCTCGACATAATCGGTGATGCCGGACGCAGCCAGTCGCTCGACGGTCTCCGCCCAGCGCACGCTTCCGGTCACCTGACGGACCAGCGAGTCCTTGATGGCGATGGGGTCGCTCAGCAGCGCCGCATCGACGTTGTTCACGAAGGCACAGGCCGGTGCGGTGAAGTTGGCGGCGGCGAGCGCCACGCGCATGGTGTCGGCGGCGGGAGCGACAAGCGGCGAGTGGAACGCACCGCTGACAGGCAGGGGAAGCGCCCGCTTGGCGCCCGCGGCCTTCGCGCCTTCACAGGCGGCGGCAATGGCCTCGGGATCGCCCGAGATCACAATCTGGGCGGGGTCGTTGATATTGGCGGCCACGGCCACCTTGCCGTCGGTCGAGGCGGCGGCGCACACCGCCAGCACCTGCGCGATGTCCAGGCCCATGATGGCGGCCATGGCGCCGGGGCGCGCCGCACCGGCCTTGGCGAAGGCCTCGCCGCGCGTGCGGACCAGCTTGGCGCCTGTGGCAAAGTCGAAGCATCCCGCCGCGTAGAGCGCCGTGTATTCGCCGAGCGAGTGCCCTGCCACGGCGGCGGGGGAGAGGCCCGCTTCCGCCAGCACCGCGAGCGTCGCCGCGCTGGAGACGTAGAGCGCGGGCTGGGTGTTCTCCGTCTTCTTGAGCTCGTCCTCGGGTCCCTCCAGGCAAAGGGCCTTCAGGCCGTATCCCAGCGTGGCGTCGGCCTGGGCGAAGAGCCCGGCGGCGGTCGCCGAGCGCTCGGCGGCGTCGCGGCCCATGCCGACCGCCTGCGAGCCCTGACCGGGGAATACGAACGCGATTTTGCGAGCACTCATGGTGGAGAAATCCTCTCTGGGGTCCTGTTGACGGGGCTGATTGGAACGCACTCGGCGGGGCATGGCCAACCGGAAACTGAGCCTCCCCGGATCATGCAAACGGGCCGGGACGTCTCCGCCCCGGCCCGTGATGACTTGATGGAGTGGGTTGCGTTACTTGCTCATCGTATAGACGAAGAACTCGACGCGGCGGTTCTGGGCGCGGCTTGCTTCGTCGCTGCCCTCCACGGCGGGCATGGACTCGCCAAAGCTGAGGGTCTCAAGGCGGATGGCGCCGATGCCCTCGTCGATGAGCTGCTTGCGGACCGCCTGGGCGCGCTGGGAACCGAGCGCCAGGTTGTACTCGTCCGTGCCCGTGTCGTCGCAGTGACCACGCAACACCACGTAGAGGTCCTGGTGCGTCTTGAGGTATCCGGCGGCACGACCGATCAGCGTCTTGGCGGAGTCGCCCAGATCGTAGCTGTCGAGGGCGAAATAGACCGGCGTCAGCTCGGGGATGGCTTCGCCCGACTCGCCAAGGGACTTGCCGGCGGGCTCGGAGATGGAAAGCGTGTCAGGATCGAAGGGGAGCGCGCGGGTAGTGGCGTCCGTGGTGTTAAGCCCGGCCGCATCGGGGACAGTACCATTCGCGGAGGCATCGGCCGCTGCGGCGGCTGCTGCTGCGTCGGCCGCGCTGATATCCGATTCCTTCGGAAAGGTCCCGCGGGTTTCCGGGGACTTCTTGCTGCCGCATCCCGCGGACAGCGTGAGAACTGCAACAAGACCAAACGTGACGGCAAAATAGCGCGACTTGAGCATGGACGGGGACCCTTGGGCGGTTGGAGAGAGCGGGAGCGGGAGGAGGGAGGTAAAAGGTGCGGGCGGGTTGGTCACCCGCCCGGGTTTATTGGCACAATCCGGTGAATCAGAAACCAGTCGAGGTGGCGGACGCTAGCGTATTGTTGTTGCTCTTGTACACGAGGAACATGGCGCGGCGATTGAGGCCGTGGGCCTCCTCGGTGGCGTCGAAGCTCAGGGGACGCATCTTGCCATAGCTGATCGTCGACAGACGGTTGGCATCCACGCCCTGCTCGACCAGATAGGTGCGGACCGTGTCGGCGCGGCGCTGACCCAGCGACACGTTGTACTCCTCGGTACCGCGCTCGTCACAGTGACCCTCGATCTGCACCATCATTTCGGGGCGCTGGTTGATCCAGGCGGCGTGCTCGTTCAGCGTCGTCTTCCACGCCTCGGCGATCTCGGCGCTGTCGTACTCGAAGTGGACCATCTGGAGCTCGGAGGCGAACTCGGCGCCCTCGACCCCATCGGTTGAGGCCGTGTTGGCCAGCGAGCCGGTCTCGTCGAGCTTGGCCGTGTCCATGGCGCTGCGCGTGTTGCCCGCCAGCTTCATGGTGCCGTCGCTGCCGATGGAGCTTTCCGGCGGAGCGCCCGTGGGGCTCCAGCCAGCGCCCGGGGCAAAGCCCGAATTGGCGTCAGCGGTCAGGTTGGTGGACAGGGAGCCATCGGTTCCCGTGGCGGTGGTGCGAGCAAGACGAACCTCGGGCTTGGCCTGGGTCTTGTTGCAGGAGGTGGTCAGGAAAGCGGCGGGAACAACGACCGCGGCGATGAGCAAGAGTGAACGGGAGCAGGACAACAACATGGAGCAACCTCCGGGAGAGTCGGTGAGCTGCCGGGTCGACGGCGCCCCCTGCACAGCCCTACTGCATCACGCGATGCAGCGAGTCCGGCAGGATTTTGTCGAGTCATGGGCACTCGACACGGACAGCATCAAGAGATTTGTGGAAAAAAAAGATGTGGGGAAAAGAGGGGGGTGGGTGAAGCGGGGAGACCCCCTGAGGTCGCCATCCTCTGAGGCCGGGGGGAGCAGTATCGGCAGATCAAGGAGAGCCTCAATCAGCCAGCCACTACCCCCCGGCAGGCTCTTGGATCATTGGGAGGGGAAAGCAATTCTACTCATGGGATGATTCCAGACAATGGTGCCTGCCTGGCAGCCGGTCTGCCCGGGAGGCACGATGACCATCTTTCGAGGCAAGGTCTCGGGGGTGAGGATGCCGAGGGAGAACTCAGTGAGTGGAAAATAGATCAACTCCACCTCCATCGTGCCAATCCCAGCGTGGGGAAGAGTATCGAACCGTTGATGGATGAATTCTCGGCACCCAGCCTCGTAATCTGCCATCGTCATGGGGTGTTGATCCATCTTCTGAATGAACTGGCCAGCGAAGAGCGCATTCAGATAGATGCCCTGCAGTGCCATTTCCATCCTCTGGGACGCTCGGCAGACCTGCGCGGCATAGTAGGCATCCAAAATCGTGTCACCCGCATCGGCCGCACGATTGCAGGTCGATGTTTCCTTTGCGAGCCACTGATGGGCCGTCAGGAGTTCGGGAGGGAGGAATTCGACGCACAATTCCAGCGTATCGTGACTGGCGAGCTCTTCGCGCAGCACCCGGTCAATCGTGGCCATACTGGAATCGGCGTGAGTCTTCAGACGATCCAGACGGGCGATGTACTCCTCAGGAGTCATTTCCGACAACAGTGCGCGGGTGCCGTCCACCGCCTGTGTGATCGAGGGAACGATCTCCGTACCCTCTGGTTGCTCGCCGGAAAAGGCACTCGGCTGCATCGACTCGGTCCAGAGCAGGGCGCCTGCTACCAGGCGGTCCTCAAGAGCTTGGTGCCGGGGCAGATCATCGAACCGAGTCAGCAGGGAAAGCGATGAATCAACCGCTCGGTCAACCACCTGCGGTGGCAGATCGGGGTACTTCTCAAAACGCTTCGCCGCCAGAGCTTCCCGAATCTCTGTTCGTGTTGAGAAGTTCATCGACTCGGCATCGGCAAACACAAGCGACGGGAGTGCGAGCAGGAGGGGATTTAGAAAACACAAGGTTGGTTTCATGATATGGTTTAGTCCCTTTGACTGGATCCGGATTGGCGAAGCGGATTTCGACGCACAGCAGGTGTACCTACCTGATTCGCCACTATTCTCACGATTCCATTCGGGCGCTGCCGGGGCAATGCGCTTTCTCAAGCATGGCCTCTCGCGAGGGTGTCCCGTCCCCCGCCCACCTGGGACGGAACGCCGACTGTGAGTGGGCTGAACGAACCGAGCAGCCCGGCGCAGGAAACATCCTGAAGGGATGCCAGCGAATAGCCGGTACGTTGAGGCCGTACAGGCCGACACCACCGGACCACACACGATTGGAGTCGACCCAGGAAGGGTCGCAGCGGGCGGGGGGGAACGAAGAGGACAATCAGCGATTTTGCGGTTGGGCGCGAGGTTGAATCGGGGCGGCATGCCAACGCCCTTGTCAAGAGACCACCAGTGATGCACACTCAAGCCAAGTCAGGAGGGGAATCCGAATGGAGCAGTCAACCACTACAGATAGGAAGTCCACGGCAGACGCGTCGGAGGATCGGACCCATCGCCGTGCCTTGGAGCTTACCCGGAGCTCCCGCCTCCGGCCATTTTCCGTGGCGGAGATGCTTTCCCGCGTTCCTGACGACTGGCAGCCGGGAGAGGCAGACGTGGACGAGTTCCTCGACTCCTTGCGCGGCCGGGGTTGCCGCACCTGATGGAGTGTGCCGCGGTAGTCGACACCAACGTGATCTCCTACCTGTTCAGGAAAGACACGCGCGGTCTTGGCTATCTCCCGATCCTGACGACCTTTGAGTACCTGATCATCTCGTTCCAGACGATGGCCGAATTGAGCCTTTGGGCGAGCAGTGCGAACTGGGGACGTCGCCGCAGGGCAGATCTCGCCTTCTTTGTCGGAGACTATGAGGTCGCGTTTCCGGATCTGCATACATGCAATCTGTGGGCTGAAATCCGCTCGGAGAGAGCGCGTCAAGGCACTCCCATTCACCCCGAGGACGCATGGATCGCCGCGACGGCGGTCGATCTTGCATGTCCACTGATCACCCACAATTCCCAAGATTTCCCAGGAATCAGCGGTCTGAGAGTCCTGACCACCCACTAGGGAAACTCTGCACTTTCGCCCGCTTCCTTCTTGTATAGACAGATGGTCAGCCTCTCGGATGTGCGCACTCAAGCCTTGGCGCCGCTGCGGACGCCTGTCTATACAGGACTCGTGAAGTTGAGGGAACAGACCGCACTTGGGGTCTTTGCTCACCATCTCCGAAGGCAACCGCGCCCTCAGAGCCCGACAGGTAAGCCTCAGCCGCGAAAGAAACACGCTGGCGTCGCAACAGGGAAGCGTGCATGGTCAGGTCAGAGGTTCCCTTTCACCAGAACGAGGCCCTAATGAGTTCTCTGCGCCACCGCGCGTTAACGGGAGGGTTATGATGCGTCACATTTCCCTTACCAAGGCGACCGACGTCGAGCGTTGGGCTGAATCGGGCGGCGCTCGGTCCGAACTTCCGCGCTTGGTCCGGCGGCTGGTCCTTGCGACCAACAACACTTGTGAGCTGATCGACTTCCCATGCGGAGAGCAAGTTCAGCGTCCCGGCTTCGACGGACGGGTTTTTTGCCGTGCGGCATCGGCCTTTGTCCCGAAAGGTCTGAGTTACTGGGAGATGGGCGTCACCGCTAATTCGAAGGGGAAGGCCGATGGAGAATTCGCAAAGCGGAACGCCGAGCTAACTTCTCAGTCTGACGCCTCTTTCATCTTCATCACCCCTCGCCACTGGCAGAAGAAGCACGATTGGGAAAAGTCCGTAGAAGCGTCCTCCAAATTCTCGTTGGTTCGTGCCTACGACTGCAGCGATCTGGAACAGTGGTTGGAAACTGCCCCTGCTGTGGACCTATGGTTTTCGGAGTACATCGGCATCAAGCCGCAGGGCGCCTTGGACCTCGCCACGCACTGGAGGGCGATGCAAGCTAGCACAAAGCCAGCGCTTCCACCCGAAGTGTTTCTGTGTTCCCGAAAGGGCCCTGTAGAGGATCTGGAGAAGTGGATTGCGGCTGGCCCCGGGGATCTCACCTTCTCTGCCTACTCACCTGACGAGGTTCCGGACTTCTATGCGGCCTGGGTCGCGTCCCTTCCCGAAGGGCGCCGGGAAGAGTTGCAAGCACGAACCATCATCGTGACGAAGCCAGAAGCGTGGGACGCCTACGCCTCGCGGCAACTGAAGGACAGCCCGGGGCTTGTCCTCATAGCCCACAGCCGCCTTAGCCTCGATCAGGGATCGATCGCTGCTGCCGTTGCGAACGGTCACCATGTCCTTCTCCCGGTAAGAGGGATCGCCGACGAGCGACTCGGGAAGAGCCTCAATCGCGCCTATCAGTATGAGCTTGCAGAGGCTTTGAAGAAGGGCGGCGTGGAGGATGACGCCGCGCATCGCACCGCCAAGGAGTGCGGCGGTTCGACTTCAGTCTTGAAGCGGCTCTTGGCCAGTACGGCGCATCGTGCTCGTCCGGAGTGGGCAACCGCTGCGACGCTTCGCGGTCTCGTGCGTCTGGTGATGGTTGGTTCGTGGGATGACAGCAACGCAGCGGACCGCGCGATGATCGAGAAGTTGACGAGCAAGCCATACGCTGACGCCATACTTCCGCTCCAGGCACTGGTCGACGCGGAAGAAGCTCCATTTCTGTCGGCTGGCACGACATGGAGCCAGGCGACCCGGCAGCCGCTGTGGGAGCTGGTGCTCCCGCACGTCACCCGAGACGACATGGAGGCATTCCAGAATGTCTGCATGGAAGTTCTCGGGGAGATCGATCCTACCCTCGACATGGAGGAAAAAGAGCGGTGGTTCGCTTCGATCAAGGGCATTCAGCCCAAGTTCTCGAAATCGCTGCGGAAGGGAATGGTGGAGACACTCGCGCTGCTGGGCGCTGTAGATTCCAACGCCACAAGCGCCACCATCAGCACGGTCGCGGGTCATGCACACGCTATTGTCCGGGATCTTCTGGACGAGACGAGCCTTCAGCAGTGGCTCTCTCTGGAACCCTTCTTCATGCTGCTGGCCGAGGCTGCGCCCGACGCGTTCCTCTCCGCACTTGAGAAGGACCTTCGACGGGATTCTCCCCACTGCTATGCCTTCTTCACCGACTCCAACGACAAGGACAGCTTTTTTTCGCACAGTGCACACACCCAGCTTCTTTGGGCACTGGAGTGTGTTGCGTGGAGCCCGAAGTTTCTGACGCGAGCTGCACTGATCCTCGCCCAGCTTGCAGAGTTCGATCCCGGAGGTCGCCTCGCTAACCGCCCTGCGGACTCCCTGCTGAGTCTCTATCGTGCATGGTGTCCGGAGACGGCAGCGACTATCGACAAGCGAATCGAGAGCCTGCGAACAGTCATCGGGCGCTTTCCGGGGCCAGGAAAGGCCCTTTTGGTCTCCCTTCTGCCTAGCCTCCACGACTCGTGCATGAACAACCCGCGTCCTTCGGTGCGCACGTGGCATCTCGAAAAGACTTCGCTGACGAACCGTGACGTTGCCCAAACGCACTTGGAGGCCTATCGCCTGCTGCTGGCGAGGACGGTGTGGGACCCCCAGGCAATCCTGCTCCTTCTAGAAATCTATCCGCAGCTTTCTGAGGTCGAGGCACTTGGATTTGAGCAGCGCATGCGTGAGGTCGCCAGCTCAGAGACACTAGAGGACGTCCGGGCCGAGATCTGGGAAGGGACGATGGAGATCGTTCGCAAGCATCGAGCGTTTCGCGATGCGGAGTGGGCGATGGCAATGGAACAGGTGGGTGCCTTGGAAAAGCTAGCAGACCTCTTTGCGCCGAAGGATGCAGTACTTCTCGGCAAGCATCTCTTCGACCGCGATGCGCTGTTTCTGGTGGAAGATCTGCGCGACAACGGAGCCGGGGGATTCGATCAGCAAAGGAAGAAGCTCGACCAGATGCAGGTCGCATTCTTGAAGGAGTTGCTCACTTCGGGCGGGAGTGACGCCATCGTCCGACTGATTGAAGAGGTCGAAGATGCGAACGCGGTGGGTTTTCTTCTGGGCAGGGATAATCTGGTCCCGCACACCGCGCTTCTGCCAAGCGCCTTAGAGACCGAGTCTTCGAAGCTCCGTGCCGCCGCTTCTGCATTTGTCGTGGGGCTGCGTGTGAGCAGCGGCACGGCTTGGATCGACGAGATCGACTTCGGGCAATGGACCGAGACCGCGATTGTCAACCTCCTGCTCGCGCTTCCAATGGAGAAGGCCACTTGGGACCGCGTTGCGAGGTTCGCCGAGAGCATCCGGACTGCGTTTTGGCGACGAAACAACGGCTTCCTCTTCGAACGAGACGGTGACTTTCAGCTCGGAAACCAACTACTCCTCACCAACGGCAGAGCCGACGCTGTTGTCAAGAACCTCGGCATGCACTCACGACAGTCGTCCTTGGATGAGGGATTCGCCGCACAGGCCCTCGAAGCCCTGTACGCCGGATTGGCTTCTGGCGAGTTCGACCAGCAGCAGGTAGGCTTGCTCAGCTACGAGATTCGGGAACTGTTTCGACACCTCCAGCGTTCGGAGGGTTGCGACAGAGCGAGGCTGGCTCGCCTAGAGTTCGCCTTTCTCGCGTTCCTCGATGGGCATGGGGCCGAACCCGAAACTCTGCACGAGATGATGGCTGAGGATACATCTTTCTTCCTTGGCGTTTTCCGACTTGCATACGGCCTGCCCAAGGTCGAAGGAAGCGACGACGTTGAACCAGTTTCAGAGGAGCAGAGGGGGCTTGCACTCCGAGCCTATCGACTTCTGCGCTGCTGGAGGCGGATCCCCGGTATGAAGGATGGCGCAGTAGACCGAAGCGACTTGTTCGTGTGGGTCGGGACTGTGCGAGAGACCGCAAAGGAATGGGGACGCCTCCCCCTTTGCGACTCGTACTTGGGGGAAGTGCTTTCCCATTCACCAGCGGACGCGGACGGGTGTTGGCCGTGCGCAGCAGTATGCGAACTGATGGAGTATTTGACTTCGCCTGAGCTTGAGAACAGAATGGCGGTTGGGATCAGCAAACAACGCGGTGTGTTCAGTAAAGCACTGTACGAGGGCGGTGATCAGGAGCGAGCGCTTGCAGCCTCGTATCGGGCCAAAGCCGAGAGAGTTGAATCGAAGTACCCAAGGGCCGCACGCGTCCTTCACATGGTCGCCGAGAGCTATGACTACTCGGCGAAGCGCGAGGATGAGCGGAGACGCTTGGACTGAGCGATTCATGGGGTGAGGACACCAATAATCGCCATAATCCCAGAAAATCAGCACGCTACTCGCCACCTCAATGGTGCGTGACGGCTTCGCGGAGGCGGACGAAGGTGCGGACGGTGTGGACGCTCATCTCAACGGCCTGATCCGCGTTGGGCACATTGGCGGCCATGATGGCGCCGTGTTCGGTAAACGCGTTGGGCAAGTTGGGAGATAGCTTGAGGTTCTGGAGGTGGTCGCAAATTGTGACCACCTCCGCCTTCTCGGCAGGGGTCGGTGGGAACATGAAGTCCGGGGGAATCGGACCGCGTTGCGTTTTACCTGCTCATTGAATGGGCTTCAACCCGCGCTGGTCGCCCGCCCCGCCAGCCAACTCAGCGCTTCCTCGCGGGTGTTGAGTTGGCCGTCGAGTTGCAGGTCCATGGCTTCGCGGAGCAGTTGGCCGAGGGCGGGGCCGGGTTGGAATCCGGCGGCGATGGCGTCGCGGCCGTCGATGAGCGGTTTGGGGAGCATGACCTGTTGCTCGGCGGGGAGGCGGGCGAGCGCTTCGCGGCAGAAATCCCAGTAGTCGAGCTGGCCCGACGAGCCGAGGCAGTCGGCGCGGTGGACGGCCAGGTCGCTCTCGATGGTGGGGCCGGAGAGGAAGCGGCGGAGCGTCGACTGCTTCATGTTGCGGCATTCCATGAAGGTCATGTGGCGGGCCACGATGGCGCTGATGCGCTCCCGTTCCTCGTTGGAAAAGCGGAGCCGTTCCAGGATCACGTCGGCCATCGCGGCGCCGATGCGTTGGTGGTCGATGAAGCTGATGCGGCGCGTTTCCGGGTCGCGGGCAAAGGTCGCGGGCTTGCCGACGTCGTGCAGCAGCGCGCCCCACACGGTTTCGACCGTGCGCGGTTCGACGTGGTCCAGCACCAGCATGGTGTGGACGAAGACGTCGCCCTCGGGGTGGAACTGGGTGCCCTGCTCGACGCCATGGAGGGCGCGGATTTCCGGCAGGAGGAACTCCAGCAGGCCACAGTCCTCCATGAGCCGGATGGCGCGGGAGGCGGATGGGTGGACGAGCATGGCGTTCAGCTCGACGCGGTGGCGCTCGGGGCTGATGTACTGGATCGTGGGGGCGAGGTCGCACATGGCCTGCCAGGTGGTCGCGTCGATGGTAAAGCCAAAACGCGCGGCGAAGCGCACGGCCCGCATGAGGCGCAGCGCATCCTCGCGAAAGCGCACGGTCGGGTCGCCGACGCAGCGAAGGACGCGGCGGGCCAGGTCTTCGCGTCCGCCGTGGAAGTCGCGAATCGTGCCGGAGATCGGGTCCTCGAAGAGGGCGTTCATGGTGAAGTCGCGGCGGGTCGAGTCGTCCTCGACGGTGCCGAAGTCGACCGACTCGGGGTGGCGGTGGTTGACGTAGATTCCATCGCGGCGAAAGGTCGCGACCTCGAACTGATGATCGCCGAACGTGATGAGCGACACGCCGAAGCGGGCGCCGACGAACTTGGTGCCGTCGAAGAGAGCGGCGACCTGTTCGGGCCGGGCGCCCGTCGCGATGTCATAGTCCTTTTCCGGCAGCCCAAGGAGTCGGTCACGCACGCAACCGCCCACGAGGTAGGCCTCGTGTCCGGCCCGCTGGAGCCGCTCCACGGCGCCGATGGCGGCACTTCTCAACGTCATGGTCACGCGAAGGTCCTTAGGATGAACCGGCTGATCTCCAAGTACACGAAGAGGCCAAAGATGTCCGTGATGGTGCTGATGAAGGGTCCGCTCATGAGCGCCGGGTCCCAGCCAAAGCGCTTGAGACCGATCGGCAGGAGGCTCCCCGCCAGGTTCGAGAGCGTGACCACCACGGCCAGGCCGGAGGCAACGCACAGGCTGATCATTGGGTCGTGCTTGATGACGAAGGAGATGACGAACCCGACGGTGCCAAGGATCGTGGCGAGCATGATGCCCCCCATGAAGGCGCGGCGCAGCACGATCCAGCGATCGGCATCGCTGATTTCGCCGGTGGCGATGGCGCGAATCACCATCGAGGAACTTTGCGTTCCCGTGTTGCCTCCCGTGGCGGTAAGGGCCGGGAGGAAGAAGAGCAGCGCGGTGAAGGCTTCGAGCAGTGACTCGAAGCGGACAAGGATCAGCGCGGCCACGGCCTGGATCGTGAGCAGCATGATGAGCCACGGCACGCGGCGCCACACGAGGGAAGTAAGTTTTTCGTCGAGGAAGCTCTCATCGGAATCGCCGGGCACAACGGCGGCCATGAGTTCCATGTCCTCGCGGAACTCTTCCATGGCGACGTCCATCATGTCGTCGAAGGTCACGATGCCGACCATGTTGCCGCCGCTGTCGAGCACCGGGAGTGCAATCAGGTCGTAGCGCCGGAACATTTCCACGGCCTCTTCCTGGGGCGTGTCCGTGCGGAGGAACACGAAGTGGTCCTCGTAGAAATCCTTCACCACGGCATCGAGCGGGCTTGTCACCAGCTTGCGGAGCGAGGTGAAGCCGAGGAGGCGACGCTGCTCGCCGATGATGTAGCAGGCGTAGACCGTCTCCATGTCCTTGCCGAAGGTGCGGATGCGGTCGAGCGCCTCGCGGACGGTCATGTCGAGGTGCAGGGAGACGTAGTCGGGCGTGATGAGGCGCCCAACGCTGTGCTCGGGGTAGTTGAGGATCGTCTGGGCGAGCTGGCGATCCTGCGGGGGAAGAAGCTCGATGAGCTGCGAGGCCACCTCGGGGGGAACCTCGTCGAGCAGTTGCGTGCGGTCGTCGACGCTCATCTCTTCCAGGATGCCCTTCACCTTCTCGCGGGATAGGGACTGGAGGAGCATCTTCTGATCGTCGAAGTCGAGGTACTCGAAGACCTCGGTGGCCTTATCCTTGGGAAGGAGGCGGAAGATGAGGGAGATCTGGGCCTCGTCCACGTCGGCCATGATGTCGGCCAAATCGACGGATGGCAGGGTGGAAAGGGTCTGCTTCAGAGTGCGAAAATCGCGCTCCTTGATGAGTTCCTCGATGGTGGGAAAGAGAAGTTTGCCGAGCACGCCGTGCCTTCCCGAACGCCATATCTACCCCAGCGGGGCAGTATATCAATCGAAGTCGGGGTCCAGACGCCACTCGGAAAATGAGTCGCGACCGATAAAGTTGAGAATGAACGGTTTGGGGCGCTCGGTATGTCGGCGTTTGTCGAAGAGGGCAAGCACCTGGGTGCGCTTTCCTTCCTCGATATTAATGATGAAAGAGGTGGTAAGCATGCGGGACAGGTAAAGTCCGCGGCCGCTCGAATCGAAGAGGCCCTCCTTGTTCAACTGCCGTTCCAGCTTGTCCAGGATGGTGTGGACCTTGAGCGAGCCTGCGCTGTCAGTGACGGAGAATCCGGCCATGCGGGCGTTGTTGCCGTACTCGATGCGGACCTTTTCCTTGGGGTCGAGCTGCACCAGGGTTGAGACGCTGTATTTCTCCTCGCCGGTTGGTGTGCGGAAGGCGTGGAAGAGGGCGTTGTTCAGCGCTTCCTCAAGGATCAGCCGGACGTCGTAGAGCTCGTGGACCTCGAACCCCGAGGTTGCGAAATGGTTGATGACGCTCTCGATCGCCTCGTTCTTCTCTTTCATTGTGGAGACAGAGACGTTGTACATCTCCATGGTGTGGTAGAGATGCGCGTGGAGGCCGAAACCGGAGGACGGGTCGCGGAGGCAATCGATGAAATGGCAAGCTTCCTCGGGGATCAGGGGCTCGTTCTTGACGGCGACCTGAAGGATCCCCCAGCGACGGAGCTCGGTGAGGTAGTCATCGGTTTGTTGGCAGGTAACCAGCCCGATGGGAAGCTGGCCACGTTGGTCGACCAAGGTGCTGACCTCGCTCGGGAGGAGTTCCTTGGCGAAGCCAGTGTCGAGCAGCAGCACCGGTGCGTCGACGGCTTCGCGAAGGGCCATGGCTTCTTCGATCGAGCCGAGCTGGATAACGGTCCCTGACTTGGCGAGCGCCTCGTAGAAAGCCCCAAACTCCCCGGCCGAAGGGTCGAGCACCAGAAAGGTGTTTTGGGGGGCGCGTCCTGCCATGGGTCCTGAATTCACCTCATCGTTTACGCATCTGGTCCCGCCGTCAGCTTTGCTTCTCTCTCGCGGTCTTCGCGCTCCAGGACTCGGCTGACGATCATGGCAACCTCGAACAAGAGGTAAAGCGGAAGGCCCATCGCCAGCATGGTAAACGGATCTCCGCTGGGCGTTGCCACGGCCGCCACCACCAGGATCACCACGAAGATGATACGGCGGCGACCGGCAAGCCAATCCACCGAAACCAGTCCCATGCGCGTGGCAATGACCAAGCCAAGAGGAAGTTCAAAAACCAAGCCGAAGGCAAGCATCATTGCGAGGGTGAAGCCCAAATAGGTGCTCGCATCATTCATCATGCCAGCCCCGCCCATCACGAAGCTCGCAAAGAAATCGAGCGTCACCTCCATCATGAAGAAAGCGAACGCCGCACCCACCGGAAACAGGACAGTTCCCGTGACGATCACGGGGAGCGCAAAGCGTTTCTCATGGGCATGGAGCCCCGGGTTGATGAACATCCAAAGCTGGTAAAGGATTACTGGCAATGAGAGGATCAACCCGATGATCATGGCCGCCTTCACGCGAATCATGAAGGGGTCCATCGGGTGCATGTAGAAGAGGGACGGGGTGACACCCGGCGCCCAGCGCACCGGCGCCTTGTCGGTGCCGGGACGGTGGAACTCGAAGGCCGTGTGGGTGTCGATGCGATCAAGGGCGGTCTGGTCCCTCAGCCGCATGGTACCATCCGTGGCGACATCGATGATGAGCGTCTGCTTCTGCTGGCGCAGCACCAGGTCGGCGTGGGCCCGCTCGATGGGTTCGCTGAGCCAATCCAGCGGCCACGGGGCCAGAAAGTAGCCGATCACCACACACACCGAGAACGCCATCAGGGATGTGATGATGCGACCACGTAGCTCCTCGAGGTGATCGAAGAGGCTCATTTCCTTTTCGGGAGAGGAGGGGGCCATCAGCGGGCGGGGGTCGTCGGGCTCTTACTTCTTGGTCCCGGTGGGGGGGTCATCCCGGTCATCCTTGTCCTGCCCGATCGAATCCTTGGAGCTGGACTTGAACTCGCGGATGCTTTGCCCGAGGGCCTTTGCGAGCGCCGGCAGCTTGGCGGGTCCGAATACCAGCAGGATTGCCACGAAGATCAGGATCACCTCGGTTGTGCCCAGAAACCCAACAATCAACATTTCAGGTGTGCCCTTTCGCATGCGGGACGGTCCGTGGTTAGGCCGAGCGCCAACGGTGATCGTGCCCAACTCGCACGCGCCAAGTCAATCCGACCCTTGGGTGTCGGGCGCCGCAAGCGCATTGCTGCGCCAGGCGTAAAGGGGCCGCATCCGCGCCCCGGTCGTGGGAAGCAGCGCGTTGGTCCCCACGAAAGGGGCCAGACCCGGGACGGGCCCGATCGGTTGATACCCGGCCTGGATCCGCTGGCGAACACCCAAGGGGAGCCACTCGTAGGTGATGTCCTCCATATCCAGAACGATCCACTGGAAGCCGCCGTCGCTGATCTTGTCGAGCAACTGAGGTGGGATGGGGTCGCCAGCCCACTCCGCACAGCGGGCCATGTCGACGTTCATCACCGCGGGGTGTCCCCGGCGCATGGCATACCACTGATGGTGCATTACCCAGACGTTTTCACCGAGAGCCCGGCGTTCGTCCAGCCACTTGCCGAGCGCCGCGAAGGCGAGATCGGAGTCCGGCGCCGGCCAAGTCCGGGAGGGTAGCCAGAGCAGTCCGGCTGATTCGATCCGAGACACGTCGTAATAGGCATCGGCCCACCAGGGGAGCGGTCGTGCCCCATCGCCCGCGGTCAGCGGGCGCATGCGACGGACTCCCGTTTCCAGCACCAGAGAGCGAGCCTGCACGTCCCCTTCCTTGTCGGCGAGAACGTAGCGCGTCACCTCGTCCTTTGCGTCAGGAAGAGCCCAGGGCTGGACGATCTGGAGCAGGACCAGCGCCGCCACGGTGACAGGAATCGCCATGCGCATGAGCCCGGTCGTCTGGCGCCGCAGCCATTCCGCGCAGAGGCTCAGGAGGATGGCCCAGCCAACGTAGAACGGGAGGAAGTTGTTGCTAAAACCCCCAAACTTCGCCCACGCGGTAATCGCCCCGGCCAGCAGCGCGGCCACGGGGAGCATAAAGAACCACCAGTGAGCCCGCCTCCGCCGGAGGACTGACCAGGCGAGCGCGAGCCCGGGAATGCCGAGGGTCAGCGCCCAGTGGCGCACGAACTCCTTCCAGACCTCAGGCGGGCCCTTGTCCAGCCAGAGCGCGATGTATGCGTCGAGGGTACCGAACCAGCCAACGCCATCAGGAAGCTCGGCGCGGAAGCGGTCGGGGTAGAAGGCCCCGGGGAAGAAGACGTCGTGACGGCTCAGGTGGTGGCTTGCATTGGTTACGGTGTACTTGAGGAACTCGCTGTTTCCGCTCACGATCATCAGGAACACGAAGTTTATGACGAGGAAACCCACGAGCGCCCCGCCGAGGATCGTGGCCCTTGGGCGGAGGAAGACCAGTTGCAGCGTGCAGGCAACCGCCAGCAGGCCGAGGTTCTGCTTGGCCAGCACCGCCAGCGCCAGCACCAGCATCCCAACGATAACCGCACTGTCAGAGCGCCTGGGCCTGGCGAGGATCGCCAAGCCGACCATCGCGAGGCCGATCGCCAGCCCATCGACGCGGACCAAATCCCAGGAAAGTCCGGATGCCTTGTACCAAATGGCGGTCAATCCCACCGCAAAAAGTGCCGCCGAGGCCCGCCGGGTCCTATCATAAACGATCTGAAAGACTGCCCACTGGGCCGCGACCATCCCCAGCACCGACAGGAAGCGCCCCAGCGGAAGCGCATCGACTGAGGTCCATCGCATCCCCAGTCCCAGCAGCATATGATAAAGTGGGGCGTACATGTACGGCACCCAGCCGTCGGCGACCTTTGGGTAGAGGGGGAGGCCCGCGGCGAATCGCCAAGCCTGCTCGACGGACTGGCCTTCGTTCCACTCAAGCTCCCACCGGACACCCACGCGACCGAGGACACTGACCCATAGCACCGCCAGAAATGGCAGCACTACGAGGGCTGGAAGCCATTCGAGCAGGCGGGCGCATCGGGCGCGGAGGCGGGGCGAGAGGATCATCGGTAACAGTTCGGCCCCCGGGTTACCGGGGGCCGAGGCAGAACGCAAGGGATGGTGTGACTTAGCCCTGAGAGAAGATCGTCTCGGCCAGGAGGCCGCGGGCACCGTTGCTCTTCGCGGACCAGCCGGCAGGGAGGTACTTGCCGATCTTGGCCAGATCGTAAGGCTTGAAGCCGGCGTCCTTGAGGGCGGTGCGGAGTTCCGGGGTCAGCTTGCCACCGTTGCGGATGTGACCGTCAGCGACGAACTTGGCAATGACCTCGGCCTTGGCGGCCGAAGAAGTACGCTTACCAGAGGCACGCTGCTTCTTGCGGGCACCCTTCTCGGAGCGGGCGGGCATGTTAAGGAACTCGCGAAGCTTGATCTCTTCCTGGTCCAGCTTGATGCGGATGGCATCCAGCTCCATCAAGCGCGCCTGGGCACGGTCCTTCAAAGTCTTGATCTTCTCTTCGCGCTCGCGATCGAACTGCACCAGTTCTTTTGAGAGATCATTTGCAAGATCGGACATTGCTGATTCCTTGTAGAGGTGAGATGAGGGCATTGCTATGCCTCTTTCCGTGGCTTAGAGAAATTCAAACGTGCGGTGCGGTCAAGTGCAAATGGATCACTGCGATGAGAGGGCCAACGTCTTGAGTTCGAAAACTCCATCATTACAGATAATAGGAGAGAAAAATATTGAAGGAGCTCGATCAACCGACTGGGGTCAGAGGACAACGATCAGTCGGGTAAGTACAGGGCATGGTTTGCCACTTCTTCGGGCCTCGGACCCCATTTCATTTCACCGCTCATGCCCCCGTGGCAACTTCGCGTAGGCCATTGTTTTGTAAGGACTTATTACTGTAATGTCTCAATCTACTCTTTGGGTTCTGGCTCGAACTTCCGAATTGGCGGGAATGAGAGAACGCCTGATGATTGTTCACGCATTAGCATCGGATAAGGGACAAAGCTGACACTCTGAACGAGCAACAAATGATACTCGATCTCGCGTCCGTACCAGCTTGAAACGCGCTGTTTGGCTGCTTCGTCAGTGGAATCCTCCACGTAACTGAGAAAAACAGGGATTACTTTCTCATGGTATTCACTGAGATAGTCATTAGCCAATCTCAATCCCTCTGAAGTTGCCAAATCCACACTCCAGGACAGCGGGCGAGAGACCTGAATGACAAGCCGAAGAGGTCCCGTGGATGGTTCGTCATCGGCAACGGTCGGTGCTGTGGCTCCCGGGTCTGATCCCTCAGCCTCCTGCTTGGCGGCCTGATAGAGCGACTCCTCGATCGGCGCGTAGGTTGGAGCGCTCTTCTCGAATCCCGGGTTTGATGCCAGGGCATAGACGTTCTTGAGGAAGACGGACTGCTTCTCGGTGAAGTTCCCCGGGTTCATCATGACTGCCTGCAGGATCACCACAAGGGCCACCGTCACTAGACCGGAGTACTGGGGCTGACGATGAAACGGGACCCAGCCGGCTCCGATTTGCTCCGTCAGCTGGTCGAAGGTGACCGCTTCCTTGGGGTCGGCGTTCTGAACAAGCGTCTTGGCCGCATAGTCATGGAGTCCCTGGCGAAACGGGTTAAATGGAATCACAAGCGCCGTCGCAACAAGGATCCCCAAGAACAGATTATGTGTCAGGACACCAGCGATGAAGTCGTGCCACACATCCACACCCGGATGGACGAACAGGGCAGTGAGCGGCACGGTCACAAAGGTCGGAAAAAGCACGACTGTCCGGATAACGGCCTGTCGCCAAGTGATCACACCGCCATCATAGTCACGCACCCGGATCCGCAGCGCCATCTTGCCGATTGTTTGTCCGCGACCGTAGGGGCCATTTAGCATGACAAAATAGAGAAAGGTGACCGTCGCGCTGAGATAAGGAGCCCAAAGCGGGATCGAGTAGATCGCATGCTCGAAGGTCTTTGCCACAAGATGCAGGCCAGCGATGATGAGGATGAGATCGAGCAGCAGCGCCAGAAGGCGTGCGAAGAACCCCGCCACCGGTAGCTTGGGCATGTTCAGGAAGCCCGACTTGGCCCCTCCGGCGGTTTGCTGCAGTGGATTGCTCATTCGGCCTCGCCATGCGGTAGGTTGATTTCCACGCCTTGCTGGCGCAGTTGGGTAAGAATCTCATCAAGATGCACGTGCAACAGCTTGAGGCGCCGATGTGCATTTGTCTCCTCAAGCAACGACTGACGGGTGTAGGGATCATCCACCGTCAAAGCGGCAATCACGTCTGCCACAATACTCGGGTGCTGGTGCAGGTTGACCAGATTGGTGAGGCGCCGCTCCCCATCCTCGAAGTTGGCCGCAATGGACTCGACTTTTCGGGCGGCACTCTCCATGAGGCGCACGGACTCGCCATGATGCTCGGGCGGGATCTCGTCGCTTAGCGGACGGACCTTCATGATGCGGTAGGGCTCGGACTTGTACTCGGCCACCAGCTTGACGCGCTGGATGCCTTCCAAGAGCACATTCCACCGCCCATCGGGCAGCTTGTCTGCCAGCAGCACCCGGGCAGACGTCAGCGTCTTATAAATCGGCGGGGCGCCAAAGTAGTCCGACTCGAAGCCGGGTCTCAGATGAGCCAGGCCCATGTGCTCATCCCCGGCCATGACTCGATCCATCAGGGCCACGTAGCGCGGCTCGAAGAGATGAAGTCGGATATGAGTCCGCGGGAACAGCACTGTGTCCGGGAGCGGAAAGACGGGGATTGTCTCAATCATCGGCACGCGCGTCCTCCCGCGCAAGGCGGGGAATACAGGGCAACTGCTTGCCCCACGTCAAGCCGCACCGCGTGCGGGCTCAGTGGCGGAAGTGGCGCACACCGGTGAAGACCATTGCGATTCCCTTCTCGTTGGCGGCGGCAATGGACTCCTCGTCCCGGACGGAACCGCCGGGCTGGATGATGGCCTTGATGCCGTGCTTCGCGGCGATGTCCACGCAGTCGCGGAAGGGGAAGAAGGCGTCGCTGGCCATGAAGGCTCCCGCGAGCGGCTTGCGGCTCTTCATGGCGCCGATGTTGGCCGAGTCGATGCGGGACATCTGGCCCGCGCCGATGCCCAGCGTCGCCGTGGCGCTGGTATAGACGATGGCGTTGGACTTCACCCACTTGACGCAGCGCCAGGCGAAGAGCAGCGCGGCCAAGTCGTCGGCACCCGGCACAAGCGCCGTCACGGGCTTGAGCTCCGCGGCGGTGATCATCCCGAGGTCACGCTCCGTCACCACGGCGCCGCCCACGACACCGCGAACAATCAGCGTGTTCTTCTTCGGCGTGAAGGGACCGGTGGCAAGGAGGCGCAGGTTCTTCTTCTTGGTCAGCTCGGCGAGGGCGCCTTCGCTGAAAGAGGGGGCGATGACGATCTCGTTGAAGGTGGCGCCGATGGCCTTTGCTGCTTCCTCGTCGACCTCAGTGGAAAGCGCCACGATGCCGCCGAAGGCCGAGTCGGGATCAGTTTCGCGGGCGCGCTCGTAGGCCTCGAAAACTGACTTGCCGAGGGCGATGCCGCAGGGGTTGCTATGCTTGACGATGACGGCGGCAGCGGGGGCGAGGTCGGTGAAATCGCGCACCATCTCCAGCGCGCCTTCCGCGTCGAGGATGTTGTTGTAGCTCAGCTCCTTGCCGTGGAGCTGGCGTGCTCCGGCAACGCTCGTCTCCGAGCAGGCGGGGTCGCGATAGAACGCCGCGGCCTGGTGCGGGTTTTCGCCATAGCGCATCGTCTGGGCGAGGGGCATGGAGACCGTGAAGACGGAGGGCCAGTTGCCTCGCTCCTCGGCCCCTTCGAGGGCCTTGGCAGACAGGTAGCTGGCGATGGCGGCGTCGTAGGCGGAGGTCTGCTGGAAGACCTTGGCGGCCAGCTCGGCGCGGAAGGCCTTGGTGGTGGCGCCGGACTCGGCGAGCTGGGCGATTACACGCGGATAGTCGGCCGGGTCGGTCACGACGGTCACCGACTCGTAATTCTTCGACGCGGAGCGGAGCATCGAGGGACCGCCGATGTCGATCTGCTCGATGACTTCCTCAAGGGACTTGGAGGTGTCCTGGGCGGTCTTCACGAAGGGGTAGAGGTTCACGACGACGAAGTCGATGGTGGAGAAGCCGTGGTCGGTGAGGACCTGCATGTGCTCGGGGACATCGCGGCGGGCGAGCAGGCCGCCGTGGACGGCAGGGTGGAGGGTCTTCACGCGCCCGTCCATGACCTCGGGGAAGCCGGTGACCTCGGAGATGTCCAGAACGGTGAGGCCTGCCTTGCGCAGCGCCGCGGCCGTTCCGCCAGTGGAGATGAGACGGACCCCAGCGTTGGCGAGGGCCTGGGCGATCTCCACGAGACCGGTTTTGTCGCTAACGGAAAGCAGGGCAGAACGCTGGGACATGACGGGGACCTTGATCCTTGGGCAGAGTTTTTGGCGGGGGAGTGTCTGGGCGACGGCGGCCCCCGGGGTCAAGGATAGCGGACGGGATATTCGCCCCCGCCGATCTGGTTCATTTAGTGCGAAATGTTGCTTTTTGTTAAGAAACGACTTGCCCATCGACTGGAGGGGGTAAGAACGTAGCGCCAACTTGCCCTACCCGTATTTCGCGCAACCGAGGAAACCACAATGCTGGCCTCTCGCTTCATTTGTTCGTGCATGATCTTCATGTCGGCTGCCACGGCTCCCATTTCTGCGGCCGTCGGTCGCCTTGCGGGGTCGGACGTTCATCACTATCGGATGATCGAAACGATCGAGTATCGAAGCGCCGATGGCGGCTCGAAGTATCGCTCGCAAAGCTCAACGCTCATCACGGTGGATCGTCCGCTCCGGCTGGATCTCGGCGATGGCGCCGCCTACGAGGAGAAGCAGTACCTCAATGGTGGCACCCGCATCGCGTGCGAGACGGAGGAGATTGGCTACGAGTATGGCCCGTACCTCATCGGCCTGGGTGAGGATCAGACGCAGAGCAGCAATTCCACTGGATCCGGCCTTGCCCT
>WGMQ01000026.1 GCA_016125005.1 bacterium | reverse complement strand
GTGCCTCGGCGGCTTCGCTCGCGCGTTCCTCGGCCAAAGCGGCGGTCTTGTCGCTTTCGATGCGCAGGAGTTCGGCAACGCGCTGGCGGTGTTGGGCGACGAGAAACGCGCTGATCGAGAGCACGAGGAGGCAGATGATCATGATCGCGCCGACCTTGCGGTGCAGCGCCTGCTGGCGGCGGCTCGCCTCGGCCGATGCAATGGAGGCGAGCAGCGTAACCCGGGCCTCTCCGCGAGGGAGTTCTTCTCCCTGCAGGCGGGCCAAGGTCAGGTCGCCCGTTCGCAGTGCCAGACGGGCGAAGCCAAGCCGCACCTGTGCACGCAGGTCCGAGACGCGTGGGTTGGCGTCCCACTGGGCGCGGGCGGACTCCAGATCGTTCAGCAGCGCGGCATAATCGGCGTACTCCAGCCTTCGATTCTCCAGCGCCTCCTGCACGGCCAAGGTCAACTCCAGCGATCGGCGACGCTTCGGGTAGCCCAGAAGGAACTGGTGGAGGCGTTCCTGAAAAATAGGCGCTGTCAGACCCATCGAGCGCCGATCGGGCGAGAGCGCATCCTCGCACAGTTCCGCGAGCGGCTGCGGCATAGGGCGTGTGCCCGCGGCAACCCGAAGCGGTGAGCGGACGCCCCGCGATGCCTCATCGAAGACCAGTCGTGAGTCGCGTCCCTCGCGAGGAGGGCGACCGGTGAGGATCATGAAGAGGCAGCCGCCGAGCAGATACACGTCGGTCCATGGGCCGACCTCCCGCATGTCGGAAGCGGTCTGCTCCGGCGCCATGAACGCCGGAGTCCCGGCGGGGTTCGCGCTGAGGTGTGTCGAAGGGGCCAGCACCGGGTCGTAGGGGTGCCACGGATCCTCGATCCGCACCGGGTCCAGAACGACTGCCAGACCCCAGTCGGTCAGGAGAACCTCGCCGTACTCTCCGACCATGACTTGCGATGGCTTGATGTCGCGATGCACGACGCCACGAGAATGGGCAAACGCCACGGCCTGCGTGAGGGAGATCAGGATCGGGATATGGCGCTCGAGGAAATCTTCCACGGACAGGGCCAGAAAGTCCTTCTGCAGGAGGGCCGACCAGGGGCGCCCACGAATCCGCTTCATCCCCATGAGAGGATGGCCGTCGTCGTCCTCGGCCAGGTCGTAGACGGGAAGGATATTTGGGTGATCGAGCGCCGCGGCCACGCGCGCTTCCTGGCGGAGATTCTGCGCGCGGATATTCTCGAGCAGGCTTTCCTTTTCGTCGTGAACAGGGCTGCTGACGGGTCGGACGCTCTTGACCGCGACCATGCGGTCCAGGCTGACCTGCACTGCCTCCCAAACTTCTCCCTCGCCGCCGCGGCCGATCAGCTGCCCGAGCCGGAAGCGCGTGTGGTCGGGAGCGGGGCGTCCCCCCGCCTCCCCCAGACGTGCGACGCCGGGAGTCGAAAAAGTCATCGCTTCGCGAGCCTGTTCCTCCGTCAGGGACGCAGTTGGCGTCTCGCGAAAACGCCTCGACCCACGAAAGGTCTCCGTCGGTTGCGCGGGAAGTTCGAGATCGTCAGCCGGAAGGTCTGCCATTTTCTCGCAACGATGGTTGAAGATAGATTCTCTCTGGCAAGATGCGAGCGTAGGCTCACGAATGAGCCGCTGTCGAGCAAGATTGACCGTTCCTGCTTCGCGGCACCATGTAACTGCTCGTGAGTTGTTCTACTTTCCCATAGACTTCCCGGGCGGCTCTCCATCGAATCCAATTCAGAGCCCGATTGGTAATCTCCGTCTCCGCTTGTTAATCGCGCGACTCTCCGATAGGGAGTGAGTCGGTGAGGCCACCCAAGCGTCCGACTCAAGGATTCTCCTGCGCCCCATGCGTACCCGCGTTCCCGTTCTTGGCTCTATCGTGGTTCTCTCTCTCGTTCCCGTCCACGCACTTTCCCACAGCGCGCCTCTTTCCTTCGAGGAGCTTGCGGAAGACGCTGGGCGGGTCTATGTAGCGACCGTTGAGAGGGTCGAGTGTCTGCCGATGGACGGCCCGGTTGGGGTTCAGACCGTCGCCACGCTCGGCGCCGTGGAGTGGGTCGCCGCTTCGGCATCCGATCGTGCGAGGACTTCGCGGTCGCTGCGCTGGGTGGGTGGCACGTGGGGGGAGCGGTCCGTCGAGTCGTGCATGACGCCGCGACTGACGCCGGGGGAGCGCTACGTCTTCTTCGAGGAGGCCACCGGCGGAAGCGTGGACCTTCTGCGGGCGACCCCTTTTCTCGGTGCTTCGCAGGGCTTGTGGCGCGTGGAGAACGTGGGCGGTCGCGCTGTTGTGCGAACGGCTTCGGGTCAGTTTGTGGAGGCGGCGCCCGACGGGATGCTGAAGGCGGTCTCGACGTCGGTGGAAGCGCTCGATGAGAAGGCATTCTGTGCCGCGATCGTGGCGGCGCGCGGCAACACCGACGCGAGTGCGGACGCGGGCGAATCCCCGGTTCCCTCCACGCCCGCGGGTGTCGTGCCGCAACCCCTCATCGTTACAGGACCGGTGACGAAGGGTACGACCGGCGGGGCGACCGGCTGGTGCGGCAATCAGACCCTTCCGATCGTTTTCGAGTTGTCCGAGGACCCCTTCTCGCGCGGCCAGAACGAGGAGTTGCTGGCCCACTACAACCAGTTCATGGACATCTATCGCATCCGCACCAATAATGGGCCGTATGCGTTCCGGAACGGACGAAACGAGTACCACGGCGAGTTGAACGACACGGATTACCGCGCCGCATTCGAGTCCGATTGGGGGGCAAGCACGCTGGCGGTTTGCTGGACGCTTCGTGAGCCGGGCGAGGCACCGTGCCGGCGCCTGGTGGAAACCGACATCGCCGTGAATGCGAACTTCAACTTCACCGCCAATCATTTCGATCAGTGGACGAACAACACAGTGTATAGCTTCCGTGCCGTGATGAACCATGAGTTTGGTCACTCCTGGGGCAACCAGACGGGCACCTTTGTGGAGACCTACGACTACCCCGTGCCGACGGTCATGCATGCGGGCTATCGGCTCCTCGATTCGCGCGTCTGGGAGACAGGCTTCGGCCTACAGCCCAACGACGTGCAGTTCCTCCGTCAGGCCTATGGCAGTCAAACGCCCGTCATCAACATTCGCGACGTCGGTGTGGAGAGCTACCGCGCCAATGGCGGGCTCTACGGCGGAGAGGTTACGCCGCCCACCCTC
Organism: bacterium; assembly: GCA_016125005.1. Classification (GTDB taxonomy): domain Bacteria; phylum Sumerlaeota; class Sumerlaeia; order SLMS01; family SLMS01; genus WGMQ01. Next base: position 148,261 of record WGMQ01000026.1, on the reverse strand, counting down.
ATCGCCGACGAGTACTCGCAGAGCCTTAGTTACGATGCCCTGACCGTGGTCAACAACGGGACCGCCGCCGAGAACGATGTGCGGGTGCGCTTCTTCCTATCGACCGATTTCAACATCACGCCCGCGGACTACCTGATCGGGACGCTGACCGTTGCCTCTCTGGGCGCCGAGTCTTTTCAGGAACTCAGCTTCTCCACCACTGTTCCGGGGTCGGTTCCCCCGGGCACCTACTTCACCGGTGCCATCGTCTCGCGAAACGGCCTGGCCACTGACGACTACGAAGGGAACAACACCACCCTCTACTCGCAGCGCATCACGGTGACGCAGCCGCCCGACGACGAGTTCGAGCCGAACGATTCACGGGAGGCAGCGCGACTCGTTGCCAGCGGCATTGTGGGTTCAAGGACATTGCGTCTATACAACGAGGATTGGTTCGCCTTTGACGTCAGTGGCACGGACGATTCCGTTGATGTCAAACTGCTCCCTCGCCCGGGTAGCGCCCCGTTCCAGTTGGAACTCTACGACAGCGCGGGCACCCTTGTGGACACTTCCTCCCCGACGGACCTTCAGACCTTCGTCTGGGCGCTCTCCGGCGGGGCGGGGCGCTACTACGTCCGTGTGTATGAGAGCAGCTACACAGGGCGCGGCTACGACCTTGTCTTCTACGGCTTTAATTCGCAGCAAGATGACCGGGACGAGCCGAACGACAACGCCCTCGAGGCACGGGCAATCGCGGCCCGCGACCAGAACAAGTGGCTGTCCACCACGCTGGGCGGTCCACTGGTGCAGGCCGATGCGGATTGGTACTCCTTCGATGTTGCCGAGGGAGCGAACTCGCTGCTGGCGCTCAAGTTCCAGCTCGATTTCAACGGCCGCACGACCATGGAGCTCTACGACGCGAACCTGACTCGGATCGCTACTGCGACGCAGACCCAGGGCGGCGGCGTGGACGATGGTGGCTACGAGGCGATCCAGCTCCAGGGGACCGTGGTGCCAGGGCGTTACCACCTGCTCGTCAGCGGTACTGATGAGTATACGCGCTACGACATCAAGGTGGAGACCTTCTCGCGCGAGGCCCGCCAACCGGAAGAACCGAACAACGTGGCCGTCGACGCCTTCGACGTGGCCTGGATCGGTGCCCAGTTCACTGGCGAAATCCTGCCGCCCTTCGTGCAGACCGACGTGGATTTCTTCCTCGTGCGCCTGACCGAAGGGCAGAACGCGATATCGGGCTACCTTCGTCCCCTCACGGCCGGCAAGGGTGGCACTACGCCCGGTGGGCTCGAAATGACCCTCCTGGACGAAGACGGAAACGTGCTGGCCACCTCCTACGACATCGGCGGCTGGCAGGAACTCCCCAGCACCGAGGGCCTGCCGCCCGGGAACTACTACCTCCGTGTCACCGGTGACAACAGCGGGACGCCCTACGACATCATCTGGTACCCTGCCTTCATTGCCCCGCCAAGCCCCGGCGATTTCTGGATGGCCTTCTGACGATACCAATCGGTGCCTTTTTTCCCGCCGTAGGGCTTGACACCCGCGGTCGATTTGCCGCTCTATCCCCCTCCCACGGCAATCGCTGTGGCTTCGGAGCTGGTGTAGCTCAGTTGGCAGAGCAGCGCATTCGTAATGCGCAGGTCATCGGTTCGAATCCGATCACCAGCTCCATCTCTGCCCTCCAGTTTATCACTGCTGTTACCCGGAGTCTTGTGGTTTCCCTCGACCCGCGGAGTTCCGGGCGCGAAGCCTCGCGCATTGCCCCCTGTCTTGACGACCCTTCATGCTTATCGCGCAGGCCCATTCGTTTGAACAACAAGCGCGTCTCGCCGTGACGCTGGCTTGGATTGCCGGCTATACGAACGTCGTCAGCATCATTGCCTTTGGTGTCCCCACTTCTCACGTCTCCGGGACCACTTCCCAGTTCGGGCTCGATCTGGTCGAGGCGAAGTGGGGTCTCGCGATCCTTGCGACAACGATCCTGGTGGCCTTCTACATCGGGGCGACGATTTCGGGGCTGTTCCAGGAGTACGCGCGGCGTCGCGGCTGGGAATCGATCTATGTGCTGCCGACGGCTCTGCAGGCTGCGCTGCTTTTCCTCTTCGGCCTCGGCCTGAACGCCTACGCGGTCCCCTCCCCGGGGGAGTATGGACTGATTCAGTACCTGTTGGTCGGAACGGCGGCCGCGGCAATGGGGCTGCAGAACGCCACGATTACCCGTATTTCGAGCGGTGTTGTTCGCACGACGCACGTGACGGGCGTGTTGACCGACCTGGGTCTCGACTCGGCGCTCTTCACGTTCTGGGCGTGGGACAAGCGTCGTAACGTGAGCACGCGGGAAGGGGCGCGGATGGTCCTTCGCAGCGCCCGAAACCACCCCTCGACGCGACGCATCCTGTTGCTGATTGCCATCATGGGATCGTTCGCGCTCGGCGGGACGCTGGGCACGCTGCTGTACGGCGCCATTCCGCGCTGGGTCATGGTGCCACCGGTCCTCTTCCTGGTCTGGATCGTCATCCAGGACACAGTGCTGCCGATCGCTGAGATCGAGCAGTCGGAGCTGATGGACGATTCGGCGGGTCTGGACCTGCCCGCGACCCTCGCCATCTACCACGTCCACAAGGACACCCGTCGCCGTGGGGCGTCGCATCGCATGCCGAACCTGCTCGCCTGGGCCGATCGCCTGCCGCCCAAGATTCGCGTCGTGATCCTGGATCTTGGTCACGAGGCTCAGCTCGACATCAATGCCGCCATGGACGTGCGCGCCGTGATCAGCCTGATGAAGCGACAGGGGCGCCGTCTGATCCTGGCCGGGTTGAACGAGCAGGAGTTCACACAACTCCGCGTCGCGGCGCCCGAGGAACTTGAGCCGAGCGATGTTTGCGTCGACATGGAGATGGCCCTGATCCACGCCATGACCATTGCACCGGCGGACGGCTCGGGCGAGTTCCTTTCCCGCGGTTGATTTTTCCCTATCGTCTCACGCCACGACCCGTTTCATTAGAGCCACTGCCGTTGCCCAGGAGCACCGCCCCATGCCGTTCCGTCTAGCTGTCGCCTCCGATCATGCGGGTTTCCCGCTGAAGAAGCTGATCGTTGCGGAGTTGGAGAAGGCGGGCCACACCGTCGAGGACTTTGGCTGCAACAGCGAGGCCGCGGCGGACGTTTCGGATCACGTGGGTCCGGCCGCCGAAGCCCTCGGCGCAGGGCGCTTTGACCGCGCCATCTTCATCGACGGCGCCGGTTACCCCAGCGGCATGGTCGCCAACATGTTCCACGGGGTCTTTGCTGCGGTGTGCAACGACACTGTCAGCGCCAAGCTGGCTCGCGAACACGGCGGGGCGAATGCGCTCTGCATCGGGGCCATGATCATCGGGGCAGCAACCGCACGCGAGATCGTCCGTCTGTTCCTTGATACCCAGGCTCTCCCCGGCAAGTACGCGGATCGCCGCGCCAAGGTGGCCGCCATCGGCGCGAAGCAACGCCTCGGACCGCTTCACCGCCCCCGTCAGGTTGTCACGGTTGAGGACCTCCGGCAGGCGATCATGGCCCGCGAGCCACTCGTCATGGACGAGAAGACCGTTGTTACCCCCAGCGTGGTGGATGCCGTTCGTTCCATGCGTGCCTGACGCCATCGCATGAGCTCGATTGCCAGAAACACCGCCACCGATTCCGCAGCCCAGGTCATTGGCATCCTCTTCAGCCTGGGCGCTGGAGTCGTCCTGGCCCGGTTTCTGGGCGACGAGGGACGGGGCCAGTACGTCTACGCGACCACCTTTGTCGGGCAGTTGATGTTCAGCCTGGCAAACATGGGGATGGAACTCTCCTGTTCCAGCCTTCTGAGCCGCGACCGGAGCCGACTCTCCGAGATCCATTCCATCGTGCTTTGCCTGTGCACGGCGCTCTTTGTGGTGGCCGCCGCTGTTGCGGGGCTGTTTCACGAGACCATTCGCGCCACGATCTTTCCCGGCCTCAAGCTTCACGGCCTGCTGGCGATCGCCTTCGCGCTTCCCTTCTGGGTCTATCAGTCGGGTGCCTATGGCATGTTGATCGGCATCGGTGCGGTGCGGACGCGCGCCGTCTATGAGCTGTGCTTCAACTTCGCCCAGAACCTCGGCATGGTGCTGCTGCTTGTCTATACAGTGGGGAGCGAGTCGTCGAGCGTCGTCCACGTCCTGACGCTGACGTATTACGGACTGGTGATCCTCGGGGCTTTCGCCCTTTGGTGCATGTTGCTATTCCGCGGCGCACGATGGAAGGACCCCAAGATCGGTGCGGTGCGCGAGTTCCTGGGCTTTGGCGGCTGGGTTTGGTTCGGGAACCTCGGGAGCAACATCGGCCAGCGCGTGGACCAATACTTCGTGCAATTGGTGGGCGGTGGAATGGCGGCGTTCGGTGTCTATACGCTTGCGGCCTCGCTGACACAGCGGACCCAGATCTTCCCGCAGGCGCTCACCCGCAGCGCCTATGCCCAACTCGGTGCGCTTCCCACGGACGAGGCGGCGCTCCTGACCGCCCAGTGCTTCCGCCAGATGCTGGCGCTTGGATTGTTACTGATCCTGGTCGGGGCCGCCGCCAGCCCGATCATTCCGGTTGTCTATACAGCGGAGTTTTCCGGCGCGATCCTGCCCTTCATCGTCTTCCTGGTCGGGCGACTTTTTGGCAACTGCAGCTGGATGCTGGCGAACTTCTTCACGGGGCATTTGGGGAAGCCGCGGGTGCCGATGCTGGCCACCTGGGCCATCGTGCCGCTGCAGGCGCTCGGCGCCTGGTGGGCGATGGGGCTCGGCAGCCTGACTGCCGTGGCGGGCGTGGTGGCCACCTGCAACCTGCTGCTGTTGCTGGTGTTCCTCCGACTGTTCCTGCGGAGCCAGCAGACGGTTTCGCTGGGCCAGCTGCTCCGTCTCGGGAAGGCAGACGTGGAACCGTGGCAATGGATCATCCGTCAGGTGTTCCGCAAGGTGGCGGGCACCGCCAGGAAGAGCTAAGCAACAACCTGGGAAGCGTTGATCGCGGGCCCATGCGTTGACGCATCAGCGCCCCTGGGCCAGTCCTCTGATCAGAGCGGCCGTGTCCTGCGGTGTCCCTCCCACGGTTAGCTCGTGGAATTCCGCATCGGTGAACAGTCCTGCGAGTTGCATCAGGCAGCGTCCATGCTCCCTTGCCGGGGCCCCGTAGCGACGCAGGTGGGGGAGGAGCGCCGGGAGCGCTTCCGACCCTTTGAGCGAACGGATGGCGGGCTCGTGCGCGGGCGGGGCACTCGCGCGCGCGTCTCCCGTTCCCAGCATAAAGGCCCCGTGTTTCAGAGCCAGCGTGCCTGCCCGCGCGAGGACCTCGGGGCGGGAGGTCGAGGACCATTCGACCACGACGGAATTCGATCCCCGGACGGTCTGCAACGGCGCTCCGGCCTCTTCCTCCAACTCGCGCCTGAGGCTTTCTGGCAGCGACGAGAAGGCCATGCGTTGCGACGAGGGCGTGTCCTCTGGTTGGGGACGCCGCAGCAGGATGACACGCGCACCGGCCAGTCGGATAGGCTCGGTCACGACGTGCGCCCGTTGCTCCAGATAGACCGTGCGGCCATCGAGGCGGAGAGCCTCACCGCGCGACGTTGCGCTTGGTTGCTTCAGGGCCGCGGCGCGAGGGAACGGATGCAGCAGGCGACTGGAGGGCTCGAGGATGAGGAGGTCCTCCGTGACCAGGACAGAGTCGGGGAGCAAGCCGGAGAGCGTGGACTTGCCAACGCCGGATCCTCCGACCAGCAGCACGAGCCCGCCGTGCCGACCAACAAGACCATTTCCGTGCAATTGAATGAGGGGCGGCTGGCGCTGTTCGAGCAGATGTCCGATGGCCATCATCGCAAACGCAGGGGCGAGCTCGGCTGCGGGCAGATGGACACGATGTTCCTCGTGGCCCATGAGCCAACTCACCGTTTCACCGTCGATCACGACAGACGCATCGCCGCGCCGGGGGTCTTCGACGAGAAGACCATCCAGGTAGCATCGGGTGGTGGAGGATTGGTATTCGGAAAACTCAATCGCCAAACCAGCGACCGAGACGGTGTAGCGTGTGTGAGACGTCAGAGGGTGTCCACAAGCACGTAGCTGCCGCAGGCGTTGACGGCGGGCGCCTTGGCGCGGAGCTCGTCGGCGGAGCTGGTGATGACTCGGGGAGCGACATACTTCGCGGCGGGCGTCACAGACACCGACGCTGCGCCGGCTTCAGAGCCAGCGGGGGTCGCATTCTTTTCCTGGTCCATCGTCGGTTCAGTGTGGTTCCGCACGAGTGATCAAACCCTTCGCCTTCATGTCTTCGATGCAAGCTGCTACGTCGGCACAGGCCCGGTCAAGAGCAACATCCGTAAACCGGCGTGTCATTTCCTCCGCAATCGAGTCGGGCTCGGCTCCCTCGCAGGCGCGCTGGAGGATCCAGGCTGCGGTGGCGTTGAGGAAATGCACGTCGCCCGTGGCCGTGTCATAGACGGCGGTTTCGTCGCCTATCGCCTGATATTCGAAGCGTCTGGGAATGGTCGGCTCCCTTCTCTTGCGGTTGGATTTCTGTCTGGGGGGGGGCACTGCCCGTGCCACGCGTCGCGCGATCCCGTGCAGGAGCTTGAGCAGCAATTGGCGCAGAATACCGGGACGAATCTCCGTCAGGGACGCGGCGATCCATCCCGCCCACCGGGGATACCACTCCCATTTTCCGGGTGAGAACTCAACGGCAGACACGACCCCGCGCAGCTTGTCCAGGTCGACCGGATAATCCGGGAGGGGATGATTGTCCCCCTGGAGTGTCATCGACCGCACGTCACTTGAGATGATGCGATGGACCACCAGCATGCCCTCGGCGTCGCGGACCACCGCGACGTCGCCGGGGCGCGCCGGACCGGGGCGCACGAGTACCCGCACGCCCCGGGGGAGAAACGGCTCCATGCTGTGTCCGGTCACGCGAAGGATCATGTCCCATCTGCCCTCCGGCGGTCAGCGGGGGAAATCCCTAATTTGCAACCCGCATGGCGCGAACGATTGACGGCACTCTTTCGGCCCCTGTATCCACCCTGCCATGCCGAATCCGACCAACGACAGAGCCCCCTCCGCAAACGCCCCCCTATCCGATCCGTGGCACTATGTCCGGATTGTCTGGCAGCGCTTCTATCTGGTGGTCCTGCTGGTTGCCGTCGCCCTGATGATTGGCGTCCTGCAACTACGCCGCACACCGCCGAGCTACACCGCCACGGCGGTGCTTAAGTACGAACCGCGGTCCCAGCAACTGGTCGATCTGGGCGAGCGTTCCTCGCTCCTCTACCAGCGCGATGAAATTGCCACTGCCGTGCAACTTGTCCGGAGCCCCGCCGTGGCCGAACTGGTGATCCAGTCCCTCGGCCAGGAGACCGCCCCGGCCTCGTCCTCACCGGCGCCCGAGCGTGGCATCATCGACCGCATGCATTCCTTCTGGATCGACACCACCCGTTCCATCCGGGCGCGCATCGTGGCGACACCAACGAAGGTCATCGACGACGAGATCATCCGGCATGAGGAGCGCGTGAAGGGCTACCTCAACGGCCTTCAGGTGGTGCATCGCCCGAACACCAAGTTGATCGAGGTTCGCTACACGGCCGGTGACCCGGTGCGGGCCGCGCGACTTTCCAACGCCTTCTGCGAGCAGTATATCCGGAGCCTCGACTCCGATCGCCGGGCCCTCGTTTCCTCCGCCCGCACCTTCGTTGATCAGCAGATCAAGGAAGCCAAGGAGCGCCTCGACCGCGCCGAGCGGAGCGTCTACGACTTCAGCGGACAGGCCGACATGCGGGTCCTCGACAAGAACCTCGAGATCATGACCCAGACCATGTCCGACCTGAACAATCAGGTCCAGCAACTCGGCATCGAGATTGTGAACCTGGAGGCCGAAAGCGAAGCCACCAGCAAGGAGGACGTCCGTTCTGTTCTGCTGGAGCGCGACGATTTCTACAACCAGCTTCGCCAGCGCCAGACCGAATTGGCGATCCAGAAGGGGAACCTGGCCGCCGAGAACGAGCGCGACTTCCCCGCCCTCGTGAAGCTTGAACGGGAAATCAAGAGCCTCGACGAGCAGCTCCGCCAGATGGAGGAAAAGGCCGCGTCGCAGGTGCAGGCGCGCCTGGAGCTTTCGCGGCTCAAGCGCGACAAGCTGAGCGCCATGCTTGATGAACAGAAGAAGGCCATCGGCGACCTGCAGGAGCGGATGATCACCTATCGGATCCTGACCCGTGAGGTCGAATCCTCGCAGACGATCTTCACCACCCTGCTGGATTCCTATCAGCGGCTGGAAGTGGTTGGCGAAGGTGCGCAGTCGAATGTGGCGATTGTGAGCCGCGCCTCGATCCCCCGCGTTCCATCGGCTCCGTCGGTAAACCGGACGCTGCTCGGCTGGCTGGCGCTTGGCATCGCGTCGGGGCTCGGCCTGGCGCTGCTGCTCGACTTCGCCGACCGGACGATTCGCACTCCTTCGATTGTGGAGGAGCGCCTCGGCCTGCCCACCCTCGGCCTGGTTCCCTCCATGGCTCGCGGCATCGTTGGGCGGAGCACCCGGCGGTCAACGCGACTCGACGCCAAGAGCACCGAGGTCCAGCGCGAGGCCCTTCAGTACGTCCGCACGTCGATCCTGTACAGCATTGCCTCGAAGCCGCCCAAGGTGGTCCTCATCACCAGCTGCCTGCCCCAGGAAGGGAAGTCGACCATCGCGGCAAACCTGGCCATCACCACGGCGCAGGCCGGGGTCGGCAAGGTGCTGCTCATCGACGTGGACCTCAAGCGCCCCACGTCGCACCGGTATTTCGAGCAGAACCGCCACCCGGGGTTGACCGACCTGCTGACCCGTCAGGTCACCCGGGAGGAAGCCATCAAGGCCACCGGGGTCGATAACCTCGACATCCTCCCCGCCGGCAACGCGGTCCCGGCGCCGATCAACCTGCTGGACAGTGCGGAAATGCGCGAGCTGATCGCGGATCTGCGCAACCACTACGCAATGATCATTCTCGACTCGGCGCCGAGCCACGCCATGGCTGACTCGCTTGTTGTTTCAAAGGTGGCCGACGGCGTTTGCCTGGTCGTGCGTCAGGGACGGACCGCCATCGACCTGCTGGGACTGGTGGCGAGCAAGTACACCTCGCTCGGGGCAATGATCCTCGGTGTGATCTACAACCAGCCGCGCACCCGCCGCGCCAGCGGATACGGTGGCGGGTACGGAGCCGGTTATGGCTTCCAGTATCAGCCCCGCCCGGTTTCGCGCGACAGCGTCCCCCGCCCCGATTGACGATTTGTCCCCGCGGCCCATCGCCCGCCTAACCTGCAACGGGCAAGATTACCCGAAGTCCGGATGCGGTGGCTTGAATATCGCTCCCTCCTCTGGGCGAAGCGATCGGGCTCCGGCCCGGAAAGGTGGTTGAGACATGATGGCAAAAGTACTGATGGTGGCCCTTGTGGGCCTGGCCCTGGTGCTCGCGGCGGGACTGCTTTGGTCCCCTGCTGGTGCGGAAGGGAAAGTGGATCCCGCCCTTGTGGAGGGCATGAAACTGAAAGGAGAGCCGGTCATGGCCGAGGCAAAGCAGGACGAAATGGTACACGTTCGGGTGCTCACCCGTGAAGGTAAGCTCTCCGAGATCGTTCATATTCCCAAGGTCGTGAAGACGGACGAGGAGTGGAAGCAGATCCTCACGCCGGAGCAGTTCCGCATCATGCGCAGTCACGGCACCGAGCCTGCGTTCTGCGGCGGCCTGCTGAAGAACAAGGAGCACGGCTATTACCTGTGCGGGAGCTGCGGGCTGCCGCTCTTCGAAAGCAACGCCAAGTTTGAGTCGGGGACCGGCTGGCCCAGCTTCTTCCAACCGGCGGCGATGGAGAACATCCTCGAGCGCAGCGACATGAGCTACGGCATGGTCCGCACAGAAATCCTGTGCCGCCGCTGCGACGCCCATCTGGGGCACCTGTTCAACGACGGCCCCAAGCCGACGGGAATGCGTTATTGCCTCAACTCGGAGTCGCTGCGCTTTGTGGCGGACGCGGATCTGGCCGCCAACGGCGAGGACGTCGCCCCGGCGAAGATCGCGAAGGCAGTCTTCGCGGGTGGCTGCTTCTGGTGCGTCGAGGCGGTCTTCGAGGAAATTGATGGGGTAATCGACGCGGTCAGCGGCTATGCGGGTGGTTCCGCGGAGACGGCCAACTATAAGGACGTCTGCACGGGCGAAACTGGCCACGCCGAGGTGGTCGAGGTACTGTACGACCCGGCCAAGGTGAACTACGAGGCGCTGCTGCGGCTCCACTTCGCGACCCATGACCCGACGACCCTGAACCGTCAGGGGAACGACACCGGGACGCAGTACCGCAGCGCGATCTTCTATGCGGACGAGGAGCAGAAGGCGGCGGCGGAAAAGCTGATCGCGGAGATGGAGAAGGACAAGGTCTTCTCCGGCAAGATCGTGACGACGCTCGAACCGCTCAAGGAGTTCTATCCGGCGGAGGCCTACCACCAGAATTACGTGTGCCGCAATCCGCGCCAGCCCTATGTGCGCGGCGTGGCGCTGCCCAAGGTGGAAAAGCTCCGCGCCGTGTTGCAAGGCGGAGCCAGAGAGTAACCCCCTCTCTGCGCGCTCATGACGCACTTGGGGCGAAGTCGCCCAACGGCCCTTCGGGGCGCAAATTGTGGACTGCGCAAAAATGTGGCAAAACCCGGGCGGGAGGTCTTGCGGCCTCCCGCCCATTTCTTTGATTTTACTTGGGTTATAGTCAATGTGACGTCGGCTCCAAAGCTTGCCCTTGCCCGGCACGGCCTCCGCTTGCGCAGAGTCCCGGGACAACCAGCCCATTCGAATGGGGAGAACGCATTGAACAAACGCCCGACATGGCCGCTGGCCGTCGTTGTGCCCGGGATCATCTTTCTGGGCGCCTGTTCGACCAAGACACGAACAGTCGAACCACCTCTGGCCATCCCCGCGACGTTTTCCGCCAGCGGAGAGGCAGCTCCGCAGGAGCGTTGGTGGGAAGCCTTTGAGGACGGGGAACTGAACGCCCTCATGAAGGAAGCGATGGAGGGAAGCTTTACTCTCAGGAGCGCGTGGAATCGCCTGGAGCAGGCGGACGCGCGGCGGAAGGCAGCGGGCGCGCCATTGTTGCCCACGCTGGACGCGCGGGCCGGGTCTGAGTACGGCTGGCGCCAGCAGCGCTACGCGGATAGTCGCGGAGGCGGGCCGGACATCCGCAGTTCCCGCACCCAGTCCGTTGGTCTTGTGGCGGAATACGAAGTGGACCTCTGGGGCCGGGTTCGGTCGCTCCGCAACGCGGCGTCGCTTGACCGCGAGGCCACCGCCGAGGACCTGCGCACTGCGGCGATCACCCTTTCTTCCGGGGTGGCGACCACCTGGTATCAGCTTCAGGAGCAGGTCGGTCAGCGAGAGTTGCTTCAGTCGCAGATTGAAATCTCCTCCGAGACCCTGCGCCAGATCGAGCGGCGTTTCGACATGGGGCAGGCCGCAGCCACCGACGTGCTCCAGCAGCGCCAACTCGTGGAGGCCCGTCGCGAGGACCGCGAACGGGTTTTGGCCGAAATCCGATCGCTGGGAATCGATCTGGCCATCCTGCTCGGGCGCACACCGGACAAGGCGCAGTATGGCGCCTCGGGCGAATTGATTCCGCTGCCGCCGCTTCCCAAGGAGGGAGTCCCCTCCGAGCTGATCCAATCGCGGCCCGATGTGAAGTCGGCCTTCCTCGCCGTGCGCGCCGCGGACCAGCGCGTTGCCTCGGCATTGGCGGATCGCTACCCGCGGCTGAGTCTGGTGGCGAGCTACTCCACCACCAGCAATACGTGGCGCGACCTGTTCGATAACTGGTTGGCGTCGGTCGCGGGCAATGTGGCGGCGCCGATTTTCGACGCCGGTGCCCGGAAGGCGGAGGTGGCTCGCCAGCGCGCTCTCGCCGCTGAGCGCCTCAATGACTACGGACAGGCGATTCTGGAAGCGCTCGGCGAAGTGGAAGATGCACTCAACACCGAAGCCCGCCAGATCGAGGTGGTTGCCTCCATCGAGCGCCAACTGGCGCTCGCGCGCCAGGTGCAGGACCGGACTCTGGGTCAGTATCTAGTCGGTTCTGAGGACTACCTCCGCGTGCTCGATTCGCAGCTCTCCGTGCAGGGCCTTGAGCGCGAACTGCTCACCGCCCGCCGCGACATGATCCTCCGTCGGGTGGACCTGTGCCGCGCGCTGGCGGGGGGCTGGGAAATGAAACCCGCCGCGAAGCCCGAACCGGCCACCAAGAACGACTACCCTTTGCCTCTCTAAGGACATGCGCCAGAAATGACTTCTTCTTCCCAAAACAAGAAACCAAGCGCCGTCCGTGGCGTCGTGCGCTTCCTCTTCGTCGGTCTGACCGGCGTGGTGCTCCCCATTGCGGTGGTCGTGGGGGCCTATCAGGGGGCACAGTACCTGATGGAAACCGCCCCGCAGGCCAAGCGACGCACCGACTCGGGCGGCCCGGATGCGGCGCGTCTGGTCGAGGTCTCGCCGCTCACCGTCGGCGCGCACCAGGTCGAGGTGGAGGTCATGGGTACCGTCAAGGCTGCGCGCTCGCTGTCGATCACGCCGCAGGTCTCCGGTCGCATTGAATGGATCAACGATGCGTTGGTTGCGGGCGGTCGCCTTCGGCAGGGAGATCCGCTGCTCCGCATCGAGAAGGCCGACTACGAACTGACGCTCCTGCAGCGCGAGGCCGATCTGGCGCAGGCGGAGAGTGCCCTCCAGATCGAACGCGGACAGCAGCAGATTGCGCGGCAGGAGTTGGAATCGCTCAATCGTACCATCAGTCCCGAGCAGGAGGCGCTGGTTCTTCGCAAGCCCCAACTGGCCCAGGCAGAGGCGGAACTGGCGCGAGCCAGGAATGCCATCGAGATCGCCCGCCTCGACTTGCAGCGCACGGAGTTGAAGGCGCCCTTCAACGCGATGGTCCTGAGTGAATCCGTTGAGCTGGGCGCCAACATCACGACGAATACGGGAGCGGCATCGCTCGTCGGTACCGATCAGTTTTGGGTGGAGCTGGAAATCCCGCTCGATGACCTCCGGTGGATCGAACTGGCCGACAACGGCGGTCCGGGTTCGGAGGTTCGTCTATACAACCGCGCTGCGTGGGGGCCGGACACCTACCGCGTGGGACGCGCCGCGCGCCTCTCGGGCTCGGTCAGCTCCACCAGTCGCCTCGCACAGCTCATCGTTGAGGTGGACGATCCGATCTGCCTAAAGCCAGAGAATGCGGACCTGCCGCCGTTGCTGCTGAGCGGCTACCTGAGGGCGTATATACAGGGACGGACGCTCGACAACGTGGCGGCGGTGCCACGTGACTACATGCGCGAGAACGATTCGCTCTGGATCATGACGCCCGGGGGGAAGTTGGACATCCGCCCCGTGCAGGTGACATGGAGGGGTCGCCAGGAGGTGCTGGTGAGCATGGGAATCGCGCCGGGCGAATTGCTGGTGACCTCCGACTTGTCGATCCCGGTCAACGGCATGGGACTCCGGACGAATGAGCCGGATGCACGGGACGCGGTGGGCGAGGACTCCGCCGTGGCCGCCCCCATCGTGCCGGTCGCGACCGCCACCGTTGCCGAGAGCGAGCCCACCGTGCGTGATCCGAAGGGAGGTACGCCATGAGTGATCCGACGCCAACTCCCGGGGCCCCTCAGGGGCACGGCGCCATGGCCTGGATGGCGCGCAATCATGTGACCGCCAACCTGTTGATGCTCTTCTTCCTGGTCGGTGGCCTGTTCTCTGCCTTCAACATCAAACAGGAAGTTTTTCCCGAGTTCACCCTCGACGCGGTCACCGTCTCCGTTCGCTATCCCGGCGCCAGCCCTGCCGAAGTCGAGCAGGGCGTGATCCTGGCGATCGAGGAAGCGGTTCGCGGGGTCGAGAACGTGGTGGAGGTGACATCCACCGCCAACGAAGGATCCGCGCGCGTCCAGATCGAGTACAACCCCGGCGCCGATTCGCAGAAGGTCTATCAGGACATCCAACAGCAGGTCGACCGGATCACCACTTTCCCGCTCGATGCAGAGGAGCCGGAGGTGACCCTCGCCTCGCGTCGTCGTGACGTGATGGAGATTCAGGTCTACGGCGAGGCGTCCGAGTGGGCACTTCGCCATGCGGCGGAGGAAGTGCGGGACAAGCTCCTGCAAACCGATGGCATCACGCAGGTGGAGCTCGACGGCGCCCGCGACTTTGAGATCCACATCATGCCCGACATGGACGCGCTGCGCTCCTACGGCATGACGCTTCAGGACGTCGCCACGGTGGTCAGCCGCACTGCGGTCGAGGTTCCCGCTGGCGGCATCGACACCTCAGGCGGTGAGATTCTCGTGCGCTTCAACGAGCGCCGCAACGTGGCCCGCGAGTTCGCCACCATCCCCGTGCTGACCACCCCGGAAGGCGGCGTCGTGCTGCTGTCCGACGTGGCGGAGGTGCGCGAGGGCTTTGAGGACAGCGACAACTTCGCCAGCTACAACGGGCGTCGCGCCATCGGCATCAGCATCTACCGAATCGGCGACGAGACCCCGATCAGCGTGGCCACCGCGGCTCGCGAGGCTGTGTCCACCATCGAGTCAACCCTGCCTGCGGGCATTCATCTCGCCATCAACGACGACAACTCCCTCGTCTATCGCGATCGTCTCCGCCTGCTGCTCAAGAACATGGGAATGGGCCTGATTCTGGTGCTGGTGGTGCTCGGTCTCTTCCTGGAGCCGCGCCTCGCGTTCTGGGTCACCATGGGCATCCCGACCTCGTTCCTGGGCTCGTTCCTGATCCTGCCGTTCTTTGGCATCAGCCTGAACATGATCTCGATGTTTGCGTTCATCATCGCGCTCGGCATCGTGGTGGATGACGCCATCGTGGTGGGCGAGAACATCCACGACCTGCGCGTCAGTGGTGTGCCGCCCCTGGAGGCAGCCATCCGCGGGACCAAGGACGTTGGTGTTCCGGTGCTGTTCAGCGTGCTGACCAACTGTGTGACCTTCATCCCGTTGGCGTTCATCCCCGGGACGTTCGGAAAGATTTGGGCGGTGATTCCGTTCGTCGTGATCTCCGTGTTCACCATCTCGTTGATTGAGAGTCTTTTCGTTCTCCCGGCGCACATCGCGCACCTTTCCGCGCGGTCGCGCAATCCGCTGATCCGGATCCTGATGGTGTTGCAGCGGGGTGTGGACCTCTCCTTCCAGTTCTTCATCCGTCGGGTTTTCGATCCGTTCATGAAGGGCTGCATCCACCTGCGCTACCTGGTGGTCGCGGTCAGCGTGGCCATCCTGTTCCTGATGACTTCCTTCGCATTGAGTGGGCGGATGGGAATGACGCTGATGCCGCGCGTGGAGGCGGATCACTCGAACGTGACCGCGACGCTTCCCGTGGGGAGTCCGCTGCATCGCATGGAGGCGGTTCAGCGCCGCATCGAGGAGGCCGCCACCGCGGTCGCGGCCCGTCACGGCGGCGAGGCCCTGGTCACTGGTGTCTACAGCAGCATCAACAGCAACACCGTGCGCTCGCGCGTCTACCTGACCCCCCCGGACGTGCGTCCGCTCTCGACCACGGCCTTCACCACCGAATGGCGCAAGGAAGTGGGCGAGCTGGTCGGCGTGGATTTGCTCCGATTCGAGGCGGACCGCGGTGGCCCGGGCTCGGGCGCATCGCTGACCGTGCAGCTTTCCCATGCGCGCGTCGACCGTTTGGAAGCCGCAGCCGAGCGTCTCGGCACGTTGCTGGCCGACTTCCCCAATGTGTCCGACATCGACGATGGCTATCAGCCGGGCAAGCGCCAGTACGACTTCTCCCTGAAGCCGGAGGGCCGCAGCCTGGGGCTGACCTCGACCGAAGTGGCCCGCCAGATTCGCTCCGCCTTCGAAGGCTCCGAGGCCATCCGCCAGCAGCGCGCCCGCGACGAAGTGACCGTGCGCGTGTTCCTGCCGGACGACGATCGCAAGGTGGAGTACACCATCGAGCAGATGATGATCCGCACGCCGAACGGGGGCGACGTGCCGCTGCGCCAGATCGCTGACGTGAATCGCAGCCGAGCCTATCAGTCCATCTCGCGAACCGATGGCCGCCGCACGCTCAACGTGAGCGCCAACGTGACCCCCAACGACCAGACGAACCAGGTGATGGCGTCGCTTCAGGCTGATGTGCTCCCGCAGCTGATGAAGGACTATCCGGGCCTGACATGGACCTATGCGGGATCCCAGTCGGACATGCGTGAGTCCATCGGCAGCCTGGGCGGGAGCTTCATCCTGGCGCTGATCTGTCTATACAGCCTGATTGCCATCCCCTTCAAGAGCTACTTCCAGCCGCTGATTGTGATGATCGCGATTCCCTTCGGCGTGGTGGGCGCGATCTGTGGCCACCTGCTGATGAACTACAGCCTGAGCGTGATCAGCCTCATGGGAATCATTGCGCTTTCGGGCGTGGTCATCAATTCGGCGCTCATCATGATCGTCTATGCGAACGAGCAGCGGGCGCTGGGTCGGTCGGCGTTCGAGGCCATCCACGATGCTGGCATCCGACGCTTCCGCCCCATCCTGCTCACCACCGCGACCACGTTCGGTGGCCTGGCGCCGATGATTTTCGAGACCTCGCGCCAGGCTCGCTTCATGATCCCGATGGCGATTTCGCTCGGCTACGGACTGGTCTTCGCAACGGCGATCACGCTGCTGCTGGTGCCGTCCCTCTACATGATCGGCGACGACATCTCCCGCGTGCTCGGAGCGATGGGCCGCTTTGTCGGCGCCGAGGAGAAGCCCGAGACCAAGCCGGTCGCCGAACCGACTACCTGATTCTGCTTCGCCCCTTTCGAGTTGCGCCGATCGGGGCGAAGCGCCGTCCATTCCCTTAACCTCCGGGGATGGTCCGTCGTGTTCCGCTTCGCTCGCCTTTTGCTGCTCCTGCTGCTCACCTTTGCCCTGTCGGCAGTCGCCGTGGCCCAAACGGCTCCCGCTGTTTTTCCGCCCGATGGAACCATCATTCGCGAACTGAACGTCACGGGCACCAGCCGTGTTCCCGCCAGCGACATCGAGGGGATCCTCTCCCTCCAGCAAGGGGGCGAGTTCACGCGCCAAGCCTATCGCCGGGACCTTCAGGCCCTGTCGAACTTCGGCAAGCTCGATCCCATCGCGTCCCGCATCATCTGGACGGAGGCTCCCGACGGCCTCGCGGTCGAGGTGGCCGTGGTCGAGAATCCGCTGGTACGCCAGATCGAAGTGGTCGGCAACGTGCGCTTCAGCCGTAAGCAGATCCTGTCCGAGCTCGGCTATGAGATCGGCGACATCCAGCCGAACGGCGTGCGCGCCGCCACCATTCGCAACATCGGTAGTTTCTATCGCAACGGCGGCTTCAAGGACGTTCGCGTCAATGTTGACGTGGA
Organism: bacterium; assembly: GCA_016125005.1. Taxonomy (GTDB): domain Bacteria; phylum Sumerlaeota; class Sumerlaeia; order SLMS01; family SLMS01; genus WGMQ01. The sequence continues at coordinate 130,850 of WGMQ01000026.1, read as the reverse complement.
GTCGGTGGGGGAGGGCGATTCCGCCGGGGTTGCCATCCGCATCAACATCGACGAGCGCGAACGCATCAAGATCCGGCGGATGGTCCTGAACGGGAACACGCACCTCAACACCTTCATCACCGGCAATCGACTGACCAATGCGCCGGGGATCCTGTTCTTCCCGAACTACTATGATGAGTCGGCCGTGGAGGACGACCTGGCTTTGCTTCGCGACATCTACGAAGGTCAGGGCTTCCTCGATGCGAAGGTCGAGCGCGGAGAGTTCGTCTACGACGAAGTGAAGAAGCGCATCGACATCGTCTATAACGTCGAGCAGGGACCGCGCTATAAGGTGAGTGAAACCTCCGCGGAGGGCGTCAGCTATTTCACCCCCGAGGAAATCGCCCGCATCACCGATCCGCTCGAGGGACGTCTATACAACGGCAAGCGCACTGGCAAAGCCCTCGCGGGCGTGCGCCGTCTATACGGCGACCAGGGATATATCGATACCGCCGTCGGCTTCCGCCTCGACAAGGATCAGGCTGACCGCACTGCCAAGCTGATCCTCACGGTCAACGAGAGCGGCGTCTCCTACGTGGGCAATGTGACGCTCGACATGGAGGAGTACGACTTCGACACGGACCTCAACTGGCTGGACAAGTCCCTGCTGTGGCTGGCTCCCCCGACCAAGAAGGAAGCCCTCATGCGGGAGGTTCGCCTCAAGGCAGGCGAGAAGTTCCGCACGGCGGATCAGGTCCGCACCGAGGAGCGGCTCCGCAACCTCGGTTTCCTGCGCAAGGTGACGGTCACCCCCGTTCCCACTTCCGACCCGGAAGTGAAGGACGCGGTCATCACCGTGGAGGAGGACCCCGCCTCCGCCTATGTGGGTGTGTCGGCGGGCGTGGGTGAGGTCTCCGGCCCGTCGCTTACCCTGAGCCTTGTTCAGCCCAACATGGGCGGCGTCGCGAACCGCTTCGAAATCGCCTACACGATCGGCAGCAGTTCCCAGTCCTGGCGCGTGAGCTACCTGGACCGCTACCTCGGCGACAGCGAGACGTCGCTGGAAACCGCTCTTTACCGCAGCTCGGAGCGCTACCGCACCTACCGCCAGCGGACGACCGGTGGATCGCTGGAGTTCGGACGCCCGCTGACCGAGTACCTGTCGGGCTACATTCGCCTGCGCGGGGAGAAGGTCGGCTTCTCGGAGGAAACCCGCGATGCGCGGGAGGAGAACTTCGATAACTATTACGTGCTGGCCGTGCGTCCGTCACTGGTCTACGACCGCCGCGACAATCGCTTCTGGACAACGCGCGGTTATCTGGTCAGCGGCGGAGTGGAGGTCGGCGCCGCAGACGGGCTGCTACTCCAGTTCCTGCACAGCCTTGAGTGGTATCACCAGTTCGACCGGAGCGACTGGGTGTATGCCTATCGCCACAGCGCGGGACTCAGCCCCTTCGAGGCCACAGAGGTGGGTCTGGGAGAGCGCTTTTTCCTCGGCGGCTCATCGTCGCTGCGTGGCTTCCGCGCCCGCGGTGTGGGTGACACTGACAAGGGCGACGATCGCCTGCACCTGGGCGGAGCGACACGCCTGACGCAGACGCACGAACTGCGATACCCGTTCACGGACTATCTGCGTGGTCGGCTGTTTACGGACATCGGTGTGCTGGAGCGGGGGCCGTTCGAGCTGGGCGGTCCGCGGGTTGGTTCCGGCGTGGGAATCATGGTGGACCTGGGGGCGATTCAGTTGGAGGTCGACCTGGCGACAGCGGTGGTGAAGGAGAGGACGGACCGGCGCCAGTTCCTCCACCTGAGGCTGGGCTCGCGTTTTTAAGGGTAGGAAGGGCAATGAATCGGCCCCGATTGCACGCCCCAGTTGACGACCCGCGTTTCCGGGGTTCAAAACTCCTCAGGGTGACCAACGCCGTGTTGTATGCCCCGCCAGCCACCTATGTTTACCTTGCTCCGAGCGGGCGCAGGTCATCAGTTTGTGCAACCAGCTACACGGGAAAGTAACGGCCCCAGCCAAGGGATGGACAGTCATGACAGGTAGAAATTGGGGTAAGAAGCGCGTGCAAATCGGCATGTGGACGCTGTGGGGAGCGTTGCTCCTCGGCCCGGTCGCCGCTCCCGCGCAGGTTCTTTTCGAGGACAACTTCGATTCCCTCGCGGCCAAGGCGCGTCCCGCCCGCGATACCTGGGCAATCGGCGGTGCCATCGACGAGGACTTTTGGTTCGGCGACAACGGGTCCCTCAACACGGGAAATCTGGACAACACCCCCTCGCCCCTTAACATCGCCTTTGTCAATCGTGCGGAAGCGAAGGAATGGACGGACGTCTCCGTCCGAGCCACCTTTCAGATGCTCCAGCCGGACGGCGTGATTCTCCTCGCGGCCCGTCAGCAGGATTTCTCCAACCACTATTTGGCGAAGCTGACCTCCGTTCCCGGGAACGGCGGCGCGGTCAACCACATCGCCGAACTCATCGTGGTTCAGCGTGGTGTGGTGAAGTCCCTCGCCTCGAAGGGGCAGGGAGGCTCCGGGGTCGACCTGCCGGACCTGAGCAAGGGGGGGCAGACCAACACCATCGAACTGCGCGTGGTCGGCAATCAGCTCTCGCTGATCGTCAACGACAAGGAGCTCCTGACGGCGACGGACTCCAACTCCACGTTCCCCAAGGGTTCAGTGGGCATCGGTGCCGCCAGCACCCAAATCCTTTTCGACCGGGTCACGGTCACCAAGGCCGCGGGCGTTCGGGGGAACTCCGATCCGGCACCGGCCGGTGATGGCAACTGGCGCCTGATGGCCGCCTCCGGCCTCACCCGCGAGGAAGCAGACAAGCTTCGCCAGGAGATGATCGATTCGTCCCAGGCGGAAGTGAAGGAAGTAAACGGATCCTGGTCGATCTTCGTCGGGCGCTATGCGACCCAGCAGGCCGCGGAGGCCGACAAGCAAAAGGTCATCGAGCGCGAAGGCTTCTTCAGCGTCGAGGTCATCGAAGATGCGCCCGCTGCCGCCGCCGGTCCCCAGCGATTCCTGGTTCAGGCCGGCGTGTTCGATACCCCCGCCGAAGCCGAAGCGGTCCGCGCAAAGCTCGAGGAGAGTCAGGGCATATTCATGTTCGACACGGTCCAGGAAGGCGGCAAGACGCGCCTGACCGTCGGCATGCCGTTCGAGGATCGGCCCGAGGCGGAGAAGTTCGCCGCCCAGATCCGTTCCGACGCCCCCGCCGCCGCCGTGGTGGCCGAGGCAGGCCAGGGTCGCACCGCGCTGCCCATCGACGAAAAGGGGATGAGCACCCTCTCCGAAAAGGACCGTCAGGCCGCCCAGGTCCTCATCGAGCGCCTCAATCAGGGCGCTGCCAACGCCGACGAGCAACGGGCCCTTGACCAGCAGTTCCGCGACTCGAACCGCACCGTTCAGGATTACGTTCGTCAGCAACAGGAGATGGCCCGCAAGCAGGCCGAGACAGAGCGCACGGCCCAGGAGCGCAATGCCTTGGCCACCGAGGTTTCCCGCCTCATCGAGAACAAGCGTTGGAACGAGGCCCAGAGCCGCCTGATCCGCCTCAAGCAAATCGATGGCGGCAATCCCTTCTGGGATAAGCTGCTGGGCGACGTCCAGAAGGGCATCGCCGAGGATCGAGCCAAGCCCCGCACCGTTGACCCGACTCCCCTTAGCCCGCAGGACCGCCTTGCCGCCCTTGTCGAGAGCGCCAAGCAGGCCGAGGCGAAGGCCATGGCCCTCCCCGAGGACCGCCGCACGGCGGGACTGGATGAGGCACGCCGCCTCTGGCTCGACGTGCAGCGCACGGCCACGGACAGCGTGAATCGCGAGCTTGCGTCAGAGGCACTCCAGCGGATCAACACACTCGCCTCTGGCGTCGGTGGCTCCACCGATGGTGAACAAAAGTCCAGCGGCAGCATGCTCTACATCATCCTGGGCGCGTTGGTGCTGGTTGTTGGCGGCGTGGTCGCCTTCTTCCTGCTCGGCAAGAAGAAGAGCGCTCCCCAGCCCGCCAAGGCCGCTCCTGCTCCCAGCCCGAGCACCATGACACCGCTTCCCACGGCGATGGTGACACCGCTCCCCACCGCCTCTCCTGCCGCGACGAAGACGCCGCTGCCGGCCACCTCGGCGCGCACCCCGCTTCCCGTTGCCCAGCCCACTCCGCTTCCGAAGGGGAATGTGCAGCAGCCCGTGCCGCAGGTCCCGGCCCAGGCTCCGCCTCCGGCTCCAGGCGGGAACCTCCGCATCGCCCCGGGCGTTGTTCTCCCCGCGGGTTCCGCTCCCCCCGACACGGTACTGCCGCCCGTTTCGGCCTCGGATACACCGGCTATTCCCGGGGTTCTGTCGAATCTTCCCCCGCCAACCCCGATCCCTGCTACTCCGGTGAATATTCCCGACACGCAGCCGCCCACGAGCAGCTCCGGTGAGGTTCACCTCCCCGATACCGCGCCGCCGCTCCACACGACCCCGCCCTCGGGCGTGGTGCCCGTGGCCGCCGACGATTACCTCGTCCAGAACTTCGATGACGAGGCTGTGGGGTCGGTGCCCAAGAACTGGCGCGGTACCTATGATTACGCCTCGATCGCCGTGGTGGATCGTCCGGAGGGCGGCCGTTGCATGCGCTTCGAGAAGAAGACCGGCAGCGGCTCCGCCTACTTCGCCTGTCGCTTCCCCGATGCCGGTGGCAAGGTCCTGGTGGAGTTCGACCTCAAGTGCGAGGACAAGAACAAGTACCTGCTCGGCTTCTACATCGAAAAGGACGAGGACTTCCGCCACTCGATCCATACCGTCGTTCACAAGGACGCCGGTAAGGGTGACAAGGTGACGCTTCGCCTCCAGAACGAAAGCGCTCCCTACGCGCTGGGCGAATGGGTGAAGGTGCGCTTCCACATCGACCTGACCCGTCACCTGGTGGATGGCTATGTGAACGACAAACCGGTGGCCATCGGCGTGCGACTCGTCTCTCGCCCCAAGGTGGTCAACACGCTCTCGATTCGCGACAACCTGCTGACCGAAGGCGTCCTCTACATCGACAACATCAGGATCACCCGCGACCGCTAAGGCGCTGGCTGATGCAAGGTGCGACTTGTGGCCCGGTCCTTGGATGGATCGGGCCACGTTTCTTTCGGGCTTGCGATGGGTCGGTCAACAGGCGACAACCAAGGCGACATGCTCCCTGTCGGTCGCGTGCCTCACCTCAGGGATCGGGATAGGACTTGATGGGCCAGCAACCATTTCAGGATGTGCTCGACTCAATCAATGCGAGGCTTTCCGCTCGTGAGGTGATCCGACTGATCGGATTTCGTCCTGATGGGCTGACGCAGGTCGGCACGCGCCTGAAGGGGTACTGTCCTGTCCATCGCGGTGATACGTTCAAGTCGCTGCAAGTCGACGAGCAAACCAGAACCTGCCAGTGCATCGTGCGGGATTGTGCCGCCTACGAGTCCCGCACGCTGATCGAACTTTACTCGCTCGCAACGGGCCAGTCGCTCATGGAGGGTGCGTTGGCCCTCGCCAGCCAGCTTTCGATTCCCCTCCCTTCCGGTGCGCAAGAGGCAATCACCCATCATCATGCGACCGTGGCGAGCCAGTTGTTCACCTCGGGGAAGATGGAGGAGGGGATCGCCGCGCAGCGCATCGCCCTTGCTGCGAGCCCCGAGCGTGAGGACCTGCTGGGGGCGTTGGCGGCGGCGCTGGAGGAATCAGGCGACACGCGCGCTGCTGCGGAACTTTGGATGTCTCTGGTCGAGCGACTCGAGTCGCTCCGGCCCAGTGCGGCCATCAAGGTTCTGGAAGAGCAGGTGCTGCGCCTTCAGCCGGGGAATGCGGACGCCCAGGCTCGATTCGCGCGTTTGCTTCAGGAGCACGCTCCCTCCGATACCCGCTGGGTTGCCTTCCGGCGCACCCGCGCGCAGGCCCTCGTTTCAGCGGGGAGTCACGCCGAGGCCATCACCGAGTACGAAGCCATCCTGACGGCGCTCGGCGAGGATCCGGCGTTCCTGCATGAGTACGGCGAGGCCCTGCATGAAGAGGGACGTGACGGCGAGGCGGTGGCCTATCTGGACAAGGCTGTTCGACTGCTCAAGTCGGCCAAGGATTACAGCGGCGCCGCCCACGTGGCGCGGCGCATTCTGGAACTGGAACCGGGTGACGAAACCCATCGGCTCCGTTTCGCACGCCTGAGTGCACAGGCCGGCCAGCCCGAGGTGTTCCAGCGCGAATTGCTCTCGCTCGTGCGCCTGGCCCTCAATCGCGATGACACCGACCGCGCCGAGGAACTTCTGTTGGAACTGATCCAGGAAGTGGGCGAGGACATCGAGGCACTGCGCGTCCTTGCGGAAATCGCCGACAAGCGCGGTGACCGCGACGCCCAGGCCGACTACGTGCTGAAGGTCGCTGAGCTCACGCCGGTGGAACGGCTCTCTTCGACCCTCGACGAAGTGCTGGCTCTGGAACCTCAGGACGTCAGCCAGCTGGCGCGGCTGGCCACCTTGCTCGATAAGGCGGAGCGCGTCACCGAGGCCCTTGATGTCTATACACGCGCCGTCATCATCTACGTGGCGTTGCAGGAGGAGGTCGAGGCACGCGCGCTGCTGAAGCGACTGGGTCAACGCGATGCAGGCAATCGCGAGCGAAGCGGGAACATCCTCTCGCACCTACTCGAGCTCGACCAGAAGCGCCTTGCATCCGAGTATATCCTGGAAATTGCCCGCGAGCTGATGCGGCTTGGCCAGAACAACGAGGCGGCTGACCTGCTGGAGGAAGGGCTGCGCCGCTGCGGGCCGCTGGAGGAACTCGAGCGCCCGGCTGTGCGCCTGCTGCGCGAGATGCAGTCCCGCGACCGCCTGACGCCCGTCATGTTTTCCGCCTGGGATCGGCTGATCCGCTTCGATCGTTTCAGCGAGGCCGAGTCGATGATCAACGAGGCGCTGGAGACCTTTCCCGGCGATCCGACCTATCTGGAAAAACTCGCCGATCTGATGCTGATGACCGATCGCCTGGAGGAAGGGCGAGCGGTGCTCATGGAGATTTCCGAGTCGAGCGAGGCCCCGCTCGACCTGCGTATTCGAGCCGTGGAGCATGCGGTGGAACTCGACCTGGGCGACTACGATTCGCTGTTGTTCCTGTCGCAGTTGCTGGAGGAGCGCGGCGATCGCGGCCGTGCCGCCACCGTGTGCCACCAGGCCGCGGAACTGTTGCTTGACGAGGGCGAAATCCAGCAGGCGCTGGGCGTGATCGAGCGGGCATCGTCGCTGGTTCCGGACGACCTGAAGCTGCGTGAGCTCGCCGCTGAGGTGGCACTGAGAAGCGGGGACGAGGAGAAGGCGGTCGAGTTGTTCGTCGACTATGCACGGGCCGCCGCGACCGCGGAGCCGGAGCGTGCCCGCGACACCTGGCGGCGTCTCTGCGAGAAGCTGCCCGAGGCGAGCGTGCTGCGGCTTGCCTTCGTGGACTGGCTTCTTGCCAACGATGCCGCGCATGATGCGGCGGGGGAACTGGTCGACCTGGCCGAGTTGGAGATCCTGCACGAGCGACGCGACGAGGCGATGCTGCATTTCCGCCGTGCCCTGGAACTGGCTCCCGACAATCACAAGGTACGGATGCAGAACGCGCGCCTTCTGATGCAGGACGAGGCGCGCGCGGAAGAGGCAATTGAGCTCCTGCGCGCCGCCGCGAAGGCAGCCCGCGAGGCGGATCGCGTGGAGGATGAGGTCGAGGCCGCCGAATCGCTGGTCGTGCTGGGCGCGCTTGATGGGCAGGCGAACCTGCGGCTGGCGGATCAGTTGGAATCGCTCGGTCGGCGCTACGACGCGCTCCAGCGGGTCCGTGCGGCACTGCCAGAGATCGCAGGCGATGAGCGCCTGGCGACGCTGGAGCGGCTGTTCCGACTTGGCGAAACGGCGATGGCACTGCGGGAGGAGTACGCGGCGCTCCTGGAAGCCGAGGATTGTCTCCCCGAGGCCGCCGCCCAGTTGGCAGAACTGGCGCAAACCCACGAAAGCCGGGCGGATGCGCGAAAGGCGGTGGCACTGCTCCGCCGCGCGTCGGAGCTGGACCGGACGAACCTTGATGTGCGGCTGCGGCTGCTGAGGATTCTCCAGATCCTTGGCCAATGGGTCGAGGCGGAGGAGATCGCGCCGTCACTTGGCGAGGCGCTGGCACGCGTGGGACGCCACGAGGACATCAGGACGCACTACATGCCGCTCATCGCAAAGCGCCCCGGGAATCCGAGGCTCCATGTGGTGCTAGGCGGGGCGCTGATGGAGCTCGGTGACAATGGGGCCGCAACGGAGGCCTTCACCCAGGCGGCTGGGCTGCACGAGGCCAGCGGCGAGATCGAGCAGGCCGCCGAGGCGCTCACCCGCCTCGTGGAACTCGCACCCGACAACCTCGCTGCGCGCGAGCACCGTGCTGCGCTGCTGCGGCGCTCCGGTCGTATAGACGAAGCGCGCGATGCCTACCTGGAGTTACTGGATCGCATCGATGCGAAGGAGCAGCCTGAGTTGCTCGCCTCGCTAGTCCGCGACATCGAGTCCATCAGCTACGAAAGCCTTGAAGAGTTCCGTCGCCTGACCGACTGGTTGGATGAGCATGGAGAATCGGATACGGCGCTCGAGTCGTGGGCGCGTTTTGCCTCGGAGGCGGAAGAGCGTGGTGATTTCGTGCAGGCACTCGATGCCAGCGCCGTCCTATTGGAGAAGCGTCCGCACGACATTGAGTTGGCGGCGCAGCGCGGTGTGATCCTGGCCGGTCTGGGGCGGATGCACGAAGCGGAGCAGGCCTTCGCCGACCTGGCGCCGATTGTCCGCGAGACGGGAGATTCGCTCCTTGGCATCGTGAGCCTTGAGCGCGGTCTGGAGCTGCTTCCCTCCAGCGAACCGATCCACCGTCTGCTGCTGGAGTTCTACCTGGCTTCCGGTGATGTGACTTCGGCCTCGCGCGTGGGGCTTTCGCTCATCGAGCGCTGGCACCAGCAGGAGCGGAACGAAGAGGCGGCACTGCTCGCGGAAGTGCTGCTCGTGGCCATGCCCGAGCGCGTCGACATTGCGCTGCTTCGTGCCGACATCCTGCTGGAGGATGGTCGTGGTCAGGCGGCCACCGAGGGCCTGCGTGAATACGCCGCCGCGCACAGGACTCAACGGCCGGAGTTGGCCCAGCGGGCCTACTCCTACATCGTCGATCACTTCGCGGAATCGTCGGAAGACCTCGCCACGCTGTCGGAGCTGGTGCTGCGCAACGAAGGCGTCGAAGCAGCACGTCCGCTGCAACAGCGAGCGTTGGAACTGCTGGCTCGCCAGACTTTCGACAATGATGACTTCAAGGCCCTCGCCGGTGGTCTTGTCGCCGCCGATCCCGGCAATCACGCCCTGCGCGAGCGCTACGTCGATTTGCTGATGGAGCGTGGAGAGCGGGATGCCGCCCATGATCAGGCGTCGTCGCTCGCCCGCGACCTCCATGAATCGGAGGAGTGGAGCGAGGCGATCCGCATGGCCCGTCGCGCCCTTGATATCCTCCCCGACCTCGAAACGCGCATCGTCCTAGCCCAGTACCTTGAGAGTGGCGGGATGGCTGCCGAGGCGGAAGAGACCTGGATCATTGTGGCCGAGAAGCATCGTGATCGCGGCGAGGGGCCGGAACGGGTCGCGGCGCTCCGCGAAGCGCTGCGCCTGAGCCCGGACAGTCACACCTCGCGTGTCCTTCTGGCGGATGCACTCGCCGAATGCCCGGAAGAGGCCGGTGAGGGCGAGCGCTTCCTCCTGCTGACCTCCGCTGCCGAGCAGGCGCGCGTTGCGGGGAATGTGGTCTCGTCGGTCGCGCTCTTCGAGAAGGCACTCCTCATCAAGCCGGAAGATGCCGAGGTGATTGAGGCCCTGGCGACCGCGCTCGATGAGCTTGGTCGTAGCGACGAAGCGGCCGATATGAAGCTCCGCCTGGTGCGATCGCTGATTGCGCGAGAGGACCTGGGTGCTGCGTTGGCCGTGGCGGATGCGGCGCTGGCCAAGCGGCCCGACCTCTCCGAACTGCGCGGCGAGCGACTTCGCCTGCTGGCGACGCAGGGGAATCTTCCGCGTTATGCGGAGGAGGTGAAGGACATCGCCCGCGGTCTGCTTGATGGTCACGACAGTGCGCGCGCGGCGGAGACTTTGGCGGATGGCGCGGAAGCGCTGCTTGCCCGCAAGGCGGCCCATCTCGCCACCGATTTGCTCTCCGGCTTCACCGAACTCGTTGAGGACATTCCGGCGCTCGGCGAATTGCTGGCGAGCGGACACGAAGAGCGGGGCGAGGCGGCCGTGGCCGCGGAGCGTTGGTCGCGGCTTGCCGCCCGCCATCGCAAGGCGGGGGAGAGTGCCGCCTCCGAGCGATGCCTCCGCCGTGCCGTCGGTTTGCAGCCGGAAGATCCCATGCACCGGTCCGCCCTCGTGGCGATTCTCCAGTCGGGCGGCGATCAGCGGCGCGAGGATCTCCTGATCGAAATCCGGGCCCTCGCGGGATTGCTGGAGGAAAAGTCGGAACCCACCACCGCCATGGCAACCTGGCGTGAGCTGCTTCGTGTCGAGCCTCTGGACATCGAGGCGCTGAGCCGGGTGCTGGCGCTTGAGCGCCAGGTGGGCGATCCCGAGGAGGCCCGGAGCATCGGCTTCCGCCTCGGCGAGCTGCTCGTGGAAAGGTCGCTTTTTGATCAGGCCGAGGACGTCTATACAAGTCTGGTCAACGACAAGGAGGGGCGTCCCTCGGCTCTGCGTTCCCTCATGAATTTGTACGAGGCGACGGACAATCTGGTCGGTCACCTGTCGGTCGCGCGCGAGTTGGCAGAGCACTTCGACAGCCAGCAGTTGCTGGAGGATGCGAACGCCATTCACGAGCGCATCGCCGAGCGTCATCCCAACGATCTGGAATCGCGCGAGCGGCTGGCCGAGTACCATGCCCAGTCCTCCGCGCCGGAGATCGAGGCCCAGTGGCTGGTGGAAGTTGGTCGTGCGGCGATTCATTGCGGCGCGCTCGAGAAGGCGGCGGAGGCCCTCACGCGGGCCGGTAAGCTGCTGCCGAAGTCGCCCAAGGTTCCCGAACAGTTCGCCACCCTTTACGAGAAACTGCAGGACATTCCGGAGGCCACTTCCAACCTGCTTTCCGCGGCCACGCTCTATCGCGAGGCCGATGATCCGGACGCGTCTCTCGCGGCCCTGGACCGGCTGCTGGCCCTTGAGCCGTACAGCGCTCCGGCTCACGAGATGCGCGCCGATCTATACGGACGCAAGGGCGACAAGACCGCGGCCGTGCGTGAGTTGGAACTTCTGGCTCACTTCTATCAGTCGGCAGAGCTCGTCGCAGAAGAGGCGGGAGCGCTCCAGCGCATCCTCGAGCATCACCCCGATTCCCACGGCGTTCGCGAGCGTTACGCGATGCTCCTCGGTGCCTTGGAACGCGAGGGCGAGGCGGTCACTGAACTGCTGACTCTCGCGAACGCCCGACTGGCAGAGGACGACCGCGCCGGTGCCATCGAGTTCATGGAAACGGCCGTGGCGCTCGATCCCGATGATCCACGCTGTTACGAGCGCCTGGTCGAGCTATACATCGCCGATGGCCAGACGGAAGAGGCGGACGAGGCCGCGCTCTGGCTGGTCGATCACTACACGTGGAGCAATCGCTGGGAGCAGGCGACGCACTATCTCATGCAGGCACCATCGCTCCCGATGCGCGGCGAATTGCAGCTGCGGCTCGCCGAGCTCTGGCGCGAGCGCGAGAACCCCGAGGAAGTACGCAAGGCACTGCAGCGCGCCCTCGGCTTGTTGGATGGCAAGCCCGCCGCGCGACGCCAGGCGCTCCTTGGTCTCTTCGAACTCGATCCCGACCGGCACGATCTATACGAGCAGCTTGTGCATAGCGCGCTGGAGATGCACAACGTGCGCGAGGTGGTCGACCTGACGCGTCGCGCGGCGGACGCGCTCCTGAAGGAAGGGGAGATCGAGTCGGCCCGTCACCTCTTCGTCGAGGCGGCTGCGCTGATCCCCAACAACACGGAGCTTCATGGCGCCGCCGGTGAGCTGTTCATCGAGCACGGGATTCCGGAGCTTGGCGCGGCGTCGCTGCTGGCGCAGGCGAAGATCCTCCAGGCATCAGGGCGCGGCGGCGACGCACTTCCGATCATTGCCCGCGCGCTGGGGCTCAAGCCGGGCGACGTGCCGCTTTTGCTCCTGAAGACCCGCATCCTGGTCGACCGGGGCGATTACGAGGATGCACTCCCCGACGCACTTGTGGTGCTCGACCTTCTGGGCGAGCGGGATCAGATTCAGCCGGCCCTCGATTTGGCGGAGGAACTCGTCAGCCACCTGCCGCAGAGCGTCGATCTTCGCGCGCGACTCGCCCGCCTTCTTGCCCTTCGCCAGGACGTCGCGGCGCAGGCAACCCAGCTTCGTGAGATGGCGCGTCTATACACCGAGCAGGGACAGGCCGGGGAAGCGGCCGAGACGTTGCGTGGCCTGTTGCTCATCATGCCCGACGACACGCGGGCCCGCACGCGCTACATCGAGCTGGCGGCGGAACTTGGCAACGAGCGCGAGGCGATTCCCGACTACATGGCATTGGCGGCGAAGCACGCACGCGGCGGCGCCGTGGTCGAGGCAGCCCGTCTATACAGGCGAGTCATGGAGCTGGATCCGACCCAGTTCGACACGGGCGAGGATCTTGTTCGACTGCTCCTGGCGGACAACCGGTTGGAGGAGGCCATCGCCGAGGCGACGCGGCTCGCCGCGCGACTGGTCGATGCACGTCAGGGACGCCGCGCGGTGGACCTGCTCCTCTCGCTCAATGTGAAGGACGGCACCAATGCCGCCTACCACGAGGCACTCGGCAAGGCCCATCTCTCCACCAATTCGCGGGGGCAGGCCATGCGCGAGTGGCGCCAGGCCGTGTCGATCCTGCAGAAGGGCGGCTCCAGCGCCGATACGGCCCGCATCATCGGCGAGATGCTCGCCATCGACCCGTTCAACCTGGAGATCCGCCAGCAACTGATCGAGTCCCAGCTCGCCGCGGGCCTGGTCGAGGAAGCCATGACGGCCATGCAGGAACTTGGCGAGCGTTACCTCGAGCGCGGTCTCTGCGACCTGGCCGAGGCCGAGGCGCGCCGCATCATCGAGATGGATTTTCAGCGGGTCGAGGCCTGGCAACTGCTCTTCAAGGCAGCGCTGGCGCTCGGTGATGAGCGGGAACTGATCGCCGATTATCTGGAATATGCCGAGATCCTGGCCCGCCGCGGCGACCTTAGCGAGTCACTCGACTATTACCTGAAGGTCATGACGCTGGACCCGAAGAATCTTCGCGCTCACCGCGGCTATGTGACCCAGTATCCCAAGGTCGGCAAGCACCGCGAGATCGTGGAGGAGATCCTGGCCTTCGCGCAGCTGCTGGTCGAGAACGGCGAGGTGGACGACGCGGTTCGTTACTTCGAACTGGTGATGTCGATCGATCCTTCGAACCTGCTCGCCCGCGAGATGCTTTCCGCCACGCAGGGTTCAGGGGGGGACGGCTCCAGCCAGGGCCCGCCGTCGGACGTGTTCCGCATCCCGACCATCGACGGTGAAGGGCGTCACGATTCGTCCTTCGATAGTCGCCTGAGCGAGTCCCAGCGAAACTTCCTCCGTGAGAAGGCGCTCTCCGCGAGCGATTACCTGGAGGGGACCCTGAGCGCCATCGACCGGCAGGAGAGCGAGGAGGCGCTCGCGCAGGTGGTGGCCAACTATCGGACGATCCTGGCGGCCAACGCCCAGAACGCCCAAATGCGCATCAAGCTGGCTGACATCCTGGAGCAGATGGGCCGAATCCCGGAGATGCTGCAGGAGCTTTTCATTGCCAGCGAGACGCTGTTCCACAAGGGCGAGCTGGGGGCCTGCGTCATTGTCTGCGAGCGGTACCTGAGCCACCAGCCAGCCGACGGACGCATGCGCAAGCGGCTGAGCGAGGCAGTCGTGAAGCGTGATGCCATGAAGGCGCTGGAGTCGGCCATTTCCTACTACGGCGACGAGAGCAGTGGAGACCGCAGCAGCCGGTCCTGAGCGCAGGAGGTCCTAAAGGTCCGGATCCTTCGTTGGCCTGCGGTCGGTGGCCTCGGCTGCGAACCTTTATGCCTCTCCTGAGCGATCTTTGGGAGTTCCCGGCCCTGAGCGGCGCTGTCAAAGCTCGTCGTTGATTTCCACCCGCAGCGCGTGCAGCGACAGCGTGAGGTCCTTCAGGAAGAAGACCATCGAGACAATCAGCGAGACGATGCAGCCGCCGAACAGCACGATGATCGGCGAGGCGAAGGACTTGCCCATCAGGATCTCGACAAACAGGCTCAGGATCAACATGCCGACCAGCAGGATGCTGAGCGACGAAGCCATGATGGCGGTGCGGAGCAATCCCGCCCGATCATAGAGCAGCTGGATCTGGTTGCGGTAGCGATCCATGACCTCGGGCGCCGCGGAGCGCGATTCCTTGGCCAGCACGCGCGTCCGGTCAACGACTCGCCCCAGGCGGTTCGTCATCGACAGCAGCAGCAATCCAATCCCTGAAATCAGCACCACCGGACTCACTGAAACCTGCAGCATCTTGACGACTTCCGTGGTATCCATTTGCGACCTTTCCTTTGCTCTGGACAACAGCGAGCGGCCGATTGCCCAACCGGGTAAAGGCAAGGTGCAGTGGCCGCGCTCCGATGCCTGACCGTACCTTGCTAAAGTTTTAGCACCGGGAATTGGGAAAATTCCTTTCCCTGACCCCTCGGAGACCAATAGCACTTGTGCAGGTGAACCCTCGGGGAGTTTCGACATGGCAGTCAGGAAGCCTCGCAATCGACAGCGCAAGAAGACGCTCCACATGGCACCGGGGAGTATCGTCATCGATTCAGCGATGGAGCGCCCACACCTGCGCGCCATCGTCTATGACGAGAAAAACCTCAGCGAGCTGAATGACATCTCCCCGGCCCAGATTCCGCCGCTCATCCCGACGCCGGAGGTCCTCTGGGTCCACGTCGATGGGTTCGGCGACCAGGCACTGATCGAGCAACTGCGCGACGCCTTTCACCTGCACCGCCTCGCGGTGGAGGACGTCGTCAGTCTTCACCAGCGCCCCAAGGCGGAGGACTACGACCGCCACCTCTACATCGTGATCCAGATTCCCTACATCACCGAGGGGCAGCTGCGCACCGAGCAGCTGAGCCTGTTCCTCGGCGACAACTGGGTGCTGACCTTCGAGGAGCGGCCTCCCGACAACTTCGATCCGGTCCGTGACCGGCTACGCACCCGCAAGGGGATCATCCGCGACAACAAGGCGGACTATCTCGCCTATGCGTTGATTGACTGCCTGCTCGACTGCTACTTCCCTGTGCTGGAGTCCTACTGCGATCGGATGGAAATCCTGGAGCAGCAAATGCTGACCGGCCACGGACGCAAGCACGTCGCCGAAGTCCATCACGTCAAACAGGAGTTGCTTCAGATTCGCCGCTCCCTTTGGCCGACGCGCGAAATGCTGACGCTGTTGCTGCGGAACGAGCGGAACCGCTTCTCGCCGACCGCGCTCGTTCACCTGCGCGACTGTCTGGACCACGCGAACCAGTTGATCGACCTGGTGGAGGTTTATCGCGAGCTGGCGGGCGACCTGGTGAACCTGCATCTGACCAACGCCAGTATCCGACAGAATGAAGTGATGAAGGTCCTCACGATCGTTAGTGCCATCTTCATCCCACTCAGCTTCATCGCCGGTCTATACGGCATGAACTTCGATCCGGACGCCAGCCCATGGAACATGCCGGAGCTCCACTGGACCTTTGGCTACCCGGCGGCCCTCGGCACCATGGCGGTCACGGCGCTGGGATTGTTTCTCTTCATCCGCTCCAAGGGCTGGCTGAAGGACGACTAGGCCAATACCTGCCAATGAGCATCGGACTGTGGCCTGAAGGGCCACCGGAACCTAGCCCGGGCTGACCGAGCCATAGCGAGAGAGGCCTGGGTAAGGCAGAATACGAACCGCGGTCTGAAGGACCGCCGCAGGTCGATCCCGCCACCCCCGCGATGCCGCCCTCAGCACAACGAAGCGGCGGTCCATCAGACCGCGCAACCGTCACTCGGCACACCCAGCCCTCCCCCGCGTTGCGCGGTCAGGCTGGGCTTAGCTCTGTCGGCCCTTCAGGCCTTGTCGGGTCAGTGCCTCTACTGCGCTGTATTGATCCCGCGCGGATGCTCCCTCACCCTTGGTCAAATTGGCGTCACGGACCGTGTTGAGGAATCGGACCTCTTAGCGGATCGGCTCCGTGTTACCAGCCTCTCCACGAGAATCTGCGAAATCTGTGGTCGGGCTTTTCTGGCGCGCCGATCCGACGCCATTCGATGTCGGTGCCTCTTGTCGTCGGTCCGGCGGCAAGTTCGGCTTCGAAAATGGAATGCACCCCCAAATGCAAACCGGGCGGGCGCTGATGCGCCCGCCCGGATTTTTCCTTGTCTGTCGACTACTTAGGCCTTGGGCTTGTCGAGACCCTTGTCGTCGTCGCCGAAGTCATCCTTGAAGTCTTCGTCGTCGAGGTTCAGCTCGTCGTCCTCGAAGTCCTCGAAGTCGTCGTCTTCCTCTTCCTCGAAATCACCACGGGAGCGGGTGAAGAAGTAGATGACCGCCAGAACGACGGCGATGCAGACCAGGATGGTGATGACCCAGAAGAAGCCGATACCGGAGGAAGCGGCGGCCTTGCGGGCCTCTTCCATGGCGCGGTTGTTGGCGTTGATCTGCTCCTGCAGCTTGTTCATGCGGGAGACGATGTCATCAAGCTTGGCGCTGGCACGGACCATGTCGTCGCTGGCCTGTGAGAGCTTGACGCGGGCCTCTCCGAAGCGATCGAGCGATTCCTTGGCCATGGCGGCGAGTTCAGCGTGTTCCTTGAGGACATTCTCAAGGAGGACTTCCTGCTGCTTGGTCTGTGCAGCAAGCTGCTGCTCTTCCTTACTGGGACCGCAGCCTGCAAGCGCCACGACAAGGCCGAGGATCAGGAAGGCTGGTAGGAATCTCAGGAATTTCACGACACGTCCTCCGGTTTGGGTGCGATGATGAATGAAAACTCTGCGAGTGACCTGATGGCAAGGCGCCCCGGAAATCGGGTCAAGTCATTTGAATCCCGCGTTCCAAGCGCCAACACTTCCAAGGAAGCAGTTTTCATCGCGGGAGGAAAGGCCAAAATGCAGGTCTATTCGGCGCAATCCAACGTGGGGTTTATGCCTTGTGCGCGGAGCGATTCGCGCAGGTAGAGCCAGAAGGGGCGTGGGGATGATTCCTGGCGTGCCGACGCCTCGGCTTCGCGGGCGAGTATCCTGCGATCGGCGATCTCGTCGCCGGACTGCAGGTCGGTGAACTCGACCCATCGCCAGCCCGTGCCGGGGAGCCCGGCTTTGCTTCGCTGCGAGAGCAAGCGCTCCTGCCAGTCGGGAAGCCGGCGGATCGCCGCGGAGGCAAAAAGTACCTCCAGCGCATCGTTGCGGCGACGGAAGACGGCGAAGGGTCGCGCTCGGCGCGCCAATCGGCGGATCGTTTCCGGTTCGAGCGCCAGGCCGTCGTAGAGTTCAGGCCGTCGCTCGCGCGTGATCGCCAGGGATTGTTCCTCGCGCCAGGTCGCGACAGCGGCGTGGTTCCCGGAGGTCAGCACGGGCGGGATCGCCGCGCCCTCAAACACCTCGGGCCGGGTGAAGTGCGGACCCTCCAGCAGGCCGTTCATGAAGCTGTCCGTCAGCGCCGAGCTGTCGTTGCCGAGCGTTCCGGGGATCATGCGCGCCACGGCATCCACGATGGCCATGGCAGCGATTTCGCCCCCGGTCATCACGAAGTCGCCCAGGCTGACTTCCTCGTCCACGCGCGAGTCGATGACCCGTTGGTCCAGGGCCTCGTAGTGACCGCAGACCAGCGCGAGGCGGGGTCGCTGCGCCAGCTCGATGGCCATGCGCTGGTCAAAGCGACGCCCCTTCGGCGAGAGATAGATGACATGGGCGCGGTCCGCGTCGCCGCGCTTTCCTGCGTGCTCGTCCAATGCGGCGCAGATGGGCTCGGGCCGCAGCACCATGCCACCGCCGCCGCCGTAAGGCGGTCCGTCCACGGAGTTGTGCTTGTCCGTCGCATAGTCGCGAAAGTTCACCGACTTGAGCGAGAGGATCCCCTTTTGCCGCGCGCGGTCGATGACCGATTCCCCGAGGGGACCGTCGAACCAGTGGGGGAAAAGGGTGAAGATGGTGATCTGCATCAAGGCCGTCCCATGCGCGATTGTAGTCCATGGAAGCACGCCGGACAGGGGCGGCGCCAAGCTCAACCCACGCAATCGGGAACAGGTCTTGAATAATCCAAGGTGTCGACCATATGGTTTCCGTGCCAAGGGTATGTAGCATTCACCCGAACACCATCGCCTCCGGGAGCTATTGCCATGACCAACGTGAACGAGAAAGCCCAGGGCCTCATCACCTGGCTTGCGGACTCTGCCATCAAGGGGCTTCCACCTCTCACCTCTGCCTATGACCTCGCGGCCCAGTACCGCAAGGAAGGGGTCGAGTTCGATGCCGATGCACGGGTCGACGACTTGATCGCGTGGGAATCTGCCAAGAACTTCGGGACCGGGTTTCTGACCGGCGTCGGCGGAATACTGACCCTTCCCTTCACGGTGCCGACGGCACTGGCTGCGTCTTGGGTGATCCAGGCCCGCATGGTCGGCGCGATCGCGCTCCTCTACGGCCACGATCTCAAGTCGGCGCAGGCCCGCACGGTGCTGGCGCTGGCGATGCTCGGCGGGGGAGCGAAGGAGGTGCTCAAGCAGGTGGGCGTCGGGCTGACTGTTTCGGCCATTCGCTCGGCCAGCGTGCAGACGCTGAGCACCGTCAACCGCGCCGCCGGTCAGGCGCTCCTGAGCCGCGCCGCCCGCGGAGGAGCGATGAATCTTTCCAAGGCGATCCCCATCATCGGCGGCACGATTAGCGGCGGTGTGGACGCCTACATGTGCCGCATGGTGGGTCGCGCGGCCAAGGACCTGTACCAGCCCGTTCCGCTGCACGCTCGCGACGAGGAACCGGCTTCCGAGCCCACGGCCGAGCAGGCCGCGGTGACACCGCTCGATCCGGCTCCGGCCCTGTAAAGTCCCCGAAAACGAACTCGCCGACCCGGTTGCGGGTCGGCGAGCTTCATTCCGGGACTGTTGGTGCGGCGTTACTCGTTCATGAGTTCGATCATCTTGAACATCGGGAGGAACATCGACACCACGATGAAGCCGACCGCCAGACCGAGGCCCACGATGAGCAGCGGTTCGATCAGTGACGTCAGGCCCGCCACCATCGTGTTCACCTGATCCTCGTAGAAGTCGGCGATCTTGACGAGCATACCTTCGAGCGCACCGGTGCGCTCGCCGACTTCGATCATGCGGGTCACCATGGGGGGGAACACGTCCGCTTCGATCAGCGGTTTGGTGAGCGATTCACCCTGCTGGATGCTGGCGCGTGTCTTCATGACGGCGGCTTCGATCACTGCATTACCGGAGGTCTTTGCGGTGATTTCGAGCGCGTAGAGGATGTTGACGCCGGAGCGGATCAACGTGCCGAGCGTGCGGCAGAACTTCGCCACGCAGGACTTGAGGATCAGCGGGCCGAAGATGGGCAGCTTGAGGTAGGCGCCGTCGATGGCGCGGCGACCGGACTTGGTCTTGCCCCAGTTGTGCATGAACACACCGGCGGCGATCACGATCAGGAGCACGAGCCACCAGCGTTTCTGGATGGTTTCCGAAAGCCAGACCGTCACCTTGGTGGGACCGGGGAGCTCGCCACCGAAGCCATCGAAGATGTCCTTGAACACGGGAACCACGTTCGTGAGCAGGAAGCAGGTGATACCGATGGCCACGATGGTCACCGTGAGCGGGTACATGATGGCTGACTTGATTTTGCGTTGCAGCGCGGCGGTGCGTTCAAGGTAGGTCGCGACCTGATCAAGGATCGTGTCCAACATACCGGAGGCTTCACCGGCTCGCACCATGGAGAGGAAGAAGGTGCTGAAGACGTTGGGGTGCTTGGCGAGGCCTTCCGTGAGGGAGAGACCGCCCTGCACGTCGCGCTCGACCTGACGGACGACGTTGGCGAGCGAGCGGCGTTCCGTCTGCTCCGCCAGAATGTCCAGCACTTCGATGAGGGGGAGACCGGCGCGGATCATGACGGACATCTGCTGGGAGAAAATCACCATGTCGTCGAGTTTGACGCGACCGCCCTTACCCTTATTTTTCTTCTTTTTTCCAGCCGCGGCGGCGGTCTGCTTGATGGAAGTCGGCGACAGGCCCTGCTCACGCAACATGCGCGAGAGGCTATTCTGGTCGCTTGCCTCGGCGGTGCCATTCACCGTCCGACCATCGGCTGCCCTGGCTGAATACTGGAAGACAGGCATGGATCCTCAACCTCAGTTTTATTTTCCGCCGCAGAGTGAACAACCAGCCGTGGGACGGCAAGAGAGAAAAGTGTCGCCGTCCGAGACCTTGGGTCCAATTAGTCGTCGATTGTCAGTTCCAAAGCCTGCTCAATCGTGGTTGCCCCTTGGAGAACCTTCTTCGTGGCGGCCATGCGCATGGACTCCATGCCCTGCTCGATCGCCACGCGCTTGAGCTGGTTCGTGGGCAGTCCCTCCATGATGCCGTCCCGGATGCGGTCGTCCATCACCATGACTTCGTAGAGACCGACGCGGCCCTTGTATCCCGTGGTGCGGCAGACTTCGCAACCCTTGCCCTTGTAGAGCATCTGGTTGGGATCGATGTCCGCTTCCTTCACGCCGAGCGACAGAATTTCCGACTTTTCCGGCTTGTATTCCGTGCGGCAGTTCTTGCAAACGCGGCGGGCGAGGCGCTGCGCCTCCACCATGTTGAGCGCCGCGGTGATGAGGAAGTCGTCGATGCCCATGTTGATGAGGCGCTGGATGGTACCCGCGCAGTCATTGGTGTGCAGGGTGGAGAGCACCATGTGGCCGGTGAGCGCCGCCTTGACCGCGATGGAGCCGGTTTCCAAGTCTCGAATTTCGCCGACCATGATGATGTCGGGGTCCTGACGAAGGAAGGATTTAAGCGCCGCGGGGAAGGTCAGGCCGACGTCCGGTTTGGCGTTCACCTGGTTGATGCCGACCAGATTGTATTCCACCGGGTCTTCGATGGTGCTGATATTCTTGGTCGGATCGTTGATGCGCGCCAGCGCCGAGTACAGGGTCGTTGACTTGCCGGAACCGGTCGGGCCGGTGATGAGACACATGCCGTAGGGGCGCAGGATCGACGATTCGAGCTTCGCCTTGATCTGCGGTTCGAAGCCCAGGTCCTCAAGGTTGAGCATCAGGTTGCCCTGATCGAGGATACGCATAACCACCTTTTCGCCGTAGATGATCGGGCAGGTGCTCACGCGGAAGTCGATGGGGCGCCCCTGGATCTTGACGCGGAAGCGGCCGTCCTGCGGGAGGCGGCGCTCGGCGATGTCGAGTTCCGACATGATCTTGATGCGCGACACGATGGCGTTCTGGAATTTCTTCGGCGGACCGGGCATTTCCGCCAGCTTGCCGTCAATGCGGTAGCGCAGGCGGATCTTCTTTTCGTAGGGTTCGATGTGGATGTCGGATGCGCCCATCTTGAGCGCCTCGGTGACGATGTTATTCACGAGGGTGATGACCGGGGCGTCGTTCACGCCGCCATCTTCGTCGTTATCCTGCGGTTCATCGTTGGCGGACTCCACCTCAAGTGCATCCGCTTCGAGGGCGCTCTTCACTGCCGCCTTCATGTCCATGCCCTCGATTTCCTTGAGGGCTTCGTCGATGGCCGGGCCGGACTTTTCACCAATGCCGGGGTAGTAGCGATTGATGGCTTCGGTGATGTCCGATTCGAAGGAGATCACCGGGATGATCTCGTTCTTGGTCAGGAGCTTGAGCTCGTCGAGCAGGTAGATATTGGAGGGATCGGAAAGCGCGATGGTCAGCGTGTCGCCGGTCTTGTCGACGGGGACGATCTTGTACTTGCGAACGATGTCCTTGGGGAGGCTGGCGAGCACCTGCTCGTCGATTTCATAGTGGGACAGGGTGATGAAGGGGACGTTGAGTTGCTTGCCGAGCGCGGCGGCCATCTCCCATTCGGTGGTCAGGCCCATCTCGATCAGCACATGGCCGAGACTGCGCCGCGTGGCCTCCTGCTGCTTGATCGCGGCCTCCAGCTCCTGCTTGCTGATGACGCGATCCTTCACAAGCATCTCGCCGAGCTTGCGCTCCATCGCTGTTGCCATGCTTAGCCTACTCCTCACCGGAAGCGGGTGGGTGATGATTTGCGAACACGCCTCGCCGCGGGCACCACATGCGGAACCGGGCGACAAGCCCTGCGAGGTTCGGCCCAATCCCGCATCCGCGCAAGCGGAAGATGCACCGGAAACGCCCACTTGCCGCCGTCTGGGAAAAAACGCGGGGGGTTAAAATCGTGCTTGCGCCGGAGAGCGCCGCGAGTAGTGTCACCCCCCTACCGCGTCGGGGTGTAGCGCAGCCTGGTAGCGCACTCGTCTGGGGGGCGAGTGGTCGTGGGTTCAAATCCCGCCACCCCGACCATTTTTTTGATTCCCCATCCCGCCCATCCGGGCGGGATTTTTCTTTGTCCCCAAGCCACCACGATTGCTTCCCCTCCGTTCGGAGATGCCGACGAAAAGACCCCCGGACCTTTGCGGGTCCGGGGGTCGTGTGATTGCCTGCCCTGGGGCGTGCAGTCGATTACTGCATGCTCATCCAGTCTTCGACACCGGCGTTGTTGCCGACCAGGGTCGTGGAGGAGGGCGAGGAGGAGGCCGACAGGCCGCTCAGGGCCAGTGTGGCGCTCTTTCCGCCGCCGGTTGTTGGCGAGAAGGTCACGCTGAAGTCGGAGGAACCGCCGCCCGCTAGGACGAGCGAAGCGGGGGTGGCGGCGAACTCGGCCGCATCGGCACCGCTCAATGCGCGGCTGATCGTGGCGCTGGCGCCACCAGTGTTGGTCACCGTGATCGTTTGCGGGGTGCTGGTGGTGCTAACAGCGACCGTGCCGAAGTCCAGGCTGGCAGCCACACCGGACAGGCTGATGGCAGCGGGAGCAACGCCACCGACGTAGCTGGCGCCGCCGCCGAGGTTGGAGGAAGCAGTGCCGGCGGTGGCGTAGGCGGTGTTCCGGACGTTGAAGTTGTCGTTCGCCTTGTCCGCATAGGCGGGATCCAGCGCGATGATGTTCGATCCGACCACCAGGCCCGTGGGGGCGCCGATGCCGGTCACCGCTTCGGTGCCGTCCTGAACGATGGCGGAGTCATCCACGTTGATACCGGGGAAGGTCGTCGTCGCGACGGTTCCGAATGCCGTGCCCGTGCCGCTGAAGATCGAGTTGCGCACCGTGGCGGTGTTGGCGGCGCCAGCGTTGGCGGTCAGAACCGCGTTGCTGCCCGCGGAGGACACCGTGAGGTTGTTCCAGGTGACGTCCTTCCAGCCGCAGTAGACGATGGCGGCGTTTGCGGTCGCCTGCTTGATCACGACGTTGTTGATCGTGAGGGCCGTTTGCGCGTTGCCGCTGAAACCACGCGTGGCGTTGTTCGTGAAGACCGTGTTGAGCAGGTGGGTCTCGTGCGCGTTGGTGTTCTGGGCATGAGAGTAGATGGCGTGATAACGGCTGCCAGTGAACAAGCAGCCATCAACCGTCAGGATCATCGGCTGGGCGCCGTTACCCTGAACGTCGATCGGTGAGGTCGAGGCAGACCCGCAGTACGCGAAGGTCGAGTCGTTGATCGTCACCGTGTAGTCGCTGGTGGTTCCGGCGGTGGCAATGCCACCGAACTGGAGGCCCTGACAATTCGCGCCGTAGAAGAGCGAGTCATTGATGGTGACGTTCACGTACTCGGCGTTGTCGCTCCATACCTTCATCAGGGTGTCGGATGTGGTGGTGAGCTGGCCAGTGAACGCGGCCGGGGCGGAGTACGGGCCACCAATCGCCGAGATCAGCGGACCACCTGCGTTCGCCACGTCGGTGAAGATGCAGCGGTTGAAGGTGATCTGGTTCGCCGGGCTGTTGCTGTTCTTGTCGATCTTCACCAGGTCATCCGCAACGCCCGCACCCTGCTGCGGCGAGAAGATGAAGTCGCTGATGGTCACATCGTGGATGTTCTGGTAGATGAGGAGCCCATCGTCGGTGTTCGTGACGTTCAAGCGGCAGTCGACCGGGGTGTTGGCAACGGAGGACTGGATGACAATGTCGCCCTGCAAGGTCGTGTTGGCATCATCAAGGCTCATGGTCTCGACGTAGGGACCGGAAGCCGCCACGACGTTGATGGTGAACGGTGCTGCGGAGCCCGCGTTGACGCCACCGGATGCAAAGCTGGCGATGGCGGACTGGATCGTGTTGAAGGTGTCGGTGCCGTTGGCCGTGGCCAGCGCGTTGACGGTGACGGTGCTGACTGCAAAGGCCGAGCTGCTTGCAAGCATGGCCCCGGCGGTGAGCAGGAGGGTGGAAATGGAGTTCTTCTTAATCATTTGTGTACTAACTCCTTGGAATTGGGTTTGGTCGGGGTCGTCCTCCCGGACATCTGTTCCGGACATGGTAATTTCGCGGAAAAATGCACGTCGCCTCTGAGACCCCCTCCGAAGGCGGTGCCAAGCCAAGCAGGGACGATTCGAGGGTACAATTAAAAAGAATCGTTTGTTTTCTTATTATTTTCTGATCTTCCAAGGGAATAGCCAAAATTGACCGGCTCGTTCCGTGCCGCGCCAGAGCCGGCCCAAGCGGCTCCGCCCGGCGACCGGGAGCGGTGCGCTGGCGATTTCCCCCTTTCCGCGCTTGCCTCTCCCCCCCCCATCGCCCCACGCTCCCGGTCCGCCCGTCACCACCGCCTCGGGCGCCCCATGGAAGGAGTCACCCGCATGTTCAAGCACGTCCTTGTCACCGGAGGAGCCGGGTTTATCGGCTCGCATACCGTCGATCTGCTGCTCCAGCGCGGCTACAAGGTGCGTGTCTTCGACAACTTGGAGCCTCAGGTGCACGGCAACATCAGCGAGCCGCCCGCCTACCTGACCCGCGAGGCCGAGTTCGTTCGTGGCGATGTGCTGGATCGCGATGCGTTGCTGAAGGCTCTTGATGGCATCGATGCGGTGATCCACGACGCCGCGATGGTCGGTGTCGGTCAGTCCCAGTACCAGGTCGAGCGCTACACCCGCGTCAACACCGGGGGCACGGCGGTACTCCTCGACCTGCTCGTGAACGAGAAGACCAAGGTCGAGCGCCTCCTCATGGCCAGCTCCATGAGCATCTACGGCGAGGGACAGTATCGCCGCCCGTCCGACGGCGCGCTGCTGTCGCCGCGCCTGCGCCCCGACGCGCAGTTGGAGAAGCAGGACTTCGAGATGCGCGACGAGCACGGCGAGGCCCTTGAGGCCGTCCCCACGCCCGAGTCCAAGCCGCTGCATTGCACCTCGGTCTATGCGCTCAACAAGAAGGACCAGGAGGAGTACTCGCTGGTCGTCGGACGCACCCACAAGATTTCCGTCACCGCATGCCGCTTCTTCAACGTCTACGGCCCGCGCCAGTCCCTGTCGAATCCCTACACGGGAGTGGCCGCGATCTTTTCCTCCCGCATCAAGAACGGCAACCGCCCGCTCATCTACGAGGACGGCGCCCAGTCCCGAGACTTCATCGACGTGCGTGATCTGGTGTCGGCCAAGCTCTTCCTGCTGGAGAACCCGGCATCCAACCTCGAAGTTTACAACCTGTGCACGGGTCGCTCCACGTCGGTGGGGGAGATCGCCCGCATCCTCGCGCGCCTCAACGGACGGCCCGACCTGGAGCCGGAGATCGTGAAGCGGTTCCGCTCCGGCGACATTCGCCATTGTTTTGGCGACCCGACGAAGCTGTCGCGGCTCGGTTGGAAGCCCTCGATCACGCTGGAGCAGGGCCTCCAGAACCTGGTCGATTGGTCGGCAACCGTCGAGGCCGAGGACAAGGTCGAGCAGGCGCACCGTGAGCTGGTGGCGCGCGGACTCGTGAAGGAGTAACCACCGGGTCGGTTACTTCCCCGCGGCTCCCAGCACGAAGGCCGCAACGTCGTCGATAAGGTGTACATCCACGCGCCCCGGCGTGGCGTATTCGCCAGGCTGAGGTACGCCCGTCCCGGCGATCATGAGGTGGTTCACGTCGGGATAGAACTTCCAAGTGGCCGCCTTGCCTGCGGCGTCCAGCGTGTCCTTCCACAGTTTCGCGTCTGCCGGGGTGACCTGATAGTCACGACCGCCCTGCAGGAACAGGAGCGGTTGCGGAAGCCGCGCCGTGGCGACCCGCGGATCGTGCTCCCGGAGGTCCAGCCAGTAGGCTGCGGGCACGCCGAGAACGCTCTTTCCAGCAGCGGTGTCCGGGGTCAGGGCGGCGAGTTCGGCGACCGCGCGGGTTGCCTCGTCGATGCCGGCCTGTTCCTCCGGTGAAATCGTTCCGTCCAGCTTGGCGATATACTCAAGCTGTCGCACCAGCACCGCGGCAAGATCCGGTGGACCCGGTGCGGAGAAGATGAGTCCCGCGACGCTCGGATCTGCCTCTGCCACCCGTGGGAGCGCATGGGCACCGAGACTGTGTCCGAATAGGAAGATGCGCGCCGGATCCACACGCGGGTTCTGCTTCAGCAGCGCGATGGCCGCCACGGCGTCGTCCACATACTCCTCGCGCAGCGTGACACTCGGCGCCGCCATCATCTCCTTGCCGTGGGCATAGGGACGCTTGTCATAGCGCAGGACCGCGACGCCTTTCGGGGCGAGGGAATGAGCCAAGTCGCGATAGGGCTTGTTGGCCGCAACGGTGCCATCGGCGTCGGTCGGGCCGGAGCCACCAAGGATCACGATTGCCGGAAGCCGGTCGCCTGTTTTCGGAAGAGTCAGGAAGCCGGGAAGCGTCCACGGTGCGGACCCGACGGTCACCTTTTCCTCGACCCAGTCCTGGGCCGCGTTGGCCGGTTCTTCGATTCGGGCGCGGAAGAAGAGACCCCCGATCTGCTCGCTGGCGTTGACGGTGACGGCGGCATTAAGCGGCTTGCCGCCTGAGGTGATCGGAACGTCCACAATGGTGTAGGGCCCCATGCGGTGGGACGATGGCTCACCGACGATGCGCGCGTCCTTGAGCTGCGCCAGCGACGGAGCAAGAGCCCCCGAATCGACCGCCTTCTTCATCTCCGGCGTGAGGGGTTGCGTTGTGGTGTTGAGCTTTCCTGCGAGTAGGTCCGTAACGAATCCGCGGGCCACCGTTTCCGGGGACGCGGACGCAATGGAAGCCACCAAGCCCAGTGACAGGGCGGCAGCGGGGAGCAACGAGCGGAACTTCATGGGGGGATCCTCCGATGGAACTACTACCGGTGGGCGGTCCAAATATTCAGTCGCGCATGTCCAACATGCGTTCGAGGGCGATGGTCGCCCAGCGCCGCGTCTCGTCATCCACGCGGATCACGTTGGATGCCTTGCCCTGGACAAGCTCCTCCAGGCGGTCGGCGAGGGCTTCCGGCGAGATGCGGAACATGGTGGAGCACTGGCAGGCGAAGGGCGCCAGCGTGGTGATCATCTGCTCGGGATGCTCCTGCGCGAGACGATTCACAAGGTGGTGCTCCGTGCCGATGGCCCAGCGGGTTCCCGCGGGCGCCGCCTTCACCGTGTCGATGATGAAGCGCGTCGAGCCCACCAGGTCGGCCTTCTGCACCACCTCGAACTGGCATTCGG
This sequence comes from bacterium, assembly GCA_016125005.1. Taxonomy (GTDB): domain Bacteria; phylum Sumerlaeota; class Sumerlaeia; order SLMS01; family SLMS01; genus WGMQ01. The sequence continues at coordinate 103,137 of WGMQ01000026.1, read as the reverse complement.
GGTGGACCAGGATCTTCACCCCCGGATAGCGCGAACGCAGGACGTCGGGGTGGCTCGGCGAGAAGTTCTGGTGGACGCTGCAATGGCCGCGCCAGAGCACGACCTTCTTCTGGTCGTAGAGCTTCGGATCGTTTCCGCCCGCGCGCTCGTGCGGGTTGTGCGGGTCGTAGACCAGCATGTCGTCGAGGCCGATACCCAGCGCGTGGCAGGTGTTCCGGCCAAGGTGCTGGTCGGGAAAGAACAGGAGCTTCTCGCCCTGCGTGAAGGCCCATTCCACCACCTTGCGCGCGTTCGAGCTGGTGCAGACAGCGCCGCCGTGGCGACCGCAGAACGCCTTCAGCGCCGCGGTCGAGTTGATGTAGGTGATCGGGATGTAGCGCTTGGAGGTTGCCTTGGTCAGGACCTCCCAGGCTTCCTCCACCTGGTCGATGTCCGCCATGTCCGCCATCGAGCAGCCAGCGCGCATGTCCGGGAGGATGACCTGTACATCCGGAGGGGTCAGGATGTCGGCGGTCTCGGCCATGAAGTGAACGCCGCAGAAGATCACGTACTCGACGCCGCTGGTCTTCGAGGCACGCATCGCCAGGTCGAGGCTGTCGCCCCGCACATCGGCAAAATCGATCACGTCATCGCGCTGGTAGTGGTGCCCGAGGATCAGCACGCGGGAGCCAAGCGCCTTCCTGGCCGCGGAGAGCCGCTCCCGCAGCTCCGGCGAGACAGGATCGTTGCCGATCAGGGGCGAGACGGGAAGTGGCGCAAGGCTCATGGAAGACAATCTCCTTGGCAGGAAAGGTCGCCAGCGGTGCCCGGTGGGTCAAACGTGGAATGCGATGGCGAGTCGGGGTCAGTCCACCAGCTCGCGGCGAATACGGCGGATCGACTTCGCCTGGCCGGTCTGCGTGTCCACGTCGATCAGCACCGCACAGAGGGCCACTTCGCGGGGCTGCGCCACTTCGAAGCGCTTGGGCATCTGCGACAGCATCGCCTCCAGGATGATGTCCTTGTCGTCGCCGATCACCGAGTCATAAGGCCCCGTCATGCCCACGTCCGTGATGTACGCGGTGCCTCGGTGGAGCAGACGCTCGTCGGCCGTCGGGATGTGGGTATGAGTCCCCACCACCGCCGTCACGCGTCCATCCAGAAACCAGCCCATTGCCACCTTCTCGCTCGTCGTTTCCGCGTGGAAATCGACCAGGATGATGGGGGTCTCGGCACTGACCTGATCCACGGCCGCATCGAGGGCCCGGAAGGGATCGTCGTAGTGGGGACCCATGAAGCTCCGGCCGCAGGCATTGATCACGCCGATCACCGGACCGGCCTCGCTGGTGTGTACCACAAAGCCGCGTCCCGGTGCACCGTTCGGGTAGTTGAGCGGACGCACGAGGCGTTGCTCACGATCGATGAAATCGTAGCTGTCCTTCTGGGCGAAGATATGATTCCCGCCCGTCAGCACGTCGCACCCCGCCTGAAACAGCTCCTGCGCGATCTTCTCCGTGATCCCCTTCCCACCCGCGGAGTTCTCGCAGTTGGCAATCACGATGTCCAACTCGAGTTCACGCCGAAGAGCGGGGACCAGACGCTTGATCGCCGCCCGCCCGGGATTCCCGAAAATATCGCCGACAAAGAGGAGGTTCATGCAAGCAGCTCCGAAGAATGACAGATGCGCCGGACCGAGGCGCCGGTCTAGGATGAACCACCGAGCCGTCGCAGGGCCAAGAAAAGCCTGACCACCGAATGCGCCGATTTCGCAGATTCTCGGGACAGGGCGGGTAGCATGCTCAACTCTTCATTAAGTCCATGTCGTCGATTTTGTCCGTTCGACCTCGGATAACCTCCAATGGCCCCCGCCCGCCGAAAACATCCCGGAGGGATGATAGCCAATAGCCGGTGCGTTGAGGCCGCAAAGGCCGATACCACCGGACCGCCGATGATGGGAACCGACCCTGAAAGGTGTCGCATCGGCGCGGGGCAGAAAACAAAAGCACGACCACAGATTACGCCGATTTCGCAGATTCTCGGGACAGGGGTGGGTAGCATGCTCAACCCCCTATGAAGTCCATGTCGTGCATTTTGTCCATTCGACCACGGAGGGCGTCCAGTGGCCCCCGACCCGCGACCGGTTGGCCGCATGTCCCGGCAGGGAAAACCGATGGTAGCCAGCCAATTCATTGGCTGGCTACCGTCAGGCGTCCCTCGGGGACGAATGCTTCGCGGGGCCCATGAAATGGACCTGCAGCGGTCCTTCAGACCGCACACGCGATGCCTTTCGACCCGGCCCTCCCTCGCGTTGCTCGGTCAGACCGGGCTTGGCTCTGCCGGCCTTTCAGGCCTTGCACGACCGCCGAGGTGACATGGCAGACAGCGGCAGAGGAGACGGGGAGTTGCATCCATCCCGCGTTCTCTGTGCGCTTTTCTCCGTGTCTCCGTGCCTCTGTGGTGAATCTTTTTTTTCTCGTTCGGCCTTGTCCCACATCCCGGCCTTTCAGCGCCGATGCGACCCCCTTCGGGGTCGGTTCCCATCATCGGCGGTCCGGTGGTGTCGGCCTCTGCGGCCTCAACCACCGGCTATTGGCTGTCATCCCTTCGGGATGTTTTAGGCGGGCAGACTGTCACCCATGTGCGCGGACTATCTGTTACCTAAGTGCCCGGATCATACCCCTCGCACATCCCCAGATCATCGTATCTGCGCCATCTGCGTCATCTGCGGACCCGCTTTTCGCTTTTTCCCGCGGTTATTTCTTGAAGTCCGCGATATAGAAGCTGCCGTAGGTGTGCACGCGGTCGACTTCGTGCAGCTTCTCGGCCAGTTCCGTGTTATAGGTTACCAGGTCGCCGACGCGGCGCTCCTGCCCGTCGATCTTCACGCGGATCGGCTCGACGTACTCCACCTTCATGCCGCCGCTGCGATACATGACGCGGGCCTTCGGCGCGGCGCGGTCGACGATGGCCTGCCACTCCGATTCCAGCAGCGCGTACTTGAAGGTCGAAAGCCAGTCCATGTGATCCAGCAGGATGAAGTGCGTGATCTTCACGTTGTTCTGCACCAGGAACTGCTCGATCGACATGGTGTGGGTCGAGATCAGGTCCACGAGCCCGCCCTTGAGCGCCTCGAAGTGTTCGCGCTTCAGGTAGTTGGGACAGCACTCGGGCGTATATCGCCCCGTCATGTAGACGCGCCAGAAGTAGTTGTCGTGGATCGGCAGCTTGGCGAACACCACCTCCATGCAATGCTCCATGAACTTGGAGATCTTGCCGTTGAAGTGCTGCTCGACCTGCTGGCGCTGCTGGCGCGGGACGCCGAGCATCGACAGGGTCGTGTCGCTCCCCATTACCTTCTTCATGAAGCCGGTCCAGAAGGCCGACCTGATGGAGCGGTGATAGATTTCCGCCTGCTCCTCGACGGTCTTGGCGTCCAGGAAGGCGGTCACTTCGGGGCGGATCTTCGCCACCTTGTCGATGTAGTAGTTGCAGAAGTGCGCCACGGCGCCGGAGGACCCGCGGAAATAGAAGCTGCGCTTGCCGGTGAAGAAGGACGAGTGGCGCTCCCAGTAGGCGAGCGCCCAGGGGGACAGGTGCGGCTTGAGTTGCGTGCGGAGCACCTCGCGGAAGTTGGGGAGGCGGCCGTTGCCGAACAGCTCCCAAAAGGTCTCGTAGGGGAGGGCCTTGATGCCGGCGATCTTTAGTTCAAGGAGCGCGTTCTGGCGCGGGTTCATGTCCACCGCATAAACGTGCTTGGGCGCGTCGAGCGCGTAGTCGAGCGCATTGCAGCCCGCGGAGGTGATCACCATGACGGTGTCCTCGGGTCCCAGTTCCAGCGCCACGCGGTCCAGACGGGGGTCTTCCCAGCAGGTGTTGTACACGAGATTGTTTCCGTGCACCATGCCGAACCATTTTCCGCTGAACCAATTAATCAACGACATACCCGGGAGGCCTCTCACATCGCAACGCTGGTTGACGGGCGATGGAACGGGGCGTTCCCGGGTGGCGGCAAGCGCATTTTCCCTGCTCCCAGTCGTGGATCAGGCGAAGTATACTAGGATATTGGCGCCCCGGTCCTCCCAGCCCAGAATCACGAAGTAGGCGTTGTCGGCCCACATCTGAAGGTGGGCGCGATGATTGGTGCTCCAGTCCGGTGGCTTTAGGAACTGATGAGCGCGCAGGACATAGTCCTTGGGAACGTAGACTTCGACGGTGGCATTTTCCAGCATTAGAGGTCTCCTAGGGGACGAACGGGGTGAGGGTCTGATTGATGGCAGCCAGATTGTTCACGCGGTCCGCATCGGTCGCTCCGAATAGGTAGGCGTCTCCGATATAGCGGCGTATCTGGTCACGGGTTGTGCCCGTGAATGTGGAGTCTCGGGCCGCCAACGCCGCGGCTGCGGCTGATATCTGCGCGTCGGGTATCTGGGAGAGTGTTTGGTTGGTCCGTGAGGCCGCATCGGTCGCGGTGGGCGAAATGGGCGGGGCGTCGCTCACGGCGACGCGGGCGGTGTCGACGACGGATCCAGTTGCCTTGAGGAGGGCGGGGTTGGTCAGCAAGTTCGTCGAGGCTTGGCCCGTTGAGAAGGCGGTGCGGATGCGTGCTCCCGCCAAGCCAGCGAACGTCGAATCGACATTCACGCCGGCGTAAGTGGGGAAGCCTTCCGTTTGCCAGGTACCGTTGGGATTACGAACGGGGAACACGACGCCTTCGAACCTGCCATAGCCGATCCGGACCTCTTGTTTGTTCCCATCGGCAACCGAAACGTCGAGTCCGTACTGGGTGTCGGTGGCCATCACCAAGGCGTTCTGAATGCATCCGGTGGTGAGAAAGACCGAGAGCATGAGTAGCAGTGCGGAGAGATTCCTCATCGAGCGTCACCTCCCGACTTCATGGCTGCCTTGACCTTCGCTTCCTCCTGAAGCCTCGCCAGACGTGCGGTCGCGGCGGCTGTTGCCGCTGCATCGGCCTGCTGGGCCTTCTCGGCGAGTTTCTTCTCCTTCTCCAGATCCTCCTCCGTCGGGGTAAAAATGTCGCGCAGTTGGTCCGGGAGGGGGCTGCCGATCTGCGTGGCAAGAATCGCCGCCTCACCGGTGCAGATCACCTGGCGGACGCGGAAGTTGCTGTCAAACTTGGTGTTGGTGTCCGAGGCGGCGTAGACCGGGATGACCTTGGTTTCGAAGTTGTTCTGTGTCGTAACCCCAATCGGGACGATCGCCAGTTCGGAGCGCTTGTAGGCAAAGTGAATATCGGTGGGGACAGGAGTTCCCGATTGGGAAGCCATTTGGAGCTTCAGTCCCGTTGTGGTTTGCGTTCCGAAAACCAAGTGTGATGCCCGATGATTGCATCCCGACGTGAGGGCGAGGGGTGCCAGGGCGAGCGCCAATGCTGCTATCCGTAAGCTACTCTTCCAATACATGGATTACTCCTTACTGGATTTGGGCGAGTGTTCGCTCCGGATTGGAGCCGTCGAAGTCGATCGCGATCTGGTGTCCGTCGACGTTCTGGGGAATGACGGTTGCCGTGTCCCTGCCCAGTCCCAGTAGGAACCAGTTGCTGTCAGGGGTGGCGGTGAACCCGATGCCGCACATGCGGCGGGAGAAGAAGAGCGGCGGAATCGGGCGCGGGCGACTGGTCGACTGGAGGCCGAATTTTCTGAAGCCCACAATCTCACCGGTTGCCTGATCACGAAGTGTCCACTGGAGGGTCAGCGGCCTTGACGGTCGCCAGAGATCCACCGATTCCGTGCGAACAGGTTCGCCGCCAGGTCTTGTGGCGAAAGCCGCCTCGCCGTAACCGAGCCGCAATCCGTCCTCGCTGGATGCGGCTGCCAGCTCCAGACCCAACGTCCGGCGGACGTAAACCTGCCCGCCCGGCGACCTCACACGGGAGGAACTGAAAAACCCGAGGTCACGCACCTTGTCGGGGCCATTTCCAATCGAAATGGCACATCCACTTGCCGTCAGCAGCACGAGCGCCAATGCTGCACTCACAAACGTGGTTCCGGTCATATTCGAGAGCACCCCCGAATCGACAGAATTAGGTCTTTTGAATCTAATCGTTGCCTAACAGACCGTTTGTGTTATGTCAATCACTTATTTGGAAAGCTTGCTCATCGTTCACCAAAGGGTTCAATTCTTGACCAATGGACAGTAGTCTCCCGCCCGTTCGCCCCCTCGTCCCTCCTGACCTGATCGTCGATCCGCTCGGCGATGGGGAGTGGGTGTTGCTGCATCCGACGGAGCCGCGCTGGGCGGTCTCGAACGAGACGGGCCTGGTGGTGGTGCTGCTGGCCGATGGGAGTCGCTCGGTGGAGCAGATCGCGGGCGAGGTGGCGGAGGCCTACGGGATCGGCGGCGCGGAAGTTCTTCCGGACATCGTTGCGTTTCTGATGGAGGTGCGCGCGTCGGGTCTGCTGGCGAGCGAGCCCGCTCCTGTTTTGCCGGCGGCGCCGCGCGTCAGGACGCGGTCGCTGACTGTCTATATCACCGAGCAATGCAACCTGCGCTGTTCGCACTGTGCGATTGTGGAAGGACAGATGCCCCCGTCGAAGCTCGGCGTAGCCGACATCCAGCGTCTCATCGACGAGCATTGTCGCACGTTTCCCGACAACGCCACCGTGTCGTTCCTTGGTGGCGAGCCGTTGATGCATCCGCAGTGCCTCGACCTGCTGGAACATGCAGTGGCGAAGAGCCGCGGGACGTCGATCGCGACGAACGGGTTGCTGGTCACAGAGGAAATCGCACGGCGGCTGGCGGCGCTTCCGACGGAGGTGCAGGTGAGCCTCGACGGCGCGAGCGTAGCCGTCCACGAGGCGATTCGTGGCCGTGGGACCTGGGCGCGGACGTGGGCCGGGATCGAGCGCCTGATGGCCGCGGGGGTGGGGCGACGTCTATCCATCGCGGCAACGCTGACGCGCGGAATCCTAGGCGAGGTCGATACACTCGTGGCCCGGTGCGCGGAACTCGGCGTCGGCACGGTTCGTTTCCTTCAGCTCAACAAGTCGCTGGCCGCCCGCACGAACTGGGATGCCATCGCGCCCGATGACGAGGAACTGATGGCCGTGACGGAGCACCTGATCTTCGACGTGGCACCGCGGCGTCCCGGTGGCATGAAAGTGGTCGCCACGTTTCCCGGATTCGTCCCCGACGTGAAGCCAGGTGAGGGTCATTGGTGTCCGCTCGGCGAGACGGCCATCGTGGATTCGCAGGGCGCTGTCTATACGTGCCCTTCCTTGGAAACACCGGACGTCACCATCGGCAACGTGCTCGACGAGGATGTGGGCAGGATCGAGGTCGGTGCGGCGGCGGCAGCGGCGCGTGCCAGCATGTTGAATCGGCGCTTTGCGGTGGAGGAATGTCGGCGCTGTGCGTGGCGGAATTTCTGCCAGGGCGGATGCACCGCGTACATGGCTCACCGAAGCGGTTCGTCGCTCATCAACGACCAGTTCTGCGACTTCCGCCGACGGCTGTATAGACGCTGGGTCCGCCAGCGTTACTTGAGGTAGGGGCCGTTGCCGCCGTTCCCGCCGCGCGGCAGGGGGATCAGCGTGAGGATGAAGAAGAGGAACAGGATGACCAGCAGCACGATCGGCAGCAGGAAGGGGACCTTCCACTGCACGGCAACGATGGCGGTGATGATGGCGAGCATGGCGAGTGCGAGGCCCCCCAGCAGACGCCTCAGGAACGCGTTCAGGTAGCGTTCGAGCGAGCGCAGGTCGGCCTCGTGGACGCGGAGCTGAAGTTGTTCACGTTCGAGCCGATGGATCACCACCATGAGTTCCCGCGCGGTCGCGACGGCCTCGGTGGCGCCATCGATGACGCGGTCCTTCAACGGTTTCTCGCCACTGAAGGCGATCTCTGCCAGCAGGCGCTTGACGAGCGGTGTGGCGTACTTCACGCCGTTGAAGTAGGGGTCGTATTGCAGGGCGATGCCCTCGACCAGAGACGCGGCGCGGAAGAGATAGACGAGCTGGTTCGGCAATCGTACCGGGAACCGGTAGAACGTATCGAGAATTTCCTGGGCGATTTCCTGAACCTGACGCGGGGTGAGGTCTTCCTCCAACTGGATAGACAGGAGGGTCTGCGCCGCATCGCGCAGGACGCCGCGGTTGATGTCCGCGTCGACCATTCCGAGACGATAAAATCCGTCCACGATCGTGTCTATATCGCGCTTGGTGACTGCATAGACAAGGCGGAGGAGTTCGAGGCGGGTGCGCTCGTCAAACTCGAGCGCCATGCCGTAGTCGAGGATGGCGAGGCGGCCTTCGTTGTCGACGAGCAGGTTGCCGGGATGGGGGTCGGCGTGGATGAAGCCGTGGATGACGGCCATGCGCACGTAGGTGGTGACGAGTGTTTCGACGAGCGCGGAAGGCTCGACGCCGCGGGCCCGCAACGCGGCGGGGTCGTCGACGCGACAGCCATCGATGAACTCGATCACGGCCACTTGTCGTGTGGTCAGGCCGTCGATGAAATCGGGAATGCGGATGCGCTTGTCGTCGCGAAAATTGCGACGGAGCCGCTCCGCGTTGCGGCGCTCGTTGCGGAAGTCGATCTCGAGCAGCATCATGCGCTGGTACTCGTCGATGATCGAGCGGAAGCTGCGGATCAAGTTGTCGTCGAGGAAGAGGCGCAGGATGAAGAGGAGGACGTAGACGCCCTTCAGATCGGCCTCAACGAGGGCCTCGACGCCGGGGCGGAGGACCTTGACGGCCACAGGGCGACCCTTGTGGACCGCGCGATGGACCTGACCGAGGCTTGCTGCGGCGATGGGGCGATCCTCGAAGGAGTCGAAGATCTCCTCCGGGGTTCCGCCGAGGTTCGCCTTGATGATGCGTCGCACGTCGCGCACGGGGAAGGGCGGGACGCGGTCCTGCAACGTGCGGAGTTCCCGCGCATAGATCGGCATGAGGATGTCTTCGCGCTGGGCGAAGACCTGGGCGGCCTTGACGAAGGAGGGCCCGAGTTCGGCCATGGTCGCAGTGAGGCGGCGGGCTCGCAGGCGATGCTTCGCCTTGCTGAGTCGTCGCGGCGGACCGAACAGCAGGTAGCGGCGCCAGTCGCGCACGACGCTCAGGACGAACGGCAGGAGCGCGATGGTGACGCGCAGGGGCCGGGGAAGTGGGAGGGCCGTCGCCTTCAGCAATTTCATGAGGTGCCCACGCTCGAAGTTGTCACACGCCGCTCGATCTGAACATGGCCTCGCCAAGTCGAAGGTCCGAGGGGAATGCCTTCAGGTAAAGGACCTCGCTGGCGAGGCAGAACGCCAGCAGCACCGTGAAGTCGCCCTGGACGACAAAGAGCAGGATGCCGATGGACGCCGCGAGATCACAGAGCGCGAACTGTACCAACTGATGGCGCTTGGCCTCGCGAAGGAACGCCTCGGGATCGTCGTGGTGAAGTCGCAGCGCCTCGTACTGGGCGGCCTGTGATCGACCGAGGAGCAGCCACAATGCACCGATGAGCAGTCCGCCCATCAGGGCCAGCAGCGAGAAGAGTTCGTTGGAAAGCGGGAGCAGGCCGGCGGGGCCCTGCGAGGGAATGAACCAGCTCTTGATCACGACCGCGCCCAACAGCAGGTAGATCATCGGCAGCAGGATCGCCATGCGCCAACGCCCATGAAGGCGCTGCATGATGACCATGAAGGCTTCCTCTCGGGTGAGATTGGCTTGCAATGAGGTGTTCACCGGCAGTCCTCCTGCGCAGGGAGGATTCTTGGCAAGGCGCGGTTCCACGTCAAAGCAATCCGGCGTTGGGCTAGTCATCCGTCCTGGCCACGAAGACCCACCAATGGCAGCTGGTCCATGCGGCGTCGGAGGGGATGTCGGGGGCGATCTCGATCATCCAGCGACCCGGCTGGCTCGATAGCACACCACCAACCTCGTCCAGCACAGGTCCAAGGTCCCAGACCGTTTCCGAGTCCGGGGTCTCGGGAAAAGACAGCGGGCGCTCCACCGAATAGCCCGTGGCCACCGCCGTGATGCGGGCCTGGAGCAGGTAGGGCGTCGGCGCGGCGAGTTGCCGTGGAGGCGCCACGCGACCGACCAGCAGCAGGTTCCCCTTCGGCAGTTCCGAGGCGGAGATGGTGAATCGCTCGCCGCGCAGGACGCGCCCGCCGTCGACCAGAGTCGGCAGGGTGAGCGTGGCGGTCGTGGGGATGTCGAGGCTGGCGGGAAAGAGGACGCTGGGACCGAGTTCCGTCGCGAGGAGGTTCCGGCCCAAATCACCTGCGCGATGGCGCGGTTCATAGGACGCGGCGGCCTCACTGGCTAGATCGGCCACGTCCACCGCAGCCAAGAGGCGCGCGCCGGGAACGAGGGGGATCACATCTGATCGGTCAATCTGCTCCCAGTCGATGGGATAGAGCCCCAGCACGTTCCCCCAGGCACTGGTGGTGCGCGGGGTCGTGACAGTCCAGCGTGGGGCTTGGAGGGGGAAAGCCTCGTCGAACCAAGGGCGATAGGTGGCAAGCTCCGCGGGGCGCTTTTCCTGCGGCAGTCTGGAGAGAGCTTCCAGCGTGGCGCCGGGGCCGTGCAGCGTGGACTTGGCAAAGCTCGCCGTCGTCAGGCCCACCAGGTCGACGGTCTCGCGCGATGTATAGAAGGCGAGGATGCCGGCGTCCGTGATGCCGAGCGGCGTCCGGTCGGGCTCGATGCGGAAGGAAGCCTCGCGCAGCACGTTGTATAGATCGCGGCTGTTGCGGCCGTGCTCGACGGCCCACCAAGCGAGCGACGGGAGGCTGGCGAGGGCGAGCCCAAGGATCATCGCGCGACGGGCCGTGTTTTCGAGCTGCTGGAACAGCTGTGCGAGACGCCGCAGCGCCGCGCATCCCATCAGGATCGCGAGCGGAGTCGCGGGCGCGAGGTAGCGCTGGTGATGCGCGAAGGTAAACAGGCCGGTGCAGGCGGCGCCTAGGGTTCCGAGCCACAGCAACGCCAGCAGAAGTCCCGCACCGGGCTTGCCGCTGCGTGTCTCGCCCATGACCAGCAGGCCGAAGCCCGCCAGGATCAGCAGGCCGAATCCGGGAGGGAAGTAGGGCAGGGTTTCGGTGCCGACGAACGCCGCCCAACCGTCGTCGGGCACCACGTTGAAGAGGAAGCGCGCCTGGATCGCCCAGAAGCTCTGGGCGGCAAATCCGAGCTTCTCCGCCCAGCCCGCAACGGGCGCCGCGGCGAGGCTCTTCACGGCCACACCGGCGGGGCGCCAGTCGCCTGTGCCGATGCGAAGCGTGGCCAGCCAGAGCACGAACGGCACCGCGCACAGCGCGAGCGTCAGGAGCGATAGGCGCGGGCGTTCGCCACGGCGCAGCAGGATCACTATTCCGAGCGCGATGATGGCGACGGCGCCTTCGGGACGCGCCAGCGGCAGCAATGCCAGGAACGCGAAGAGCGCCAGCCGCGCGCCGGGTTTTTCCTCATGCCACCAAAGCCACGCCGAAGCCACGACGCCGAGCAGGAGCAACGCCACCAGGCCGGTCTCCATGCCCGACAGGAAGTTCCATAGCAGGTGCCCGTTCGTCAGCATCAGCACCGAGGCACCGACCGCCATTTGGTCGCCGAACTTCCGCCGCGCGATCTGGTGCAGCCAGACGTTGGCGAGCGCCCAGAGGCCCGCCCCAAGCGCAAACGATGCGAAGGCCGCCTTGGTGCCGGTGACGCCCACCACGAAGAGCGGCGCCAGCAGCGCGACGAAGAGCGGACTCGTCATGCCGCCGGAAGGCATCGCCCCCGGTGTATAGACAAGCAGATCGCCATGTGCCAGCATCCGCGCATACTGGAGGTGTATATACGCATCGTCCAGCGGGAACATGAAGTGATTCCCCGCCACCGAGAAGGAAATCACGAAAAGGATCAGCGCCTCGGCGAGGGCCAGCAGCGTGATTGCGAGGAGGGCGCGCCGTTCGGCGGGATCGACGGAGAGAGGAAACACGCGGTCAGCCCTCCCGTCCCAGCGCCTGAAGGAGCCGCGCCTCGTCCCAGACCTCGACGCCCAACTCGCGTGCCTTGGTCAGCTTGCTACCGGCGGATTCACCCGCCACGACGACGTGCGTCTTCTTGCTGACGGAACCGGAGCACTTTCCCCCGCGCTTCTCGATCTCCGCCTGGGCCTCGGGCCGGGTCATGCTGGTCAGTTCCCCTGTCAGGACGAAGGTGCGTCCGTCGAAAATCTCGCTGCGATTGGCCTCGCGCTCCGCCGCCGTGTTGTCCGGCGTCGGCGCCATGCCGCGCTCAATCAAACGATCCACCAGGCTGTTGTTCTCGGGACTTTGGCAGAATTCGCGAATGCTGACCGCCACCTTCTCGCCGACACCGTCGATGGCCAGAAGCTCCTCCAGCGTCGCCGCGCGGAATCGCTCCAGCGTGCCGAAGGCGCGCGCCAAATCCGCCGCCGTGGTGGCGCCCACCATGCGGATGCCGATGCCAAAGATGAAGCGCGCCAGCGTCTGAGTCCGGCTCTTGTCGATCGCCTCTTCAAGGTTCCTCGCGGACTTCTCCGCGAAGCCATCCAGCAGGATCAACGCATCGGCGGAGAGCTTGTATAGATCCGCGATGTCACGCACCAGCTCCACGTCGCAAAGCTGGTCGACGATTTTCTCGCCGAGGCCGTCTATGTCCATCGCCTGGCGCGAGGCGAAGTGCCGGATGCGTTCGCGGGACTGGGCGGGACAGGCCGAATTGATGCAGCGAAGCGCCACCTCGTTGGCCGCGCGATGCAGCTCGCCGCCACAGGAGGGACAGTGCGTCAGGATCGCGATGGGGCGCTCTGTGCCAGTGCGTTTGTCGACTTCCACGCGCACGATCTTCGGGATGATCTCGCCCCCCTTCTCGATCACCACGGGATCGCCTTCCATGACACCGAGGCGGGAAATCTCGTCCGTGTTGTGCAGCGTCGCGCGCTTGACCGTCGTCCCCGCCAGCAGCACCGGACGAAGATTCGCGACCGGCGTCACGGCGCCCGTTCGACCCACCTGCCAGCTCACGCGCTCGAGGATCGTCGAGGCCTGCTCGGCGCTGAACTTGTAGGCCACGACCCAGCGTGGGCTCTTCGATGTAGCCCCAAGATCCTGCTGCCAATCGCGCCGGTTCACCTTCACCACCAGGCCATCCGTCTCGTAGCCGAGCGAGTGGCGCCGCGTCTGCCATTCGGCGATTTGCTCCATGACGCCATCTATGCCGCTCACCAGCTTCGAATGCTCGTTCACGCGAAGGCCCAGGGCGCGGAACTCGTCCAGGAGCTCGAAATGGGTGCGCGGCAGGGGAGCGTCCGCATAACCGAAGCCGTGGATGAAGATCGCCAGCCGCCGCTGGCCCACCACGCGCGCGTCCAGTTGCTTCAGCGTGCCCGCTGCGGCGTTGCGCGGGTTCGCGAAGGTAGGCAGGCCGTTCTCCTCCCGCTCCGCGTTGATGCGCTGGAACTCGCTGTTCTCGAAGTAAATCTCGCCGCGCACGTCCAGGAGTCCCGGCAGCGACTTCTTCAGCTTTCGCGGGACCGACGGCAGCGTCAGCACGTTGCGGGTGATTTCGTCGCCGCGGCGCCCATCGCCGCGCGTCACCGCGCGAAGGATCTCGCCGTCCTGATAGACGAGGGAGATCGCCACGCCGTCGATCTTTAGCTCCACCACATAGTCGATCGGCTCCTCGGCCGGGAGCGCCAGCCCCTTGTGGACCCGCTCGTCAAAGTCCCGCAACTCCTGCTCGCTGTAGGTGTTGCCGATGGAGAGCATCGGGACCTGGTGGGCGACCTGGGTGAAGTGCTCCAGCGAGTCGTCGCCAACCTGACGCGTGGGGGAATCGGCCGGTGCCCACTCGGGATGGGCGGCCTCGATGGCCTCCAGTTCCTTGACCAATTGGTCGTAGTCGAAATCGGAGATTTCGGGAGCCGCCGCCCGGTAGTAAAGATCGTTGTGCTTCTCGATTTCGCGGCGAAGTTGCTCCGCCCGCTCGCGGCTCTGCTGATCGGCCATTGAATTCGTCCTGTCGCGTTCTGACCCTGTTCGGCATTCTCGCCGCTGGGGCGGATGTTCCACAAAGGAAAAGGAAGGGAGGGTTGGAGCAAATCGCGGCGGCTGACATCGGAACGATCCGTCAGGAACTCGTTGCCTCCGTGCGGCGGTTGTCGGCAACGTCTCCCCATCTTTCGGGGAGGTAACCCCCATGCCGCGCCAGGCGTCGATTCAGCGCAAGACTTCCGAGACGGAGATCGACCTGTTTGTCGATCTGGACCAGGCTGCCGAGCCGCAGGTCTCGACGGGGATCGGTTTCCTCGACCATATGCTGACGGCACTGGCCAAGCACGGGCGCTTCACGTTGCGGCTGGCCTGCAAGGGCGACCTGCACATCGATGACCACCACACCGCGGAGGACTGCGCGATCGCGCTCGGTCAGGCGCTCGACAAGGCGCTCGGTGACCGCCGCGGCATCGTGCGCTTCGGACACGCCTACGCCCCGCTCGACGAGGCACTGGCCCGCGCCGTGGTCGACCTGTCGGGGCGCCCCTGGCCGGAAGTCCACCTGGCCCTCGAACGCGAGAAGGTCGGTGACCTTTCCTGCGAAAACGCCGTCCACGTCTTCCAGTCGCTGGCGCTAAACGGGCGCATTGCGCTCCACGTCGACGTGATCCGCGGGACGAATGACCACCACCGGATCGAGGCCGCCTTCAAGGCCCTCGCCATCGCGCTGCGCCAGGCCATCGCCCTCGACGGAACCAACGCCATCCCCAGCACCAAGGGAGTGCTCTGAGCCTTGAGCCTTCAGCAACCAACCAACACGCCGCCCCGCGTCGCCATCGTGCGCACCGGGCTGGCCAATCTGGCGTCCGTGCTGGCCGGCCTGCGCCGCGCCGGTGCAGACCCCTATGTGACCGAATCCGCCGCCGATGTCGAACGTGAGGACCACGTGATGCTCCCCGGCGTCGGTGCCTTCGGACCCGCGATGGAGATGCTCGACAAGCACGCGATCACGGCGCCGCTCAAGGCCCGCATCGAGGCCGGCCGCTCCACGCTCTGCATCTGCCTCGGCCAACAGCTCCTCGCCCGCACCAGCGACGAATCCCCAGGTGCCACGGGCCTCTCCATCGTCGACCGCCATGTGCAGCGCCTCCCCGCGAGCGTCCGCGTGCCGCACTTCGGATGGAACCTGGTCGAGCCCCCGCCCGGCGCGCGCCTCATCACCAAGGGCCATGCCTACTTCGCCAACAGCTTCTGCATCGCCGAGCCCCCCGAGGGCTGGCACGCCGCCACCACGCAACACGGCATCCGCTTCGTCGCGGCGATGGAGCGCGGCAACGTGCTCACCTGTCAGTTCCACCCGGAACTGAGCGGAAAATGGGGCCTGGCGCTGCTCAAGCGCTGGCTCGGCACCGACCAATGCGAGGACGATTGCGAATGCTGACGCGCCGAATTATTCCCTGCCTGGACTGCAACGCCGGGCGCGTGGTGAAGGGTGTGAAGTTTCAGGGCCTGCGCGATGCGGGCGACCCGGAGGAACTCTCCGCCAGCTACGAGGAACAGGGCGCCGATGAGCTGGTGCTCCTCGACGTGAGCGCCACGCCGGAAGGCCGCGGCACGCAGGTCGAAACGGTCCGCAAGGTGCGCGCCCGCCTCTCCATCCCGCTCACCGTCGGCGGGGGCGTCCGCTCTGCCGCCAACGCACAGGCTCTCCTGGAGGCAGGCGCCGACAAGGTCGGCATCAACACCGCCGCCGTGGAGAAGCCGGAGATCATCCGCGAGATCAACCACAGCTTCGGCGCCCAGTGTACCGTCGTGGCGCTCGACGTGGCGCGTCGCCTCGACAAGACCGGCTTCGAGGTGGTGACCCACTCCGGGAAGAACCGCACCGGCAAGGACGCCATCGAGTGGGCCCAGCGCGTCGTCGACTTCGGCGCCGGCGAGATCCTGCTGACCTCCTGGGACCGCGATGGTACCCGCTCGGGCTACGACCTGGAACTGCTCCATGAGGTTTCCTCGCGCATCTCGATCCCGGTGATCGCTTCCGGCGGCGCCGCCCATCCGCGCCACCTGATCGAAGCCTTCATGGCCGGAGCCGATGCGGTCCTCGCCGCCTCGATCTTCCACGACGGCGAGTACACCGTCGAAGCCGTGAAGAGCTTCCTCGCCAAGCAGGGGATCGCGGTTCGCATTTAAGGTACCGCGGACGTCTCGTCCGCGAGTCTTTCCCACGCTACCATGTCGCAGGCCCCAGCCGGGCAAACGCCCCCTGGGCGGGCTTCGTCGGGAACTGGCGCCTCAGATGGGTGAGGATGCGCGCCGCCTCGGCGAGCCGGGACGGCGCATGACGCGCTCCCGGTGGAGGCTCCCCGGGCAGGGCACCGTTCGGGTGGCGGCGCAGGCCCTCCAGGATCACCCCAAGGCGACCGGCCCGCGCCCGGTTCGCCGGGCACACGAGCCCCGCCACCGTCTCCGCCAACCGAGCGCCGTCCAGCCCCACCGTGGCGGGAGCCTCCAGCACCCACGCAAACGCCAACGCCCGGCCCTGCAACCCCGCGCCGCGCACCGGCGCGTCGTGCTCCGCCCGCTCGATCAGGTCGGCCAGGCGACACGCCTCCTCCCACACGACCGGCGCCACGGTGCCCGGCGGTGCGTCGGGCGACCGGAGGGCCTGCGGGTCCGGAGCCGAACCAACGTCCACCGCATCAGTCTCCGGTTGGTCCCGTGGCGGTTCCGGGTCGCGCGCACGCGACCCACCGGGTGACGGTTCATGACGGTTACCTGACGGTTTGTGCAAACCCCGTTGGCAGGAGTTGGAAACCCGGTTGGCAGCCGTCGCCAACGGCGTTTGCAGCGGGGTGGAAACGGCGTTTCCATCCAGAACGACGCGATAGCGATTGCCGGAGGGGCGACGCTGGACTTCGAGCAGGCCGCGCGATTCGAGCCGCGCGACGATCTTCTGCACGCCCTGCCGCGTGAGACTCGTCTTGCGCGCCAGCGTCTCGCCCGACGGAAAGGCAAAGTCCTCCTCGCTCCCCTGATAATCCGCGATGGCGAGGAGCACCAACCGCTCCACCGCATCGACCACCTCGGGCCCGAGCTTCCACACCGCATCCATGAGCCGAACAGCCATGAGAACGCCTCCCGCGCGCCTTTGCGACGCGCCCGGCCCAACGAAACAAACCGGCGTCTGATCCGTCCCTTAATCGGCTCTGATTTGTTTCTGATTTTTGTCGGAGGGGAGGCGGGACAATTCCGTGCGATGGTCCCTCACGGCCCGAACTGCCGCACCTGTACCGGTGTCCGGGTTCCCGGATGGGCTCATGGTCGACGGCAAGGCCTGAAAGGCCGACAGAGCCAAGCCCGGGCCCCGGAAACATCGTGATGTGGTCCCCGGAATGGTCCTTGGACGCCTCGGTTATCTTTCCATAGTCCCGGTCTGGAGAGCAGGAGCAGTCCCGGCAGGGACGCAACAATTGTAGCCCCACGTTTCAACGTGGGGAAAATGGTTATGTCGAATCCGACCCCGGGAGGGGTCGGACAGGCACCGCATCCTCTCGGACCCACTGCCTGGGTCCGATCCCCATCCGCACGGCCTCCCCACCATGAATGGGTGGGGCTACAATTGTTTGGGTCCCTGCCGGGACCAACGCCGACGAAGAGCAACCCCATTTCGATGAGAGGATCGCCGCTGAGTTGCGCCCAAACCCATATATTCGCCGGGATTCTGATTGTCCCTCACCCGGTCAGCGCTCTATAATTCCCTCGGGGAATAAAGAGAACGGGGGACAAACTGATGCGCTTGCCATCATCGGCGATTCGAAATTTAGCAGTTCTGTTGTGCCATCTTTTTTCCGCGTTGGCTGTAGCGGGAACCATCCACGTGCCTGGCGATTACCCTTCCCTCCAAGCCGCGATCGATGCAGCGGAAGATGGCGACCTGATTCAACTCGAACCGGGGATTACTTATGACTCAGCCACCATTGACTCGAAGACCCTGACGCTCGTCGGGGGGCCGGAACCTTACGAATACGGTATTTTTAACACAGCCTACATTCCCGAACTCCGATTCTCCCCAGGCGATGGGAGTTTGGAAATTCGGAATTGCTCGCTGGAAGATCTCATCGCCGCCGGTGGAAGAAGCATTGAAGTTGATGGTTCTCGTGTGTACGACGCATCGATCAGTGACTTTGAGACTGCTCGTCTTGTCGGAAAAAACCAGGGCAGTGCTTTCCGTCTTGTCGACTGCGACGCAGTAGCAGTGGTCGATGGCGACGCCGGGCACTATTCCCAGATTGCGGTCCAGAACTCTTTCCGCCACGGAACCGTCACCATCGGAAAGACGACGATCACCAGCCTTATTCTCGCCCGCGTGGATAGGGTGGAGGCCATCGGGCTTCGAAGGTACTCTTATGTAAACCAACGGGGCTCGTTCGAGGATTGCCGCTCGGTTCGGCTCAACGATTGTTACTTCGATGGAGTGACAGTTACCGGCGTAGATGCGATCGAATTCGCGTGGTGTCAAGTCAGGGGGAGGTCGGCAACTCCTGACAGGTGCGAGTATTGCGGCTTGGGTAACTTTTATTGCCTTGTCGAAGGAGGGCCGTGTTCCAAAGCCATGGAGATATCGAACGTTCCGGACCTCAAAATCATCGGCGGCGCTGTGGCCGGTGGGGCGGGAGCCAATGCGCCTACCTACATCTACTGTCGCGCGCAGGACTATCCAAGTTGCGCTGACATGGAGGTTTCTTCAAACTCCCGCGTCACTATCTATACAAACAACCCGCCCGACGAGATCGTCCGCGATACAAACTGCACGGTTGAAGTCCTGCCTCTTGCCCAGTTTGCTTGGATAATGCACTGACAACCGGAGGCGGCGCTGCGGGGCGTAGACCCTGTGGTATTGCCGGGATGCCCTGGTTCTCCTTCCATGGTCCCTGCCGGGACCAGAGTCGGCCATGACCAAAGCTGCCTCGATGCTGGGAGCCACGCTCACATGCGCCCACTTCCCTCGGGAACGGGCGGAATCATCCAGCCCTTTCCCCGTGACACATGATCGTTGATCGGCGACGATTCCCCCTGAAATGCTGTTGAACGTCCACCCCGAGGCTGGCCGGGAAAAATCGGATAATTGGAGGGTTCATGGGTCACATCATTGAGTTTCGCCGCTTCATGGCATCCTGGATACTTGGGATGGGGGCCCTGGTGACGTCCGTAGCCATCCTTTCCGCGCTCGATGCCCCCATTCGAGTGATGATCTACATTCCGACGCTCTGCCTTCTCCTGCCGATCATCACGTTCCTCGTGCTCCAATGGGTCGGGCACCCGACGAAGCGGAGAGGTCCCGGGGCATCCGGTGGCGAGCGGAAGAAGCCGGGACGGCGGGAGGCGGCGGCATTGCGGGGGACTTGATTCGAACAACTCAGGGCATGTCCAGTCGAGTTTGATGAGGACTGAGCATCCAAGATTCCAAGAGCGGAGGTGGAGGAGGCTGTGGCTGGACCCAAGAGACTGCGGATATTCGTTTCCTCTACCGTCTACGGGATGGAGGAATTGCTTGATCGGACCTACTCCCTTCTGACGGCCTTCGGCTATGAGGTCTGGATGTCCCACAAGGGCACGATCCCTCTTCGTTCGGATCGTACCGCCTTTGAGAATTGCCTCGCTGCGGTGGAAAAGTGCGACCTTTTTCTGGGCATCATCACTCCGGAGTACGGAAGTGGGCAGGACAAGGATGACCCGCGGCAGATGTCCATTACCCACCATGAATTGCGTCGGGCTATTGAGCGAGGCATCCCGCGTTGGGTACTCGCTCATGACCATGTTGTTTTTGCTTGGTCGTTCCTCAAGAATCTGGGTCATCACGACCCGGAGACCAGATCCAAGCTGACGCTGAGAAAGACGAAGATCTTCGAGGACCTAAGAATCCTGAACCTCTACGAGGAAGCTATCGTGGATGGCGTCCCTCTGGCGGAGCGCTTCGGCAACTGGGTTCAGAAGTTCCGGACCATCGAGGATGGTTCCCTTTTCGTCACGGCGCAGTTCTCCCGCTATCAGGAAGTGGAAAGGTTCATTGAGGAAAACTTCAGGGACCTCCCATCCCGCGATGAGGAAGGTGGCTGATGAATGCGCGCGACCTGAAGGCGCTTCTGGCCCTTGGCGAAGGGCAGCGCGTGGAGTTCAAGGTGCAGTCAGACCCGAATGTCGTCGGTCCGGTCGTCTGTGGCTTTCTCAACACGAGCGGGGGCTTTCTCGTGTGCGGTGTTGATGAACGCAAAGGGGTCGTTGGCGTCACCAGCAATCCCAAGGAGGCCCTTGCGCACTTGGAGTCGGCGTTGGCGCAGCACATAACCCCCAAGGCCTACATCGCCTTCGAAGAGCTTGAGGTGGAAGGCAAGTCTCTCATCATCGTCGAGGTACCCAAAGGCGAGGATGTACCCTACGCAATACAGGGCTCTATCTACGTTCGTCGGGGTGAAGAGAACCAGAAGGCGGACATGCCAACGATTCGCGACCTTGTCATGCGGCGACAAATCGAACCGGAGCGCTGGGAGCGGCGTTTTTCCATGGCCGACATGGAGCGAGACGTTGACGACCGCGAAGTACTGGATACTCCGGTCCATGCCAGCAGAAGCCAGCAGGTGATCTTTCGCAATAGCAAGAGTGTGAACGACATCCTTGAGGATCTCGCTGTTGCCCGCTATGGGAGGCTGACACAGGCGGGAGATGTCCTCTTCGCACGGCATCCTGAAGCCCGCTACCCTCAGGTTCGCGCTCGCGCCGTCCGATACCGCAGCAGCAGGGCCGACGAGCAATTCCTCGACATGAGGATATTCGAGGGGCCTCTTCGTCAGATATTCATGAACCTTTATGCCTTCGTCCTCCGGAATATCCCGACCATTGCACAATTTCGCCCAAGCACCCCCGAGCGCGACGACCGCCTCCTTTACCCCGAGACGGTGATTCGTGAGGCCATTGTCAACGCCCTCGCACACCGCGACTACTCCTCACCAACTGGTGGCGTTGCGGTTCACATCTATCCTGACCGCCTCGAGTTTTGGAACTCAGGTCAGCTTCCCGAGGGGGTCACGCCCGACAACCTGATGAAAGGGCATCTGTCGATCCTCAGGAATCCCGACCTTGCTCATGTCCTCTACGTTCGCGGCCTAATGGAGAAAGTCGGCCGCGGCAGCGTGCTCATCGTTCAGCATTGCAGTGAGGCCAAGTTGCCCCCTCCTGAGTGGACCACCGGCGACGAGGGAGTCCGACTCATCCTGCGCGCCCCCGAAGTCACCCCCGAAGTCACCCCCGAAGCAACCCCCGAAGTAACCCCCGAAGTTATTCGGATGATAGGGAGCATCAGCGCCCCTATGGCCAGGACCGAGATCATGGCTCAGCTTGGCCTGCGGGACGAGAAACACATGAGGGAACACTACCTCCAACCGGCGCTTGATGCCGGGGTGATCGAAATGACCGTTCCAGACAAGCCACGGAGTCGGAATCAGAAATACCGCCTGACGTCTCTCGGTCGGAAGATCGCTTCCCAAGCGAAAGAGAACCAGCGAGACTGAGGCCTCCCCTTCCCGCGATTTCTCCGTGACACCTGCCGGTGGCTCGCACACGCTTCGGTTGGCGTTCGCATTGGTATTCTGATCTGATTTAGCGAGGGACTTTCGATGAAGCTTGATCGTGTTGTTGGTCTGGCTGGTGGTGCGTGCCTGATGGCCGCGCCGGGTCTGGTGTTTGCCCATGTTTCGGGGACGAGCCACGAGCACGGCATGAGCCTTGGCGCCGCGTGGGGGCATGGGGTGCTGCATCCTTTCAGTGGCCTGGACCACTTGCTGGCGATGTTGGCGCTGGGGGTCTGGATTTCCGCGGCGGCGTTTCGTGAGCGCCTGGCCGTGATCGGGGCGTTCCTTGGTTCCATGGTCGTGGGGGCTGGGCTGGGTGTGGCCGGGCTGTCGCTCCCGGCGGTCGAAGTCGTCATCGCGCTGTCGGTCGTGGCGCTGGGGTTGCTGGTGCTGGCGCAGCGCGGCTGGCACTTGGCGGCGGGGCTCGGCGCGGCGGCGTTCTTTGCCTTCTTTCACGGGTTCGCACACGGGACTGAGATCGGGGCGGCTTCTGCGCCGGCCTACTTCACCGGTTTCCTGATGGGCTCGGCGATGTTGGTTTCCGGCGGTGCGCTGATGGGTGTGCTGGTGCGGGAGCGGTCCGCCTGGGCGCTGCGTCCCGTGGGCGCGGCGATGGCGTGCGCCGGCGTGGGGTTGCTGGTTGGCTTGATCTGACCGAGGGAGTTCACCATGTCGGTTGCCTGGGCCCAGAGTTCTGAGTTTGCGCTTCCCCATCTGGCGGAGCGGCCTCGTTATCGCTCGCGCGGAGTGTGTCGTCCGCTGTTCGCCTTCGACTTTCTGGCGGTGGCCGTCGCGATGTTTGTGACGGGCGTGGCCGCGTCGTTCCTGGCGATGGCGATGTCGACCGTTGGGAACAAGGCGCCGGACGACGACCGAAAGCTGCTGCTCGGGATGGTGGCGCCGCTCCTGAGCGTCGCGGCCCTTCTTGTGCCTTCCCTGTTGGCCATCTACGTCATCAACCGCAGTCACGTGCGGTCCTGGATCATGATGGTCTTTGCCTGTATCGCATGGGCCGGAGCTTATCTGGTCGGCCTGAACGCCATGGACTTTACAGCGACCTATGCAAAGGCCATCGGGGGCGATTTCGGCGCTTTTGCCTGGTTCGTCTTCATGGCGATGATGGTGCCGGTGGCGGGAGCGATGCTCTTTCAGATCGTCTGCTCCGACGCCTATCGGGTCTACTACGAGGAATACGGCAAATGGGGTAAGCAGCACTTTGCCTTCTTCAAGATGGGGACGGCGAAGCGCGTGGCGGAGTTGCTGGAGCTGGGCAATTTCGATGAGTTGGCGAAGCTGCGCGTGGACGGGCCGAATGCGGGCGGTCCCGCGTGGCAGGCCTTCACGTCGATGGTGCTGACGATGCCTGACGACGGCGCGGCGGGGCCATCCTACCTGCATGTGAAGAGCATTGTCTTTGGCGGCGGGCCGCTTTTCTCCACGCGGGTTCATTCGTGTTTGGGGTGGGCGTCGCTGCGTCACGTGGAACTGAAGGAAGGCGAGATCGACAAGTTGCGGTGGCTCTTCCCTGAGCTGGCTCCTGCCGGCGCGGGCGTCGTCCCTCAGCTCAAGAATGTGGCCCCGCTGGCGGGGCGCGTGCTGGGCTTTCAAGGCGCCATGAGCGGCGACCGCGCGGAGACTGCCAACGGATCGTTTGTGCAGAAGCTCGATTCGACCGAGCGCCGGCACCTGCTGCTGCGTTTCTGGCTCGGCTTCACGATCCTCTTTCAGTTGCTGGCCATCGCGGGCTTCACGGTCATCATCGGTGCAGGCATCGGGGAGATGATCGGCGGCTTCCCCTCGTGGGTCGAGACCGTGGGTGTGGGGCTGGGACTCGTTTGGATGCTCGCCACGATGATCGTGGGAATCTTCTTCTCGAAGACCGCGCGGCTGATGCTGATGCGCGGCGTGAAGACGCGGCCCAACCTGCGCTTCGTGCCGGGCAAAGAGTCCGTCGTGCTGAACGTGGAGGAGTCGTCGACCTACGCGAAGACGAAGTTCTTCGCCGATGACTACGCGCTGGCGAATGCCTCGCCGGCGGGACTCGACATCGAGTTCAGCAGCTTTCGCGTGCATCTGGATCCGCGCGACGCACGGCTTGATTATCATAAGACGGCCGGCGGCACAGGGCTTCGCATCTTCTGCGTCTTCCCCGAGGGCGAATGGTCCATCACGGTCAGCTCGCCCGAGGCGGCGATGGGACTTTCCGTCTATATGAACCCGCGCAAGCGCGCAGAGAAACTCTGGCGTCGTCTATACGACGGCATGACAGGCGGAGCCGCGGCGACCAGCGCTCGCCCCAACTCCGGAGTCGAGCTCTAGCCAACGATGAACATCTTCCGGTCGAGTCATCTTCCCGCCCGAGACCGGGCTGTGGTCCGCGTCATGTGGATCGTGTTCTTCCTCAACGCTGCCGTGGCGCTGGCCAAGCTGTTGGTGGGCCTCGCCAGCGGACGCCTGACGGTGCTGGCCGATGCGTTCCACAGCTTCATCGACGGCGCCAACAACGTGATCGGCGTGGTGGCAATCGCCGCGGCGGCGGCGCCTCCCGACAAGGAGCACCCCTACGGTCATCGCAAGTTCGAGAACATCGCCGCCATGATGATCGGAGGTGCCATCTGTCTGGTCGCCTGGCAGATGTTCCACCTCGTCACCGAGCGACTACACGCCTTTCTTAACGGGACCGTGACGACCAGTGGGGAACTGATCACCAAGGACCCGATCATGCTGGCGGTGCTGATCATCACGCTGGGTGTGAACCTGGCCGTGGCCGCCTGGGAGCACAAGCAGGGGACCCAGCTCCAAAGCCCGCTCCTACGCGCCGACGCGGGACATACCTACTCCGATTCGTTCGTCACGCTGCTGAGCATTTCGTCGCTCATCTTTGGCGCGGCAAGCTGGTGGGTCGATCCGCTGCTGTCACTGGCGGTTCTGGTGTTCCTGCTCCGCGCTGCCTGGGCTGTCATCGCCGAGAACCTCCCCGCCTTCACCGATCGCGCGCGCCTCGATCCTGACGAAGTCGATCGCGTCGCCAACGGCGTTGAGGGCGTGCTGGCCACCTTCGGCATTCGCAGCCACGGCATGGAGAACGACATCCACCTGGACCTGAGCATCGTCGTGCCGCGGAACCTCAGCGCCATCGAGGCGGAGGACATCGAGGACGAGGTCCGGACGCGCCTTCAGGACGCCTTCCCGGGCCTGACGCTCGTCGCCATCCACCACAGCAGCAAACGCCCGCAAGGGGAGTGAGGCCGGGGGCGGCATACGCTCCTGAGTCTGGGCGCATCTCTGCTCTGTTCCCAGCATCGAGGCAGGCTTGGTCATGGCAGACTCTGGTCCCGGCAGGGACCCAAACAATTGTAGCCCCACCCATTCATGGTGGGGAGACCGTGCGGATGGGGATCGGACCCCGGTAGTGGGTCCCACAATATGCAGCGTCAGGCCCTCGATCCTCCGCCTGTCCGACCCCTCCCGGGGTCGGGTTCGACAGAACTATCTTCCCCCACGTTGAAACGTGGGGCTACAATTGTCGCGTCCCTCCCGGGACTGCCCCGCCTTCCCGACCAGTACCGCGGAAGGAAATCCGAAGCATCCAGATACCACGCCCGGGACTACACCCGGTACCAAGGAGAAGCTCGCACGGGAACAACGTCAGGATGCGACCCTTGAGTCTTGTCCAGCAGGATTTCTCTTCGCCTGTATAGACGGATAGATGTATAGATTGATGGATTGCTAGACGATGCTGTCGGCGGGCGCCCTATGCCCGTTGCACCTGGATGAAGGCCTTGATGCTTGGGACCGTATCGGGCGCATCGGCCAACGCTCGAATGATCTTGAAGGCTTCCTCCTGACGACCTGCGTTCACCAACTCGTTGGCATGGATGAAACGTGCCGTGTCGCGGGTGATCGGGTCCGCATCAAGCGAAAGACACTTCTCCATCGCGGTGCGGCGCTCCTCGGGGTCACTCGCCTTCTGTGCAATCACAAGCCACGTGGGCGAGTGATCGGGACACTTGGCGACGATGGTGCGCGCCAGGTCGAGCTTCTTCGCCGGGTCGCTCTCCCATTCGATCATGGAGAAGGCCAGGAATGAACCCGGAGCAAGCCGTCCATCCCGTTCGCCGCGCAGGCACCACACGGCCGTTTGGTTCGTGAAGAAGAAGTGATCGGGCACCATCGCCTCGACCTTCTCGTAATGAGCAAGGGCCCGTTCCATGTCCCCCTTGAGCAACCACGAGAACGCCATGTCGTAGGTGGGATGAGGCCAATTGGGGGCCAGGGCCTGGGCCTGCTCGAGCACCGCGATGGCCTCGTCGTACTTGCCTGCACCGCCGAGGGCGCGCCCCTTCTCGTGGAGCGCTCTCGCTTCGGGCGGGATCCTGTCACCACGATCATCCTTACCGGCACCGAAGAGCTTCCTGAGCCAACCCAGCATCGCGATACCCTCACTTGATCATAAACTTTGGCTCAGTATTGGGCAGCTCCGGCTTGATTCAACCTGATTCGACGTTGCGACAACGGTGGATCGCCCGCTTCGGATTCTCAATCGGTCTAATTGTTTCTTTCGTGCAATTGAGGTTGACTCGACTTGAGCACAACTGTTGCATACATACACAACCCTTCGTGAATGAGCTGCCAATGAAGCGTACTGCCTTCCCGTTGTGCCTACTAATGCTGTTACCCGGCACCATGACTCTGGCCGGTCCGGCGGCGGTGAGTTATCGCTCCGATTATCGGAATCCCATCGCCATCGCCGGGTCGGTGCCGGAGGTCCCCTGCGTCACCACGAACGCGGGAGGCATTATCCTTCACGGGGGGAGTTCCGCGCCGTTCCCCGCAGAGGGCCTTCCACTTGGGCAGATCCATCTCCTGCGTTCGTCCTACGGGCAGATGACGCTTTCCGGCATCCCGGCGGCGGTGGAGTACGGCGGTCGCTCGGCCCCGCTGCAGCGCTACGGCCTCGGGTCGCTGCGCACGGTTGCGGTGCGCTCGGTTTCTGCGGGCGCCGGACTCAACACCACCACGCTGGTGGTCTCGGCGGGCGGCAACGGCCTGACCGTCTGGGACGGCGACCGAAACGAATTGGTGCGTGTCTTCGACCAGTCGGACACCATCGTGCGCTCGCTGGCGATTTCCCTCGACGGCACCTTCTTCCTGCTCGGCGGGGCGAACGGCATCATCACGCAGGTCGACGGCAGGACCGGCGCTCCGATGCGAACCTTTCGCGGTCACGCCGGCGCCGTGACGTCGCTGGCGCTGAACGACGCGGGGACGCGCATCTTTAGCGGAAGCGACGACGGCACGATCCGTGTCTGGGATCTGGACGCATGCACCTCGCTGGCGACGCTCGGCAACAACCCCGGTGGCGTCCGCGCCATCGCCTTTAGCGACGTGAGCGACCGACTGGCCACCTCCGATGGCAACACCATCAAGATCTGGGACGTGGCGGCGCTGGAGTCCGGACCGGTGCCCACCAATCCACCGACCTTGAGTGGCCATAGCGCCCTGGTCACCAGCCTCGCTTTCTCCGCCGACGGCACGCGGGTCGCCAGCGGCAGCGAGGACGGCACGGCGCGGGTCTGGAACTGGTCCAGTCGCTCGCAGACGAACCTGATCGCCAACGGCGGTGTCGCGGTGCTGGGCGTGGCCTTTTCGCCCGATGGGACGCGGGTCCTCCTCGGCGACCGCAACAACCGGGCGCGCGAGTTCACCCTCACAGGCTCGACCGCAGCGCTGGCACGCGACCTTTCCGGCCATACGGGTGAGGTGAATCACGTGGCCTACGTCGGCGCGACGGGCCGCGTGCTCAGCGCCAGCGGTCGCGAACTCGTCGAGGGAGAGCGCCAACCGGGCGACGCCCGCATCATCGTTTTCGAGCCCGGCTCCACCACCGGTGCCGTGTTGGAAGGTCACCAGGAGGGCACCGCCGCCGTCGCCTTTTCCGGCAATGGCGGATTCACCTTCACCGGAGGCGAGGACGGCCGTCTGCGCCGCTTCGACACAGCGACGGGCGCCTCGGGCGAGCTGGATTTCCTCGGCCGATCCACCAGCGGCGCCATCACCGGGCTGCATTATTTCCAGTCGGGGCTCGACAGCGACACGGGCCGCCTGCTGGTGGCCTCCGGCGATAAGGTGAGCATCTGGCGAGCGAGCCGCTCCAGCGCCCAGACCCCCGCTCCCTCCGTTGAGCTGACGGCCCACGCGGGCGAGACCGAGGACCTCTTCTTCCTCGACGCACGTCGTGAGTTC
The DNA here is from genome assembly GCA_016125005.1 of bacterium. Classification (GTDB taxonomy): domain Bacteria; phylum Sumerlaeota; class Sumerlaeia; order SLMS01; family SLMS01; genus WGMQ01. Next base: position 75,336 of record WGMQ01000026.1, on the reverse strand, counting down.
GTCACCGGCGCCCGCGACGGCACCGCCAAGCTCTGGTCGCTCCCCGCCGGGACCGATCCGACGCCTTCTGTCGTGGCCACCTTCCCCCACCCGATCGGAACCGAGGTCACCGCCGTGGCGCTCTCCTCCGACGGCGCCGAAGTCGTCACCGTGACGCGCGACGGCACCGCCCGCTGGTGGGGCCGCGGTGCCTCGACGCCTTCGAAGTCCCTCGCGCTTCCCACCACCATCAACGACCTGGCGCTCATCGACTCGGCCGACCAGCCGCTGCTCGCCGCCGCGGGGGATGACGGCGCCGTCTATCTGATTTCCCAGGGCGCCACACCCGCCGTCAGCGCCACGCTCCGCGGCCACAAGCAGAGCCCCGTGCGCGCCCTTGCCTACTCCTCCGATGGTCGCTACCTCCTTTCGGGCAGTACCGACGCCACCCTCGTCTCCTGGGACGTGGCGCGTCAGGCCCAACGTTCCCGCTTCCGTCGCCACACGGGCGCCGTGACGTCGCTTCGCTTTGCGCAGATCGACACGCGCTTCGTCTCCGGCGGATCCGACGGACAGGCCTTCCTTTGGGACAGTTGCCTCGAAAGCCAGGGACGCATCGAGGAGAAGCTCATCATCGTGGCGGGCGGCGGCGACTATCCGACGAACCCCATCCGCGACGAGACATTCAGCCTTGCTCAGCGGGCCTACATCGTGGCGCGCACGCGCGGGTACTCCGATGATAACATCCTCTACCTGACCGCCTACAAGGACTCCCCCGAGCGGCAGGCGGAACTGGACGGAAAAGCCGACGGACCCGCCACCTATGAGGCTGTCGCCGACGGCATCAGCGAATGGTCGAAGGACGCCCGCCGCCTCTTCGTCATGCTGCTCGACCACGGCGACCGGGTGACTCTCCCCGGCGGCGGCATCGAGTGGTACTTCCTCCTGTCGGAAACACCCGGCGGCGCCCGCGAGCGCATCTCCGCCACGGACTTTGACGACCTGCTGGATAGCGCACAGGACGGCCTCGATCCGCTCCCGGAGGTGATTCTCTACGCCGACATGTGCTACGCTGGCGGCTTTGTGAAGAAGGCCAGTTCCACGCCCAGCGCCTCCGTGCTTCGCACCGTTCTCGCCAGCACCGGCGAAGACCGACTTGCGGTCTTTGGCGGTGGTCCGGGAGCCCCCCTCTCCTTCACCAGCTTCTTCCTCTCCCGCGCCCACCTGGGCAACAGCCTGGTCGACTCGTTCAACTCGGCCCGCTCCACGATGATCGCGCTGCGGCTCCCCGCCGCCAAGCCCCAGATCCCCGAGCTGGACGCCAACGGCGATGGCATCTATGCGCCCGGTATAGACAACCCGCTCGTGGCCGACCGCAAGTTCGTGCTCGGCAATCGCCTCGCCTTTGGCCTCATCCCGCCCACCATCACCAACTTCTCCGGCAACGTCACCATCGCCCAACCGGTCGATGTACCCGTCGAGGTGATCCTGGAAGGCGAGGTGCAGGGCGCCGAGATGTTCGTGGTCTACGCGGAAGGAAACTACGACAGCCAGACCGACCCGATCACCAACTTCACCAGCCTGCCACTCACGCGCGCTGGCAATACGACCCGCTGGCGCGGCACCGTCCCCGCCGCCACCTTCCGCGATGGCTCCAACGCGCCGCGACCCGGCTACTACACCGTCCTCTACTCCATCACACGCAGTGACACGCTCGAAAGCAGCGTGGCGCTCTTCGCCGATCCCAAGCTCACCACCATCGGCGTCGGCATCACCGTCGGCGTTACCGGATGGAACCTCCGATGATCCTCCTTTCCTCTATCAAGTCCATACCACAGGAAGCCCCTCATATGCTCCGTCGCCTCACCCTCGCTCTGCTGCTTACACCCGCCCTGGCCCTCGCCCAGGCACCCTCCTTGGTCAACTATCAGGGCCTGCTCGTCGATGCCGACGGCAAGCCGCTCGTCACGGGCTCGTATAGACTGGAGTTCAATGTCTATACAGCCGAGTCGGCAGGCACGCGGACTTGGGGGCCGAAGACCTATGCCACGGCTGCGGTGCAGGACGGCTACTTCAACGTGATCCTCGACGTGGACAGCGACGGCGATCCGTTCAGCGTGGCGCTCGACGGCCCCGACCGGTGGCTCGGCATCAAGGTGGACAATGGCACGGAACTGCGCCAGCAGCTCCTGAGCGCGCCCTACGCGCTCCGCGCCGAGACGGCCACGGTCGCGACCAGGCTTCAAGCATCAGCATGGACCGAATACTTCACTTCCAGCAACCCGGCGACTGCCAAGTCCAAGGATGCGGACAAGCTGGACGGTATAGACAGCGCCGCGATCTTCGTCGATCCGGCCAACACCAGCGCCCCCAAGGCCAAGCTGGCGGCGCAATCCGATCTTGCCACCACTCTTCCCTCCGACAGCGTGACACACTCGCTCCTCGCACCCTTCACAGGGAACGAGGCTCACTTCGCCACCTCTGAGCCAGTGACCTGGGGTCAGGATGTTGTCTCCGGTCCCAATTGGATTCCAGTCACTGGCTTGGAGTGCTCGATCACCACCAAGGGTCGCCCCGTGTTCGTCACGCTTGGCAGCCGCGCGGGAGGAGAGGTCAGGGTCACGCTAGATCCCGGCGTAACGGCGAACATCTTCTGTCGGGCGCGCATGCGAATCGTGCGCGAGACGGGTTCCGATTCACCGGTTGAAGTTTCGGGACAACGGATCGGGATCCAGGCCGGCGCCTCCAATGTCTACAAGCGAATCTATCTGCCTCCCAGCGCCATCCAGGCGATCGATGTCCCGCCCGAGGGCACCCATCGCTATCGGGTGGAGTTTCTCGCCGAGGACGTCACCAATCTGCTGGTATCCGAAGTGTACATCCAAGCAATCGAACTCTAGGCCTCCTCTGTTGGGAAGGACCGCGGCCAAGCCACTCTCCTCAGGAAAGCGAATCAGGCGCATGCGAAAGACAGGAACCGGAAATCTACTACTAGGACTTCTGGCAGCGCTGCTCGGCATGACTGCACACGCCCAGGCACCCTCCCTGGTCAACTACCAGGGCCAGCTTCTCGATGCCGATGGCAAGCCGCTCGTCACGGGCTCGTATAGACTGGAGTTCAATGTCTATACAGCCGAGTCAGCAGGCACGCGGACGTGGGGGCCGAAGACCTATGCCACGGCTGCGGTGCAGGACGGCTACTTCAACGTGATCCTCGACGTGGACAGCGACGGTGATCCGTTCAGCGTGGCGCTCGACGGGCCGGATCGCTGGCTCGGCATCAAGGTGGACAATGGGACGGAACTGCGCCAGCAGCTCCTGAGCGCGCCCTATGCGCTCCGCGCCGACACGGCGACGCGGCTGCAAGGCTCCGCTTGGACGGACTACTTCACTTCCTCCAACCCGGCGACGGCGAAGGCCAAGGATGCGGACAAACTGGACGGTCGCGATTGGTCGGCGATTCTGGAATCCGGGAGCGACCCAGCCGCAGGCGGAGCGCGGTTCAAAAGTAGTCTAATGAACCTCCCTCCCGTGTCGTCCTCCATCGAAGTCGGAATGGTTATCGAGGTGTACGGCGCCTTGGTGGATGCCGTGATCGACCCGCGTACACTGGACACAACCGGTGACGGGGTCGCGGATTTGCCGCTGGCGCAGGGTCGCACTCGGACCGGCGCGGTGGTGGCGGGCGACTATCAGGACTACGTGCTGTGCGTACAGCCTCCCGGCAAGGGTCTGCGCCTCCCCGCAGTGAATATCGACGCCTCCATTGGATCCAATCTGGCGGATGCATACGTTCCGGACAAACCACTGGTACCAGCTTCGCTAGAGGGAGAAACCTACAAGTGGACAAAACTGCTTCCCGTGGGCGCCACACCGGATGCGTCACGGCCGGGGACCCATGGGTTCGCCATCGCCTACGACAATGAACGGAAGGTGGTCTGGGTGACCGGCGGCGGCGCGGTCGGGCAGTTTGGGAAGCTGTGGAGGGAAGGGGACTCGCCGACCTATCGATGGGATGTGGTGAGTCTGCCGGATGGTTTCACACCCAACCAGGTTAGTGGGGGAAGCCTGCACGTGTTCAACCGGACGACGGGGCCAGACCTACTGGTGGTTGGTGGCTTCTACGACAACACGAACAGCAGGAATGGCTTCGTGTTGGAACTTACGGGGACCGATGGGCCGTCGGCAGGAATTGCCGCAACCCCCCGTTATGATCTGACCACGACCGGCCGCGATGGTTATGTGCCATTCTTTGACGAGGAGTCTGCGACGCTGGCTGAGTTCGGCGGGTTCTTGCGCAACCCGGATGATGGACTTGCGACCTCCGTATTCTCTGACGTCCTCGTGAATCCGTCACCAAGCCCGGTCAGCAAAGCTTTCGTCGAACGTGTTGCGGCCTATTCCGCGTTCAATCCACGGACTCGGCGGGGCTACATTTTCGGCGGCCACAACGAAGCGGGTAACCACTTCACCGACGTGTTCGAAGTGGACATGACAACGCGGAGCTACACGGGACCGCGGGCGACAAACGGCGCGTTGTCTGCACGCGACGGGGGGGCAGGGACTGGCTCCGGATTTCTACATCCGTACACAGAGGAGTTCATGGTGCTTTGCGGTGATATCGAGGCTTCCGGCATCACGAATGAGCTTTGGAAGTTCAGCCCTGCGACGGGGAATTGGTCCGAGGTGGAGTCCTTCATCGGAGGCACCAAGCCGGAGCCAAGACACACCATCGCGACATGCGTCGACACGGATCGCAAGACGGTGATTCTGTACGGCGGACGCGGGGGCGGGGTGACCTACAACGACGTTTGGGAATTATCCTTTGGCGGGACGCTCCGGCTGACGGGCTCGATCATGAAGGTTAAGTGAATCACAATAAACCGCCCTCGGGCGCACCCCTCCATTCGAAAGGCTTCGCCCTCTATGCTGCGCTCTTTCACCCTCGCTCTCCTGCTTACACCCGCCATGGCCCTCGCCCAGGCGCCCTCGCTGGTCAACTATCAAGGCCTGCTGGTCGATGCCGATGGCAAGCCGCTGGTCACGGGCTCGTATAGACTGGAGTTCAATGTCTATACAGCCGAGTCGGCAGGCACGCGGACATGGGGTCCGAAGACCTATGCCACGGCTGCGGTGCAGGACGGCTACTTCAACGTGATCCTCGACGTGGATAGCGACGGCGATCCGTTCAGCGTGGCGCTCGACGGCCCCGACCGTTGGCTCGGCATCAAGGTGGAAAATGGCACGGAACTGCGTCAGCAGCTCCTGAGCGCGCCCTATGCGCTCCGCGCCGACACGGCGACGCGGCTGCAAGGCTCCGCTTGGACGGATTACTTCACTTCCTCCAACCCGGCGACGGCAAAGGCCAAGGATGCGGACAAGCTGGACGGTATAGACAGCGCCGCGATCTTCGTCGACCCGGCCAACACCAGCGCCCCCAAGGCCAAACTGGCGGCCCAGGCGGACAGCGCGAGCGTTGTTGGAGTCGAAGGACTGGTGGGGCAACTGTCGACCGATCAGATTCGCTCTGGAGCGATCACGGCGGATAGACTCGCACCCATCACGCCTGGTACCGGAAGCTCAATCGGCTCCGTGAACCTGTTGCTTCAGCGTAATGGTCCATTTATCGGGAATATCCCCGGGTCGGTCGATGTGACGGTGACCGGCAAACGGCCAGTCTTTGTCAGCTTTTCCCCGGGAACCATTGCGTTTGTCGACAGCGTGCGACTCGAAGTACGGCGCCAGCGAATCGATGTGCTGGAAGCGGAACAGGGGCTGGGCACCAGCAACCAGAACGGAATCGGGTCTGACTTCATCCGGATTCCGGCGGGATGTCTCAGTCAGATCGACTTCCCCCCCGCAGCCGGCACCTATCGCTACTCTCTCTTCGTGGAAGACAACGGGACCGGCTTCTTTTCGGTGACATGCCAGATGACCGTGATGGAACTCTAGCGGGGCCATTGCACCCCTCGCCGTCTATACAGCGCGCGAGAAGATGATCTTCTTTTCCTGAGCCCGGTGGAAGTAGGAGTCGAACACCACGGCGATGTTGCGGAGGAAGATGCGCCCCTTGCGGGTCACGCGGAGGGCGTCGTCGTCCAGCGTGACCAGCCCGTCCTCTGCGAGCGGTTCCAACCGCTCCCGTGCGGCGGTTACCAGCTCCCGGAAGACTTCCTCGCTGAAGCCTCGCTGCGACGTGTAGCGGAGGGCGCCGTTGCACATCAGTTCCTCGATCACGAACTGGCGCAGACGATCGTCCTCGGAGAGGATCATGCCGTGCTCGACCGGGACGATGCCCTCGGAGAGGGCCTTTTTGTACTGGCTCAGCTTCTTGGTGTTCTGGGCGAAGCCACTGCGGAAGTCGCTGATGGCCGACGTGCCGAAGGCCAGCATGTCGCTGCCGCGCAGGGTCGTGTAGCCCATGAAGTTCCGCCGCAGGGACCCCGCCTCCTGCGCCTTCGTCAGGCTGTCCTCGCGGAGCGCGTAGTGGTCCATGCCGATAAACTCCCAGCCGGCCGCGGTGAGGCGGTTGTGGGCCTCGATGAACATTTCCAGCTTCAGCTCGGCGGGGGGCAGCGCCTCATTCGAGAGCGCGCGCTGGTGGGCCAGCTTCGTGGGAAGGAACGCGAAGTTATAGAGGGCGATGCGGTCCGGCCGCAGCTCGCAGATGGCATCCAGCGTTTCCGACCAGCTCTCGGTGCTCTGGCGGGGGAGACCGTAGATCAGGTCGATGTTCACGCTGCGAAAGCCCGCGGCGCGGGCCGAGGCCACGTTGGCGAAGGTGATCTCGCGCGTCTGCCCGCGGCCGATGGCCGACTGGGTTTCCGCGTGGAAGTCCTGCACACCAAAGCTGATGCGCCGAAAGCCGAGCAGGTCGTGGTAGGCCGCCACCTGCTCCGGCGAGGCGAGTCGCGGATCGATCTCGATGCTTCGTTCCGCATCCGCGGCAAAACGGAAGTGGTCCTTCAGGATCGTGACCAGACGCTGAAGTTGGTCCACGTTCAGGTAGTTGGGCGTGCCGCCGCCCAGGTGGAGCCAGTTCGCCTCTCCCTCGCCGCGGAAGTGCGACGCCGTGAGGGCGATCTCTTTCTCCAGCCAGCCGAGGTAATCCTCCGCGACTTCCTTCTTCGGCGTGATGATGACGTTGCAGGCGCAGAAAAGGCAGTGCTTCTCGCAAAACGGGACGTGCACGTAGAGCGAAAAGGGGGAGTTGGTTCCGGCGCTGCCATCGAGGTGGGCGCGCCACTCCTCCCAGGTGAAGTCACTCCGCCAGAAGGGGGCGGTGGGGTAGCTGGTGTAGCGGGGGATGCGCTGGTCGTACTGGGTGATCTTCTCCGGCGTGATGCCCAGCGACTCGATGGTGCCCGTGCTCATGGCTACTTCCTTCCTGCCAGCTGCTGGATGCACCGCACATAGGTCTTCACCGCCTCGACGCTGCCGTTGGGCGTGATGCCGTGGCCCAGGTTCGCGATCCAGCCGCGGCGCCAGTCGAAGCCCTCCAGCATCCGCTCCACGGCCGCTTCTGTGGCCTCGGGGACGGTCATGAAGATCGGGTCGAGATTCCCCTGAAGGCAACGATTGGTGAGGCGCCGTGCCTCGCCCATGTCGGTGTATTGGTCGAGGCCGAGGATATCCGCGCCGGTTGATTCCATGGCGGCGATCTTCCCGGCGCTTCCCCGCACATACAGGATCACCGGAACACCGGGGCAGGCGGCCTTGAAGCGGGCGATCACACGCTGCTGGTACCGCGCGCCGAACTCTTCGTAAAGATGCGGCATGGGAAGGATGCTCCCCCAGCTTTCGAACACCTGCACGCCATCGGCACCGCCGTCGGCGACCTGGGCGATCAGGTAGTTGGCGGCGGTCTCCGCCAGGCGATCAAGCAACTCGTGCAGGAGCGCCGGGTCCTCTGCCATGAGGCGGCGAATCTCCCCCTGATCCTTGCTCATCTTCCCCTCCACCGCATAGGTGGCCAGGGTGAATGGCGCGCCGCAGAATCCGAGGATCGGGGCAGCCTTGCGGGAGCGCTCCGCCACCAGGCGGATGGACTCGGCCACGACCGGGTTGGAGAACGTTGCGGTACGGAAGCGTTCCAAATCGTCACGCGAGCGGACCGGGCGAAGGATCTTCGGGCCGCCCTCCGGGAACTCGACCTCAAGGCCCATGGCCTGAAGAGGGATCAGGATGTCGTTGAAAATGATGAACAGGTCGATGTCCAACAGCTCCATCGGGAGGAGCGTCGCGGCGGCGGCCACCTCGGGCTTCAGGCAGAAGTCGAGAAAGCCGTGCTGCGCCCGGATGGCACGATACTCGGGCATGTAGCGCCCGGCCTGTCGCATGATCCAGATGGGGGGACGATCGGTTTCCTCGCCGCGAACCGTCAGGTGAAAGCGCTCGTGGCGTGAGAGTTCAATGGAGGGCGGGGTCATGCGTCAGTCCGGGAGAGGAATCAGTCCTTCTTTTCGACGGGAGCGGGCTCGGCGGCCTTGGCCGCGACCGGTGCCTCGCGAGGCTCAAGGCGCCGCGTGACGGGAGCCTCGGACTCGCTCATCACCGATTCGGTGATCTTGTTGCTGGCTTCCTTGAACTCGCGGATGGTCTGACCGAGGGCTCGACCAAGCTGGGGGAGGCTCTTGGGGCCGAAAAGGATCAGGATCACCACAAAGATGAGGATCATTTCGGGGGTGCCGGGCATGTTGATGAAGGCGAGAGATTGCATGGGTCATTCCTTTCGGCAGGGACGAGGAGGGCTTGCTGACTTCGACCCGACGCGAAAGTCGCTCCATTAGCTGGCGTCTGTCAGCACGAATTTTCCGAACCGCGGGAATGCGGCAGAGCCTCCGACCCGGTCGAAGCGGGGGGAACTGGCATGGTGCACAACGCCAAGATTGCCCTAGCTACTCCTCACGACCAAATTGGAGGACTTCCGCCGCGTAAGCGAGCGCGCACCCTTGGATCCGAAGCCTCCCAAGCTGCCAACCGTCGTGGCCCTCGTGGTCACGATCCTGCTTTGGGGCTCGGCGTTTGTTGCCACCCGGGCGGTGTTGTCGACGGGCCAGATTGATCCCTTCCGTCTGGCGCTGTATCGATACCTGATCGCTTCGCTGGCCCTGCTGGTGGTGGCTGCGGCGTTCCGGGTGCGGGTTCCTCGGGCTGCCGACGTACCACGGCTGGTGCTGGCGGGGTTCCTCGGCGTCGGTCTATACAATGCCTGCCTGAATCTGGGCCAGACCCAGATGCGGGCGGGAGCGGCCAGCTTCATCGTGAACACGATCCCGCTCTTCACGGCGCTGCTCTCGATGGCGTTCCTCAAGGATCGGCTGCGTCCCCTCGGTTTCGCCGGGATGCTGCTGAGTTTCTTTGGCGTGGTGCTCATCGCCTTGGGGGAAGGGCGGCAGCTTGAACTCAACTGGGGCGCCTGGGTCATCCTCCTGGCGGCACTGTCCTGGAGCTCGGCGACCATCATCCAGAAGCCATTGCTGCGGACCTATCGAGCGATTGAGATCGTTTCCTACTCCATCTGGAGCGGAACTATCACCCTCCTCATATTCGCCCCGGGCCTCGGGGCGCAGGTTGTTGCGGCGGAGCTGAAGACCAACCTGCTGGTGGTCTACCTTGGGGTGTTCCCAGCGGCCATCGCCTATGGGTGCTGGGCGTTCGTCCTCTCAAAGTACCCGCCGTCGCGGGCGGCGTCATTCCTGTATCTTGTTCCACCGATCAGCACGATGATCGAGATCGCCTGGCTCCGCGACCTGCCGGGCACGGTGTCGTTGATCGGTGGAGGCCTGGCGCTCGGCGGCGTGATCGTCACGAACACTTTGGGGAGGCGTCCCGCGGTTCCGAAATGAGGACTGCCTACCAACGCTTGACCCCTGAGTACCGCCTTTGGACCTTGTCTCCGAGACTTTCAACACATAGAGGTCACATGCTCGCCGGAAAGCGCATTGCAGTCGTCTATCCCGCCTACAACGCGGAGAAAACACTCGAACGGACTCACCGCGAGGTCGATCGCGACATCGTGGATGACGTGATCCTGGTGGACGATGCCTCCCGCGATGGCACCGTGAAGCTGGCGGAGCGACTGGGCATCGAGACCATCAGCCATCCGAAGAACCGTGGCTACGGCGGCAACCAGAAGACCTGCTATGCGGCGGCGCTGAAGCGTGGCGCCGACATCGTGGTGATGGTCCACCCGGACTATCAGTATTCGCCGCGGCTGATTCCGGCCATGGCGTCGATGATCGCCAGCGGTCACTACGACGCGGTGATGGGATCGCGCATCCTCGGGCGCACGGCGCTACGCGGCGGAATGCCGATGCACAAATATGTCTCGAATCGCTTCCTGACCTTGTCGCAAAACCTGCTGATGGGCCAGAAGCTTTCCGAGTATCACACCGGCTATCGGGCCTTTAGTCGCGACCTGCTGGAGGCGCTTCCTCTGGACCAGTACGACGACGACTTCATCTTCGACAACCAGATGCTGGCGCAGGCGCTCTACTACGGATGGCGCTTGGGCGAGATCAGTTGCCCGACCCGCTATTTCGACGAGGCATCCAGCATCAATTTCAAGCGGAGCTGCATCTACGGTCTCGGCGTGCTCGGCGTTTCATGGCAGGCGTTTCTGGCGCGCACCGGTTTCCGCTACAGCAAGCTGTTTCCAAGGACAGTCCCAGCCAAGCGCCGCGGACCGGGAACGGCGGAGTGAGCGCCGCTGTGGAATCGTCGCGACGGCGTGTGCGCCGGGCCTGCTGGTGCGGTGCAGAGACCGCCCGCGTGGCGTTCCAATTCCGCTCCGGAGCAACACCGCTGCGCTATGCGGTTTGTGAAGGTTGTGGCGTGATGGCCCAGTGGCCGCAGGTCGACAACGACACGCTGGCGGCGGCCTACGCGCCGGAGTACTACGGGACGACGCCGAAGAAGTTCGTCGGCCCCATCGCCAACTTCGTCGGCCAGTTCCAGAACCTGCGTGCGCGCCAGGTGGCCGCCGAGGCTGCGCGCTTCGGCAGCGAAGCGCGTGTGCTGGACATTGGCTGTGGCAACGGCGGGTTCCTGATGAACCTGGCCGGGCAAGGCGTGCGGCATCTGGAGGGGACGGAACTCAGCGCCCCGTCTGCGCAGCGCGTTCCCCGCGGCGCGAATCTGACGGTGCACGTGGGCGACCTTCTCGACCTGGACCTGCCCGAATCGACCTACTCGGTCATCACCATCTGGCATGTGCTGGAACACCTGCGCGACCCGCAGGCGGCGCTGGCCAAGTGCCACCGACTACTGGCCCCCGGCGGCATGCTCTTCATCGCGGTGCCGAATCAGGACAGCTCCCAGGCACGGCGCTCTGGGCGTCATTGGTTTCATCTGGATCCGCCGCGTCATCTTTTCGGATTCGGTCCGCGTTCGCTGGCGCTGTTGCTTCGCCGCACGGGATTCAACCTGATGGAGATGGGCACCTTCTCGCTGGAGCAGGACCCCTATGGCTGGATCCAGAGCGAGCTCAACATGCTCGGTTTCCCGAGGGACCGGGCTTATGCGACACTCAAGCAAACGGGGCGTCACGGCAAGCTGGAGCGACTGACGGATCTTGCGCTGGTCGGGATGCTGACTCCCTACGGACTGACGGCGGCGGTGATCGCGGCGCTCGGCGGCGGGGGCGGCACCCTCTCCATCGTCGCACAGAAGGACTAATTCACCATGTCGCGCGCTGACATCGCCAACCAGATCAAGCAGGCCCGCGGGTTTCGCTCCGTGCCCGAGAAGGCTTTTGTCTCGCTCATCAAGACGAATGACATGGTGGTGGCGGCGGAGGAATCCGTCTTTCGCCAGGCCGGTATCACCTTCACGCAATACAACGTGCTGCGCATTCTGCGCGGATCTCATCCCGACGGTCTTCCGGTCATGGAGGTGGGTAGCCGCATGCTGAGTCGCGTTCCCGACGTGACGCGCCTGCTCAACCGCATGGAGCGCAACGGCCTCATCGAGCGCCATCGCGGCAAGGTCGACCGGCGAAGCATCATCGTGCGGTTGTCGGCCAAAGGCATGGACAGCGTGAACGGATTGGACCCGGTCGTTTCCGAAATGCAGCGTCGCCTGTTCGACGGTCTCTCGGACGACGAACTGGACGCGTTCTGCCGCGTGTTGGAGAAGCTCCGCGAGAACGCAATGGGGCTGGAGGAATCGAATCCGCCGGTGGGGGAGTGACCGTTGGGAGGAATGCCCACCCAAGCGTTCTGGGCGGGTTGCGTGATGGTTGCGGCCATGCTGCTCCTTCAGGCGATCAGCACCGTCGCCGCACTGCGCCGTGAGATCGGGCCGACGCGGCGGCGCGACCTTACACTGGCCTGCGCTGCCGACGATAAGGAACTGGGGAGACGGCTTTGGCTATCGCTTCGGCGGGGGTTACTGCCGGTGTTCGCGCTTCTTGGGCTCGGCTTTTCGATCAGCTTGCTTCTGATCCTGTCCTCGCTCGTCGGAAGGATGGTATCCCCCATCGAGTACGGCATCTTCTACGGATATGTCTATACGTTGCCTTGCCTGCCGATCGTGCACGGCGTGTGCCTGCTCTTTGCCGCGCGGGCGTGCCGGCTCAATGGCACTATTCCCGCGGGAGCATCGCTGGTGGCCGCGGCCCTCGCGGTGTCGACACCGCTGGTCCTCCTTCTCTGGATTGGATTCAGCACCTACGTCTTTGACCACGTGATCCCGCCCAACCTTTTCACCCTCATCATCTTCCTTGGGTGGTTGGGTGCCACCGCGATCATTTCACTGGTCTGTCTGGCTGGGCTCCCCGGCCTCGCTTGGAAACTGCTGACCGAGAAGTACCCCTACGCAGAGTGAGTCGATGCGGCCGCTTCGCGCGGCATCGGCAGGCCCAGTTCCGGAAACTCGGCGGCGATGACCTTTGAGTCCTTCGGCGCGACGTAAAGCTGCTTAAAGAAGTTGTGGGTCAGCATTCCCTTCTTGCCGATGGAGGCCAGTTCCGGCGGCAGCTTGCCGAGGTTCGAGCCGTAGAGCGTCACGAAGATCGGAGCATCGCCGTCGTCGGGGAGCAGCTCGAAACGCAGCGTCAGGCGGACCTTTTCCTGGCTCCCGAAGGCACCGACGCGGGGGATCTTCGCCAGCCCCGCCCAGTCCCCGGCGGCGATCAGGCGGCAGACATCGGCCACCGCGTCGATCGGGAGGAGGAAGTCCTTCGTCTTCGCCCATCGATTGCGGTTTTCAAGGAACACCCGACCCGACATGCCACCACCGATCCCGAGGCCGATGCCCGCCAGGATGATGAACTCCATGCCGTAGAAGATGTAGCCGAAGACCTCGTCCGAGTCATCGTGTTCCTTCTTCGAGGAGCCCGGCGAGGAATCGATGGTGGAGGTGCGATTCTCCAGGATGAAATAGCCGATCAGGTCGGAGCGCCCCGCCGTTTGCACCATGTAGGCGTCCAGAAGCAAGCTCTGGGCGGGTGTCTCGGCCTGGCTCAGGAATCGCATGAAACTGAGCTGCCAATAACCAAGGTAGAAGAACATCATGAGGGTACATCCGGCGATTGCCCCGAGCATGGGCTGGCGGCATCGGCCCCACACGACCAAGGCGTAGATTACTCCCATCACCGGCAAGCTGATCAGGAGCGGCACAAAGAAGAAGTAGTAGAAATCGTTCTCGGCGAGGAGCAGGAGTCCGGAGGCCAGCGGCGTCACGATGAGGGCGAGCAGCAAGAGCGGGATAAAGCGTAACCAAGCGACGCGCCCGCTGTGCTGATAGAAGAGCATTCGGCGCCCTTCGCGCATCTCCTCGCGAAAGGTGCCGTCGATGATCGCGGCCGCCATGGGATCGTTCGTCGTGCCCGCCATTGCGTCACCCCCGAATTGCTTACGATTTGCATTCGAGTGTGAGCATTCGCCGCCCGATTGTCTGCGGCTCAACGGCAAACTGGTTCTGAGGTCGTGTTTCTGCCTACGGCCCGAGCCACGGCCACATGAGCCAGACGATCAGGGAAGCGACGGCGAGGAGCAGGACCTGGCTTATCCAGTAGGGGATCTGCCAGAGCGCTTCGACCAGGTCACCGTTCGCCCGCGGTCTCGGCATCCTGACGCTCCGCGACATGCTCTTCCATAGCCAGCGGTGATCGGTGGCATCGTATATACATATATACCAGGAGCCCCCGTCGTTCTCGTAACGGCACGTCGCCTCGAAATAGACGGCCCCGAACCGGGCATAGCCCTTGAATGGGCTTCCGAGGATCATCCCCATTTCCTTCACGGCGACGGCATTGCCGCCTTCCTGCTCGATGGTGGCGTGGATGAAGTCGCGCAACTCCGTGCGGCGCGCCATCTCGTCCATCGCCCCACCGATCTCGCCGCGGAAAGGGGCTTGCTTGAGCTTCTTCCAGAAGTATGCAAACCCCTTGTCCGCCATGCGATGACCTGCCTTACCGGACACGACCGGGGGTGCGTGGACCCTTGAGGACGGAGGCCTGAGCCTCGCCTTCCTCAGGAGCCTCGCCGCCCGGCGTTTCCAGTTCCTCCAGCTTCAGGTCGTAATCGAACTGGTCGAAGTACAGGTTCTTCCCACCGGCCTCCAACTCGCCACGCTGGAAGTCCACGTTGTCCGAGCGGAAGTCCTCCTTGGGCGGGAAGTGGGGGAAGCCGTGATCTCGATTGATGACCAGGCGATAGGCGTCGAGCCCGCCAAAGAAGAAGTCCTTCAGCTCGCGGTTCTCTTCGGGCGTGAGGGTGTCGCTGCGCGGACCGGCAAAGAAAACCCCGTAGTTCGGATCGACCGCCACCCAGCCGTAGGGAGCGAGCCAGATTTCGCACCAATCGTGCAGGTTCTCGTCTCCCGGATAGAGCACCCACCCGCTCTGCCAACGGGCAGGGACACCCGCGATGCGGCAGAGGGTCATGTAGAGCAGGGCGATCTGACCGCAATCGCCGTAGCGGTTGGAGTAGCAATACATGCTGATGTTATGCAGCGTCGAATACTCGCGCGCATAGCTGTAGCGCATGTTGGCGCTCACCCAATCATAGATGAGGCGCGCTTTCACGGCGGGATTTTGCTCGTCGCCAACGATTTCCGAGGCGAGCGCCTTCAATTCCGGCGTGAACTGCACATGAGGCGGCTGCTCGCGCAGGAACCAGTCCGAGTCGGGGCCGTTCTGCGGAACGGCCGCCACGCGGGCCGGATCGATGGGCACATACCGGGGGCGGGTCGTGACCGTGTAGGTGGCTGAGAATGTCGTGGGCTCCGCCCCTCGGGAGGGCTGTTCAAAGTACAGCGAGCGAACCGGATAGTTGGGCGCGTTGATCCACTTTGGCTGGGGTTCGGCGCTCTCCAGAACCACTCCGTCCTGGGATGCCATCTGCTGCGGGTAGACCATCCAGCACTTGATTGTTTCCCCCGCGGGGACCGCGTTGGCTTCGACCGTGTTGGTGTAGGTGATGCGGAAGTGCTTGGGCGGACCGGTCTCGATGACCGACTGTTCGCCCGCCGCGCGGGCCTCGCGCACATGGGCAAGAAGGAAGGGGCCCCAGCGACCGGGCGACTTCTTGATGCGCCGCGGCATCAGCTCCGGATAGCGGAAGAATAGATTCGATAGGCTCGGACCGACGAAGAGCTGCTTGCCGTCGATGGTCATCGAGTCGAAGCGACCCTCGGCGACCCAGCCCTCGAATTCCTCGCGGGTCACATCGGCGACGCCGCCCTCAATGGCATCCCAAAGGCGCTCCTTCGTGACCCGATAATCTTGGGCAATGCGGCGGGAACGCTCGATTTCGTATTCGATGGTACGTCGTTGTTCCGCGCTCAGACCCTTTGAGTCCAACAGGTCCTTTGCCCGAGCGGCGGCCGTTTCCAAGTGTCCAGCTTCCTGAAGCGTAGCGATCTCAGTCAGTTCCATGGACACATTCTTCGGGGATGACATGCAGGCAGTACCCACACTCGTCGCCAAGCCGAGCGCGACGCCTTTCAAAAAGTAACTCATTGCAACCTCTTCCGTTTTGAATTTGCGGAAGTATAACTGCTATACACAAGTCAAAAGAGGGCAAGCGTGATGGTGCGGTCCAAAGTCGATTTCACCTAAATTACACAATTCCGCCAAATTCGGGGGGGAGGGGAGCCTCGAACTGGATCCGCTTTCCCGTGACGGGGTGGGGGATCGACAGGCTGGAGGCATGGAGTCCCAGCCGACGCAGGGGATCCGTCTTCGCCCCGTACTTGGCGTCGCCCGCGATGGGGTGCCCGATGGCGGTCAACTGGGCGCGGATCTGGTTTTTGCGACCGGTTTCCAAATCGATACGCAACAGCGCGTGGGTTCGTCCCGGGCGGACCACGGTGTAGGTGAGCTTGGCCCATTGCGAGTTGGGGGCCGGACGATCCATCGCGTGGACCACCAAACGCTCGTCCTCGCGCAGATGATGCACCAGTGCCTTCGTGGCGGGCTGCGGGGTGCCCTCGACCAGCGCGTGGTAGACCTTCTCCGCCGCCTCCCAATTCCCCATGACGCGGTGCTTGATCTCCTCCGATTTCGCCAGCAGCAGCACACCGGAAGTATACCGATCGAGACGATGGACAATAAAGACCCGCTCGCGAGTGGTGGCCAGCGCCGCGTTCAGCATCGCGTAGGCCGTCTTGTGTCGTTCCGAGTCGGTGCCGATGCTGAGCAGGCCGCACGGCTTGTTGATGGCGATCAGGGAAGAGTCCTCGAATAGGACCGGGAAGGGCACGTTGCGCGCGCCCGGCGCCCGCTCATCGCGGATTTCGATCTGATCCCCCGGGGAAACGGGGTGATCGTGACGAGTGACCGACGCGTCGTTGATGTGCACGAGCCCGCTTCGGAGGAGGTCCTTGACGCGGGTCCTGTTGCTGTCGCGCAGCGCCCCGAGCAGGAAAGGAAGCAGGGTCATCGCCTCGGCGGGCGGCTGAAGCTTGCGGGTGGCCATGGTGAGGGTCCTTGCTGCGGATGATCAGAGCGTTGAGGCGACGAGCGCTCCGGGTCGATGGGATTCGCGGCCCAGCTATCCTCCCCTCCCCGCGTCCGGTCTATTTGGCAATGGGACGATTCCGGTTGGAGCCGCAAGGGTGACGGCCTAAGCATTCGTGCCCGTCAGCTAACCGGAGGGTTGCCGTCTTGCCGCAAAAGTCGTCGTCGAATTTTCTGACCACCGCCGCGATCTGCGTTTCAATCGTCGCGGGAATCGCGCTGGCTGCGCTGCTCTTCCGGGGCGAGAGCCTGCGTCCCGCCGGGACGGACCAGCAGATTGCTGCCGCGGCCAGTCCCTCGCCGACCCCCGCACCCACGGCGATTCCGTCACCCACGGCGGCGCCGGCGCCCCCCGCGGCCACCCCCGCCGAGTCCCCGATGCCCACTCCTGTTCCCGTCAGCAGCGTGGTGGCGCTGGTGCGCGATCACCTGGGAAAGCCCGCAGTCGGGACCGAAGTCTATTTCGTGCCGCGCGGCAACGGCGGCGTGCAGATCGACCTGGCCGCGGCCTTTGACAAGCCGTCGACGATTCGTCGGGGGACCTCCGATTCCAGCGGTCGCGTGTCCATCGAATTGCCTCCCGGCCAGCGTTGGTTGGCGGGAGTGATTGCCCACGATGCGCCGATAGGCACCGTTCAGGAGATCTATTCAGCGCCCGGACAAGAGACCAGCGCTGAGTTCGCCTTGCCGCGCCCCTTCGAGCTTCGTGGGACCGTGGTCGACGACGTCTTCGAGCGCGTTCCCGACGTGGAGATTGAAGTCACCTGGATTATGAAGTCGGTGATCGACGCAAAGGCTCAGCGCAGCGTTCGCGCCCGCTCCGACCGCGATGGACGTTTCTTCTTCCTGCTTCCTGAGGCAGTTTCCGCCAGCGCCCGGATCGTGCCGGAGGGACTCGCACCGGAGTTCCTTCCCGAGCGCTCGTCCCTGGAACTCTCCGCCACCGAGGTCGGCCAGCAGGCGGGCATGCGCATCGACCTCGCCTTGGTTCGCGCCGTCGAGCTGCGTGCCTCTGTGATATCCGCGCGCGACGATGCTCCCGTCCCGGGAGCCGAAGTCCAGCTCACCCTCGCAGATCGCGACACCTCAGGGCCTCTGCCCACCAGCTGGGCGGCGATCAGCGATGCGGCGGGCGTAGCGACAATTGCCGGGCTCTACCCGGGCGAGTACGCCCTCACCGTCAAGGCATCCGGTTTCAACAACCATGCGCGTGCCGAGTTCCGTCCCGCCGACGATTCCGAGCCAACCATTCGGCTCGATCCGCTGGCGCGGGTCGGCGGCCGCCTCGGACTCCCCCCGGAGATTGCAGGCAGCGCCAGCGTCTTCCTGATCAATCGCTACGACGGACGCCGCACCGAGCCGTCCGGATCCGACTTCCTCTTCAGCGACGTCCCGCCCGGGGATTGGTTGCTGGGCGCGGAAGCGGCCAAAGATGATGAGGTCTTCTATGGCGAGCAGCTCGTGAACGTTGAGCCCGGGAAGGATGTCTCGGGACTGAGTCTGGAGCTGAAGCCGGTGACCTCCATCACCGGACGCCTGCTGAACCCTCCCGGCGAGCTGGACTTCCCACAGGTGTTGCTGGAGGCAGACCCGATCCGGAGCGCCGTCGCGGGCTTCCCCGCAGAGGCCACCCATAGCGACTGGCGCCGCCTCCCGACTGCCTCCGTGGCGAACGCGGGCACCTTCGTTCTGGACAACCTGATCAGTGGGGTTCACTACCGGATCATCGCCAAGAATAGCCAGACGGGAACAATGCTCGGCGCGGGCGAGGCCGTGGCCGGCGACGATAAGCCGATGGCGCTGACGCTCGGAGGGGTAGGCTCGGTCCGCGGTCGCGTGCTCAACAGCCGCGCCGAAGCCTGCACCGGGCAGGAAGTGCGTCTCACCACAGGGCTGGGAACTCTTCGCGGCGAGCCCGGTGACGTTCAGACCCGCTCGACCACCACGTCTTTCGACGGCTCATACGTTTTCGAGGACGTGCCCGTCGGTCAGGTGCGCGCTTATCTGCCGGACGATAACACCTCAGGCCGGCTCCTGAGTGTCTCCGCCGGTCGCGCCACGGTTTGCGACCTGTCCTGCCGCATCTGGGTCTCGATCGTTCTTGATCTGCGTGCCTCCGGCCCCACCGCTTTCACCCCCAAAGAGCAATTCCTTATCATTCCCCAGCCCGGCACCGTGGTGCGCGATCAGGTCACCGAGGTCTATCTGGACAGCCTTCAGGCCAGCCTCGAGCCGGGGGCCTACACCATCATGAGAACGGCCACCATGGAGAACGTCCCATTCCGTGTGGATGCGCGGCTGGATGGATCGATCAAGCTGGAGTTCAAACAGTAGCGTCCGCTAAGTCCGACCCGGCCGATCACCTTCCGCGATGTTCTCTTGATCTACTGCACCGGGACTACTTAGTTTCCTGCCGATGAATGTCGGACCTGCGGCGAATATGCGACCACCGGATTGGCGATGCGCCTGACACCTCTCTTCAGAGAAGCACAACGGGCTCGCCACGCGGGAAGCTCGGAGACGCGCAGCCACGTCATGGCACGGTGGCTGCTCCTGCTCGGTGTCTATGCCCTGACGGTGCTGCTGACCTGCACCTACATGATTCGTCCGCTGCCCCAAGCCGGTGGTGACCTGATCACTCAGGATGTGATCGTCGAGGCCCCCTTCTCGATCCTCCTCCCATCCCAGGAGCAGCGATGGACCGAGGAAGTCGAGCAGCAGCATCGGCGCATCTGGGACTACAACACCGCTGTCGGCGACGAAGTGACCGCCCAGCTGACCCGTCTCCTTGAAAAAACCGACGGCATCGATCCCCAGCAGAACACGCCGCAACAGATCGTTGCGATGCTCCGCAGGCAGGACAATCGCCTGATCGTCAGTGACGACGATGCGGTTGGCTTTGTGACCGTCCTGCGTGACGGTCGCTTTCGCGATGCGATCACCTCGCTCCTGACGGATGCCTACCGCGACTATCTGATCACCGACGATTCGGCCAAGCTGCGCGCGCACCTCGCGGGGAACCTGGCGGTGATCCGCAACAAGCCCGGCACGCAGCGCGAGCGCCTCGTCGGCTACGTTCTCGCCACGCGCGACCTCTCCGATTGGTCCCCCCTCGTGCTGAAGAGCTTCGAGGGCCGATTCTATCGCGATCGAAACCTGGATGATTTCCGCGCCGCGGCGCTTCAACTGATTGCCAGCGTGGTCCGCCCCAACGTGGTCCTCAACGAGGCCATGACCGACCGCGAGCGCCAGGACCTGCTGGCCCGGATGCCCGCCGATTTCTGGCGGCGCTACTCGGTGGGCCAGGTGCTCATCGGCGTCGGACCCAACGCGCCACAGGGCCGCCAGTTCATGACGGGCGACGAGGAGTACCTGCTCCTTCAGGCACACCGCGACGCAGTCCGGGCCATGCGCTACAAGCGTCTCCCCGGGCATATGCTCTACGTGCTGCTCGTGCTCGCCATCCTGTCGTTCTACGTGCGCAAGTCCAGCCACGGCTTTAGCTTTACCCCGTTCAACCTCATGCTGATTTCGCTCCCGGTTCTCCTCGCGCTGACGATCATGGCGTTCGTGCTTTTCTTCAACGACGGCGACCCAGCCATCGTCGGCTACCTGTTCCCCGCCGGCATGATTGGCATGTTGGGTGTTCTCTTGCTCGACGTGCGCATGGCGCTGCTCCTAGTGACGTGGGGGTGCCTGCTGCTGGCGCTCCAGGTGGATCTTCGCTATGAGTTTGTCATCACCGGCCTGTTCGGTGGCTATACGGCGGTTGCGGCGCTCTACACCATCCGCAAGCGCTACGAGGTCTTCGTCGCGAGCATCCTGATTGGATGCGTGAACGTGGCCGTGGTCATCACCACCGGCTATATCGAGCGCATGATGGGAATGCCCGGCAGCGAGGAACGGAAGCTCCTCGCTGAGGCCGCGATGGGCCTCTCCTGCGGACTCGCCAGCTTCCTCGTGCTGGCGATCCTCCCGGTCTTCGAACGCTTTGGCGTCATCACCGACATGCAGTTGCTCGAACTGACGGGGCTGCATCATCCGTTGCTGCGTCGCTTGGAAGAGGAAGCCCCCGGCACCTGGCAGCACACGCTTAACGTCGCCAAACTGGCGGAAGCCGCCGCCACCGAGATCGGCGTCAACTACCTGCTGGTGCGCGCCGGCTGCTATTACCACGACATCGGCAAGGTCTCGAAGCCGGAGTACTTCACGGAGAACCAGATCACGCCCGAGGACAAGATGCGTCACGCGGAGTTGAAGCCGCAGATGTCGGCCCTGATCATCAAGAATCATGTGAAGGAAGGCATCGAAATGGCGAAGGCGGCCAACCTTCCCGAGCGCGTCATCGACTTCATCCGCGAACATCACGGCACCTGCGTCATCGCCTACTTCTACCACAAGGCGCTGGAGGCCCACGGGCGCGGCGATACCAAGGAACCGGTTCGTATCGAGGACTATCGCTACCCCTGGAACAAGCCGCAGACCATCGAGACCGCCATCGTCATGCTGGCCGACTCCGTCGAGGCCACCGCCACGGCCAAACTCTCCAACCGTACCGTGCGCGAGGATGACATCCAGCAGGTTGTTCGGACCACGATCTTCGACAAGTTCAACGACGGCCAGTTCAACGAGTGTAACCTGACGCTGCGCGATCTTGAAGTGATCCGCGAGACCTTCGTCGGTGTGCTCAAGTCCCGCTTCCACACGCGCATCGACTATCCGAAGAAGCAGACCGTGTCGGCGAAGTCCACCTCGCGCGAGCTTCCCAAGGAAGAGGTGCTGCGCCGCACTGCCGAGGCCGTGAAGCGCCCGGCTGAATCGAAGGAAAGTACACCGGGCTGAGGGCGATCAACGGGGCTCGGCGTATTTCCCACAGAGAGATTTTCCTTTGACCTTCTCGGTCCAAACGGGCAAATAAACTGCTTGATTTTGGCGGTAACGCCACCAAGAAAGTCAAAAAAATCATGTTTGAATCCTCCCCCTTCTATCAGTCGGCCCTGGGCCAACTCCTGAGCGTCATCCCCCACACGTCGCTGGAGCCGGGCGTTGTCGAGCGTCTGCGTGTTCCCAAGCGCATCATCACCGTCAGCGTCCCGGTCCGCATGGACAGTGGCGACACACGTATGTTCATGGGGATCCGGGTCCAGCACTCGCTGACGGCGGGTCCGGGAAAGGGCGGACTGCGATTCGCCCCCACCGTCGACACGGGCGAGGTGGTCGCTCTTGCCATGCTGATGAGCTGGAAATGTGCGTTGTTGGGCCTTCCGTTCAGCGGAGCCAAGGGCGGCATCAACTGCGATCCGTCGGCCATGTCCATCGGCGAGCAGGAGCGACTGACGCGGCGTTTCACCGCGGAGATCCTGCCGTTCATCGGCCCGACCGTGGACGTGATGGCCCCCGACATGGGGACCAACGAGCAGACAATGGCGTGGATCTTCGACACCTACTCGATCGTGACGGGATCAAACTGCGCGCAGATCGTGACCGGCAAGCCGCTGGAGACCTACGGGACGCTCGGGCGTCGCGCGGCCACGGGCATGGGTGTTGTCTATACGATCGAGGAGGCGGCCAGGCGCATCAATCTCAAGCTCAACGGTGCCACCGCCGTCGTGCAGGGTTTCGGCAACGTGGGCTCCGTGACGTGCGAGCAACTGGCGTTGCGCGGCGTGACGGTGAAGGGCGTGGCGGACGTGTCGGGGCATTATTTCCGCGACAAGGGCTTCGACGTGAAGGCACTCATGGAGTATCTCAAGTCCAACCGGACCCTCGCCGGATTTCCCGGTATAGACGCCGACAAGGTCTCCGTGGACGACTTCTTCACGCAGCCCGTGGACATCGTTGTTCCCGCGGCGATGGAGCATCAGGTCACGGGAAAGATCGCCCGGAACCTGAAGTGCCGCCTGGTCGCGGAGGCCGCCAACGGTCCCTGCACGACGGATGCCGACATGGTGCTCCGCGAGGCGCACAAGGACATCTTCCTCATCCCCGACATTCTCTGCAACGCAGGCGGTGTCGTTGTATCCTACTTCGAATGGGTGCAGGGCATCCAGATGTTCTTCTGGTCGGCAGAGGAGGTGGACAACAAGCTCCAGCAGATGATCCGCCGGGCCTTCATCCTGACGCACGGACATGCCACGGCGCGTGGCGTCGACATGCGCACCGGGGCGCTGGCCCTCGCGGTTGAGAAGGTGGGGAAGGAAAAGGCCAAGCGCGGCCTTTTCCCGTGAAAGCAAACGGCCCCCGCGGAGCACTTCGCTCCGCGGGGGCCATTTCATGCGGTCAGGCGAGGTCAAACACCAGCGCGCGTCCACTGCCTGTCAACTCGGCCACAGTGGCCTCGGTGGCATCGAGTGCCGCCGCATCGCCGCGACCAAGTGCCAGCCCACCCACGGTGATGTCGCCATCCACCACCTGCACGAAGCCGCCGCGCCCTGCCGCGATTTCCAGCTTCACCGGCGATCCCGGAGCCACATCGGCGACGTATAGACGGGCATCCTGGCGAATCTTCACAAGACCGTCGGCGTCTTCACCGGAAGCGAGGAGCCGCGCGGTACCGGGCTTCACCTCGGTGCCATAGGTCGCCTCCGAGTAGGTCGGCGGCAGGCCGCGCTGTGCCGGGACAATCCAGATCTGCAGCAAACGGACGTCCTCGCTCTGCGACGGATTGAACTCCGAGTGGCGCACGCCCGTTCCTGCACCCATGAACTGGATCTCGCCGGGGCGGATCGTGGCGCCATTCCCCATGCTGTCCTTGTGTTCCAGCGCGCCCTGAGCGACGAAGCTCAGGATCTCCATGTCGCGGTGGCCGTGCATCCCAAAGCCCTCGCCGGGAGCCACGATGTCGTCATTGATGACGCGCAGTGAGCGGAAGCCCATGCGGGCCGGGTCGAGGAACTCGCCGAAGGAGAAGGTGTGGCGGCTATCGAGCCAGCCGATGGCCGTGTGACCTGCCTCAGATGCAGGGTAGAGTTTCCAGGAAGTCGATGTGGTAGTCATTGTATTGTTCCTTTCAGGGGGCTTGCCCCGTTCGATTCGTGTGGACATTAGGCGGGACACGGCCCATAAGTCCAATTGTCTTTTCTGATTCGTTTCATCAGGAGTTCTTATCGATGGAACTGCGGCAGCTACGCTCGTTTCTGGCATTGGCGGAGGAGTTGCACTTCGGCCGCGCAGCACAGCGTCTCCACATCACGCAACCCGCGCTGAGCATGCAGATCGCTGGCCTGGAGGAACAGCTCGGCACTTCGCTGTTCGATCGATCTTCGCGTCGCATCGAGTTGACCGACGCGGGACGATTCTTGGTGGGGGAGGCCCGGGCGTTGACGCAGCAGGTCGAGCGCATCGAGCGGACGACGCGGCTCGCCGGCGCCACGACGCCATCGGGCGTGCTCCGCCTTGGCTATACGCCGTCGGTGGAACTTCAACTGCTGCCGCTCATGCTGCGCGCGTGTCGCGAGCGCTTCCCCGCCATCGAGTTCTGCCTCCATACGATGCCCAGCCCGCGCCAGCTCATCGCCCTCCAGAACGACATGATCGACCTGGCGTTGGTGCGACTTCCCATCGACCTTCCAGCCAACATCCTGAGCCTGACCCCGGTGGGAAAGGAACCGCTCGTGCTGGCGATACCTGCCGACCATCGACTGGCGACGCGGCGCACGGTGAACCTGGCAAACCTGCGCGAGGAACCAGTCATCCTGTTCCGACGAGAGGTCGCTCCCGACTCGCACGATCGCATCACGGCGGCCTGTCGCGAGGCGGGTATGAATCTCCGGATCGCCTACGAGGTGGAGGGCCTGCAGGCGGGACTCAGCCTGGTTTGCGCCGGACTTGGCATTGCGTTTGTCCCCGCCAGCGCCCGCACGATCCCACGTCACGGCGTCGCGTTCGTGCCACTGCGCCAACCCGCTATTGAGCTGGAGCTGGGGCTGGTTTCACGCATCGCGAAGCATCACGACGCGGCCCTTGAGGGGGTTCGCGACATCATCATCGAAACGGCAAGGAGCGTCTATCCATGAGCGGTCAGGAGATCATCCGTCTCGCCACCCACGCGGACATCCCGGCGATGGCCGGATTGCTTGGCATCCTCTTCAGTCGCGAGGGCGAATTCACCCCGGCGCTGGATCGTCAGGTTGCTGGCCTGACCGCGATTCTCGACGATCCGGCCATCGGCTCGCCGCTGGTGGCGGAGCGCGACGGCGTGATGGTCGGCATGGTGAGCCTGCTCTACACGATCTCGACGGCGCTCGGCGGCCGGGCGGTGGTCATGGAAGATATGATCGTCCATCCCGACCACCGCGGCGACGGCCTCGGGACGCGACTGCTCGATGCGGCCATCGCCCACGCGAAGGCCACCGTTTGCCTGCGCATCACGCTGCTGACGGACGTCACGAATGTCGGTGCGCAGCGTCTATACGAGCGCCGTGGATTCGTGAAGTCCGTCATGCTGCCGATGCGGCTAAAGCTGTGATCGCTCGGCCAAGGCCGACCGCTTTCCGCTCATGGACTTTCGGGGGCGATAGGGCCGGGATCTAGGAACCCAACACTGCACATGCTGCCGATAGTGCCGGTACTCCGCGCCGAAGCGGGCATCGAGATCGCGCTCTTCCCAAGGGCGAAGGACCACGTTCCAGAAGACCCCGCCCAGCAGGAAAACACCCAGCATCAGCGGGGAGCCACAAGCCACGGAGAGCAGTACGCCCGTGGCCACGCTGGTCACCATCATCGGGTTGCGCACATAGGCATAGGCACCGGTCGTGACCAGTCGCCGCATGGCAGCGAACGGAAGCGGTGTGCCACGGCCTCGCCAGGAGGTTGTCAGTCCGAGCCACAGGTTCATGACGGCGACCGGCAGACCGAACACGGCGCCGACGATCCTCGCCCAGGCGGGGAATCGCCACTCTTCGAGGCCCAATGTCGTCTCCGTTCGCCACGCAACATAGGGCAAAATCCCCAGGAATACCGTCCAAACAACGACGATCTGCGCCAACGTCAGCGCGACGTCGGTAAGCCGTGACGACGAGTGCGAAGTAATACCGCGAACTTCCTGAAAGCTGTATAGACGAGGGGCAGGGCGCAGCAGCCAGGTGAACGCGCAGGCCATCGCCGTGGCCGGCGTCATTGCGAACAGACTTAGCGTTCCCTCACCAGTCAGGCAAACCACACCAAGGCACCACAGCGTCGCGTAGCACGAGGCACCAGCGTGCAGCATGAGGATCGGCCAGGCCCATCGCGCGCGACCAGCGATTCCCCACGCCGCAAGGAATCCTGCGCCAATGAAAAGCACGGCGTCGGGGATCGCGAGCGCGTAGATTACATCAGGCGGGTACTGTGAGGGAAGAAACCAGGCCGCGACGCGGGAATCCAATACGAGTGCCAGCCACCAGAGGGCGGCCAGCACGCTTTGGGCGATGAGGAAGGGAGGGGCGAGTTGGGTCGCTCGCCGACGCACTGGGCAGATTCCTTACCGATGAGCCAGCGTGGTGGAGGAGCGGCGCTGGAGCTCCTGCTGGTGCTCGCTGAGGCGACCGGTGTCGACGCGGACAGGCGAGGACTGGGCGACCATTTCCATGGCCTGCTGGATGCTCATCCCCATCTCGGAAAGATAGGCGGCCACGATGGTGGCACCGGTCGGCCCAACGGCCAGGACGCGGCGACCAGCGCGCAGCGATTCGCGCAGGAAGTCGATGCCGTCCTTCAGCATTTCCGGGGACAGGCTCCCGTCCTTCAGCGCGGCGCGATAGTAGAGCTTGATGTCCTCGGAGAACATGCCCCCGTCGCCGAAATACAGGATCGCCTGGATTTGGTTCCGCTCAAGGTAGAACGGATCGTTTGCTTCGCTGAGATCGGACAGAATCAGGCGTTCGAGGACTTTCTTCATCGGTAGCTTCCGCCTTCGGGAACGGGTGGTCTCTGGGCCTAGTGGGGTGGTGGGGACGGCACACTGTCAAGACAGTTCGGAAAACGAAAAGAAAATCGTGGAAGCCTCCCGGGAGCCTCCGCTTTCGGGGCAAAATGCCTTGCTGTCGGGAGGGTTTGGGCGGACCTTCCCCGCCAGTGACCTGACCTCCGCCGGAGACCCTTCCATGCCCGTCCAAATCGTGAATCACCCGCTCATCACTCACAAGCTCGCCATCCTCCGCAACAAGGAGACGAGCACCAAGAAGTTCCGCGATCTGGTGCATGAAATCACGATGCTGCTGGCCTACGAGGCGACGCGCGGATTCCCGACCGTGCCCGTCACCGTCGAAACCCCGATCTGCCCCATGGAGACGGCGATGCTGCGGACCGAGAACATCGTCGTGGCGCCGATCCTTCGCGCCGGTCTCGGCATGCTGGAGGGGATCCTGGCCATGTATCCTCCCGCCCGCGTTGCCCACATCGGACTTCGTCGCGACGAGGAAACCAAGAAGCCCGTAACGTACTACTACAACGTCCCGGACAATCTGGAGGACACGACGGTCATGGTCGTCGACCCGATGCTGGCCACGGCGGGAAGCCTGTGCGCGGCGCTGGACCTCATCAAGCGCGGTCGCCCCCGTCAGGTGGTTGCCATCTGCCTGATCGCCTCTCCGGAGGGCGCCGCCATCGTTAGCAGCCGCCATCCCGACGTCTCCGTTTTTGTGGGCGCCATGGACGAGAAGCTCAACGAGCGCGCCTACATCGTCCCGGGTCTTGGCGACGCAGGCGACCGCATGTTCGGCACCGTCTGAGGACCGTTCTTGACCCGCAGCCCTGCCTGCGGTCGTCATCGTCAATCATCCGAAGCATAAAGGTTCAACCGGCCACCATGGCGATCCATCCCAGCGCAATCATTCATCCCACGGCAACGGTCGACCCGACCAACGAGATCGGCCCCGCCGTCCAAATCGGCGAGAACTGCGTCCTCGGCCCCGGCAACACGCTGATGCAAGGCGCGATCCTCGGCCCCAACACCGTCGTCGGGCGTGGCAACGTGTTTCACTTTTACAGCGTCGTCGGGCACGATCCCCAATTCCTGGGCTTCAATCCGGCCACCAAGAGCGGCACGGTCATCGGCGACGAGAATCATTTCCGCGAGTTTTCTCAAATCCACCGCGGCCTGAAGGATGGCACCAACACGGTCGTCGGCAGCCGTAACTTCTTCATGGCCACCTCGCACGTTGCTCACGACTGCCTGATCGGCAACGACAACGTGCTCGCGAATTACGCGGGTCTGGCCGGGCACGTCAGCATGGGTGATCGCTGCTTCATCAGCACGCTCGTGGGCGTCCACCAGTTCTGCCGCATTGGCTCGCTGGCGATGATCGGCGGACGGACCGGCATCCCGAAGGACGTCCCGCCTTACATGATGATGAAGCACTATGGCGAAGTGGTTGGCATCAACACGGTCGGCCTGCGCCGCGCCGGAGTCACCGCCGAGGCGCGAGCGGCGCTCAAAAACGCCTACAAGAAGCTCTTCCGCACCGGCATGTCGCTGACCGAGGCCGTCGCGGCGGTGCGTGGCGAATGGGCCGGGCGCGAGATGCCCGCCGAGCTGCTCCACCTGCTTGAGTTCTGCACCACCAAGAGCAAGCGCGGCATGTCGCACGGGCCGCGCCGCGGCATCGGCGCCGGTCCCCGTCTTGACGACGAGGACGACGACTGAGCACCGCGTCTTCCCCGAAACTACCCGGGCCCCTCGCCATCGACGCCCGCATGATCCGCCACAGCGGCATCGGGGTGGTGCTGCACAACCTGCTTGATCGCTGGGCAGTCGACCCACCCGCAACCCGTCTCATGCTGCTGGGAGACCCGACGGCACTGGCGCGATGGAAGTCTCCGCAGGTCGATTTGGTCCGCTGGACTCCCGGCGTTTACTCGTTGGCTGCGGCTTTGTTTCCGCCGGCCATGCCTCACCGACCGCTGGCTTGGTACTCGCCCCACTACGCGACTTGCCTTCGCCCCGGCGCGCCGCTCGTCTGCCATATCCAGGACGTGCTCCACATCACGCATCCAACACGGCGCGGGACGGCACTCTATGCACGCCTCTATCTGGCTGCACTGCGGCGCCGCGCGTCCTTTGTGCTCACGTCAAGCCGCCACGTGAAGGTCCAGCTCCAGACGCTCTATCGCTTCCGCGCCGACCGAGTGCTGATGACCGGTCTGGGTCCCGGTTTTCCGGCCACGCTCGGTGGGGAACTGCCGCCTCCGCTCGGCCTCGAAGGGGGGAAGTACCTGCTGGCGGTTGGCATCTTCAAGCCGCACAAGAACTGGGACTTTCTGCTGAGGCGCCTCGTGGAGCTGGGCGACCGAGTGCCGCCGCTGGTGGCGGCAGGGACCGGGCGCGGCGGAAGCGAACTGGCGCGTTTGGCGGCGCGGCGTGGCTACACGCGGCTGACGGTCGCGGAGACACTGGCAGAGGACCATCTGGCAGCGCTGTTTCGCGGCGCCGCAGCTCTGACTTACCCGAGCGTCGCCGAGGGCTTCGGCCTGCCACTGCTGGAGGCCATGCAGGTCGGCACACCGGTGGTCGCGGCGGATCGCTCGCCCATGAAGGAAATCGTCGGCGCGGGCGGATGGCTTTTCGATCCCGATCGCCCCGAGAGCTTCGATCGGGCGCTGTTGGCGGCGCTCCAGCGCGAGCCGGAACACCTGGCGGCGGCGCATCAGCGGGCGGCCACCTTCAGTTGGGAACGCACCGCCCGCGTGGTCGCCGAAGCATTGCAGCGCGCCACCGCTTGACCTCAGAGCCCCGTTCGGGTGCTCTTCACGACCCGGCCCATTTGCCGGGACTCTGCCGCAGAGGTTTCTCACATGCCCTTCCGGTCCGGTGGACTTTCCGTCCGCCGCTTCCTTGTCCTCGGGGACATCCCCCCAACACTGGCGCAAACCGCCACGCTCGCCATGCGGCGCTACACGTTTCGTCCCATCAACGAGGAACGCGGCGAAAAGGAGAGCTTCGGCTGGGTCAACCCGCGGAACCTGCTCGCCGAGAACTTCACCTACGACGAGGTGGTCGACGGCCCCCACATGCTGCTGGGCGTGCGTCGCGACCGGAAGAACTTCTCGCAGGTGCTCTTCCGCGCCCGCCGCGAGGAACTGATCGAGTCCACCAAGAAGGAGCGCAAGCTCCAGAAGATCTCCCGCCAGCAACGCCTCGCGCTTGAGGAGCAGCTCACCATCCAGATGCTGCGCGAGACCTCGCCGCAGAGCGCCTTCTCCGAGTTGGTGTGGGACATGAACAGCAACATCGTCCTCATGGGCGCGACGAGCAACACGCTTTGCGAACGCATCCAGGAGGTCTTCGAGGCGACCTTCGACCTGAAGCTCCGCCCCATGTACCCGGCGCTGATCGGCGCCGACTATATCGCCGCACAGGGCCTTGAGGCCGAATACTTCCAGGCAACGGAGGCAGGCCGATGAGCGTTGAACTTTCGCCGATGGAAGCATTCCAGAAGTACGCGGCCCTCGGGCCCGACTTCCTCACTTGGCTGCTCGTGCGGGTACTTGAAGACGACTACCCGAAGCCGCGCAGCGAGCCGGGCCTGAAGATCGACATCCAGGGACCGCTCCTCTTCATCAGCGAGGACGGCGAGGCCCGCAAGGTCACGCTGGCCGGCGACGAGGCCGCCTCGGCGCCGGAAGTCACCAGCGCGCTCCGCCAGGGGAAGAAGCTCACCCGCGCGAAGCTCATCTTCACCGCGCAGGAAGACACCTGGGCCTTCACGCTCGATGCCCAGTTCTTCGACCTCAAGTCGATCAAGCTCCCCGTTCCCACCGTCCCCGACCTGAACCAGTACCTACAGATGCGCATCGAGGCGACCATGCGTCTATACAGCCTGGTCGAGGAGATGTTCACGGACCTCTTCCTCCCGCTCCGCCTCGACCCCGAGGCGTGGAAGGAAGAGGCGAAATCCTGGATCCAAAAAGCGAAGAGTCAGGGCTGATCGCGGATTCACCCCGACCGGTTTTCATTGCCATGCCGGGTTGTGTCAGTGGAAGTTTCCTGTGGTCGGGAGAACCACATCCCCTGAACGAAACTACGGAGGCTAGTCACCTATGAGCTATTCAGCAATGCGCGCGGACGGCATCGCCCGGGTCCCTGCGATCAGCACAACCGGCGAGGAACGGATCGCCTTCATCCAGAAGGTCTATTCGCTGGTGTTTCTGGGGGTGACCTCGTTCGCCGCCGGTATGGCACTGCCCATCGCTGGAACGATGGCTGGCATCGGCTTTTTCGAGATGTGGTTGCGTGCCGCCGTGGGGCTCCCCTTCATCGTCGCCTTCATCGGTATCCTCGGTACATCGTTCCTGGTTCACTCGGTCTCCATGGTGCGCGGCTGGAACTTGGTGGCCTTCTTCCTGATGAGCCAGCTTTGGGCGTTCCTGACGCTTCCTCTCGTTCTCTTCGCCCTCAAGACCAGCGGGCTCGTCGTCATCCTTCAGGCGTCCGTCCTAACCACGGTGGTCTTCGGCGGACTCACCGGCTTCGTCCTCATCAGCAAGAAGGACTTTCACTTCCTTGGCGCGATCCTTACCATCGGCTTGTTCCTGCTTCTGGGCGTTGCCCTCTGCACCTGGATCGCATCGCTGTTTGGCGTGAACGTCACGGTGATGTCCACCGCAATGGCGGCCTTCTCCGTGATCCTGTTCAGCGGCTACGTGCTCTACGACACCTCGAACATGATGCATCGCTACGCGACGGACATGGTCGTCCCCGCGGCGCTGGCCCTGATGGTCGATTTCATCATCCTGTTCCGCAGCATCCTGATGCTGCTCATGTCGCGCCGCAGCTAATAGATGACCAACCACGAGTTCTTTCGCCAACTGCTGCGGTTTTGCGATTCGGTTCCGGAAGACCTCTCACTCGTTGATTTCCTCCTTCGACTCCGCTCGGTGCTTCATGCCGAACGGAGTCGAAGCGCTTTTACCCCCGGAGACTTGCTGGCAATTCTGGAGCGGTCCCTGGTCGCCGCCCCCGCCCCGATGCCCGCCCCTGCTGACTATCCCCAGACTGAAGCAACCTTCGACGATGTCATCGCCATCATTGATGCGCAGCTTTGCGACCTCGTCGAGATGGACCGGGCGGGGACATTGAACAAGAAAGGGCGCGAGTTCGGCCTCACCTCCCCCCGCGGCAACCATTGGTACAATTTCACTCCCGGCGCTTATCTGGAGTGTGGTGCCAGCGGAGTCTGGGATGGCATCATGGATGTCCACCTGCTCGATGGCGGAAACGCGTTCACCATCGACATGGAAGGCGAGACGACGCCCCTTTCCGCCGACGATGCGAATACCACCCCGGAGGCTATGGAGCCCTTTGGTTGGGAGACCGTCGCGGCGCTGCTGGAGAATGGCCGCCTCCGCGAGTGACCGGTTAACGGTTTGACACCCCTGCCTCGATCTCTACAGTGGTTTGTTGCTCGAACCGAGGGGGTGTCCCGTGAAATCACTTTTCTTCATTCTTGCGCTCATATTGATGAGCCTGCTGGTGGCGCCTGCCGCCGCGATCGTGAACCCGCCGTCGGGGACGGACTGGCAGGACGCCAACGCCAACATCTTCCTCGATCAGGAAGTGACCCGGGTCGACATCACCATCGATCCCGCCGACCTCCAGTTCTACCTGGATAACCCGCAAACCGACGAAGTTCGCTCGGTCACGGTCCGCTGGCACAACTCGGTAATCGACGAGACGATCACCGACGTGGGTTTCCGAGTTCGCGGCAACACGTCGCGCAACGCCTCCCGCAAGTCCTGGAAGCTGGAGTTCCGCGAATTTGTCCCCGACCGTACCTTCCACGGGCTGGAGGAGGCGAACCTCAACGGGAGCAACAACGATCCGACGCTCATCCGCTCGATGGTGGCGTGGGAGATGATCCGTCGCATGGGCATCCCCGGCTCGCGGACGCACCTGGTGGCGCTATACTTCAACGGTGACTTCTGGAGCCTTCAGACCCATGTCGAGCACATCGATGAGGAGTTCGCCCAGAATTACTTCACCGACAAGGACGGCAATCTATACAAGTGTCTGTACCAAGGGGCCCGTGCGGACCTCAGCATCGTTTCCGGCGAGGACTACACCAACTACGCCGGCGGCGAGGTCTATCGCGAGTCGAACAACGACACGGACCCGCTGCGCGATTACAGCGACATCGCCGATTTCATCCGCTTCATCAACACCAGTAACTCAACGGTTCTTCGCCAGGATCTGGAGCATTACTTCGATATAGACACC
The DNA here is from genome assembly GCA_016125005.1 of bacterium. Lineage (GTDB taxonomy): Bacteria > Sumerlaeota > Sumerlaeia > SLMS01 > SLMS01 > WGMQ01. The sequence continues at coordinate 42,199 of WGMQ01000026.1, read as the reverse complement.
TTCCTCCGCAGCCTCGCCATCGACGTGGGCGTAGGCGCATGGGACGATTACTGGTACGGCAGCAACAACTACTACCTCTACTTCAACCGCATTTCAGGCCGCTTCCAGTGGATTCCCTACGACTACGACAACACCTTCGGCATCGACTACTTCAGCACCAACTGGTCGACGAGGAACTTCGACGGCTGGGGCGACGGCGGCTTCGGTTCGACTCCCGCGCCGCTCGTCGAGGCGGTCTTCACGCAGTCCGAATGGCGTCGCCAGTACCGGCGCTACCTGGCTCAGGTGGCGACCCTCCTCGATGACACGGAACTGCGCGCCAAGATCGGCGTCTGGGAGGGCCTCGTCTCCGATTACATGGACGGCACGATCGAATCCGGCGGCGTCGTGGGGAATCAGCCCTACTTCGCCACTGCCGTGAACGTGCCCACCACATGGAACGGCAGCGGTTCGCAGGGTGGTCACCAGATGGGACTGCTCCCCTTCATGACGGCGCGGGCCGCGAGCCTGCGGAGCCAACTCGCCTCCGGACCGACCACGCCGGAGCTCCCCACCATCCGCATCAACGAGGCCATGCCCTCCAATCGTTCCACGGCAAGCGACGAGTTTGGCGAGTTCGACGACTGGCTGGAGCTCCATAACTTCGGTACCGCGCCCATCGACGTGTCCGGCTTCCACGTCACCGATGCACTGACCTCGCCGACCAAGTTCATGATTCCGCCAACCACGGTCATTCCCGCGGGCGGCTTTCTGGTCATCTGGTGCGACGACCAGCCGACCCAGGGTGCCTATCACGCCCCGTTCAAGCTCGGAAACTCCGGCAGCGAACACCTCGGGCTCTATCACAATGAGGCCAACGGCCGCGTCCTCATCGACACGCTGGAACTACCCACAACGCCGACCGATCTCTCCTTCGGTCGTTACCCCGACGGCACCGGCCCAACGCAGATCTTCGACATTCCAACCCCCGGCGCCCCGAACAATCCCGAGATCGGTGGTGGCGGCGAGCCGCGCACCCCGCCGCGCCTTTTCGTCAACGAGTTCCTCGCCAGCAATCAGGCGTCCGAACGCGACGAGGCCGGTCAGTTGGAGGACTGGGTTGAGATCTACAACGACGAGGACGTGGAGGTGGACCTGACCGGCATCCACCTAACCGACGATCTGGCGAACCCCACCAAATGGGTCTTCCCGGACGGGACGAAAATCGCCGCCAAGGGCTTCCTCCTAATCTGGGCCGACGAGGATCCGCTCGATGGCCCACTGCATGCGGCCTTCAAGCTCTCCAAGGGGGGCGAAGCGGTCGGCATCTTCGACGATGACGCGAACCAGAACCAGCTCATCGACTCGATCACCTTCGGCGCCCAGGCAGACGACGTGTCGTGGGGTCGCCTCCCTGATGGTTCCGCGAACCTGCAAGCGCTCCCAGGCCGCACACCAGGAGCCACCAACAACCCGGCGACAATTCCTTTGGGTTGGATGATTCAGTAGCGTTGGGCGCGGACTTCAGCCGTTTCCTCTTCAACCGTGCACCCCGGGCATAGGGACCGGCACTCGAGCCCGGAGGGCGAACCTTTCACCATTAGCCCGGAGCAAGGCCCTCAAGGCCGCAGCTCCGGGAATCGATCGGATCAGCAATCGCGCGCCGGAGGCGTGCTCCTTTGCGCCGCGCGGAAAGCAGGGCGACCCCTTGCGGGGCCGAATCTCCGCTGCCGTTGTTCCCGGACCTGCGGCCAAAGGCCTTGGTCCGGGCTAAGCGAAAGAGGCACGCCCTCCGGGCGGAGGTGCTTGCTGCGAATGGGCGACTGTGCTGGGGAATGAATCCACTACGGTCGCTGGTCGGCAATCTCGTCCAAGCGGGCCCTAGTCAGGTGGCCCCGCGAGCCGCCTAGTTCGCCTATCTTCCATCCGGCAAAGAGCTGGGCGCGGCGGAGGGACTCCTCTGGAGGGAACCCACGCAGGTGGCAGGAGAGGAACGCAGCCGCCATCGCGTCGCCGCAACCGGTGGCGCTCACGATGGGACGCAGCGGCGTCGCGGGCAGGCGGATCGGCAATCCCCCGCGCTCGCGGACGAAAGCGCCCTCCGCACCGAGTCCCACGACCACCAGCCGGGCGGGGTAGCGACGGAAGAGCTCCTCCACGAAGTCATCGAGCGAGACTGCCAGTTTCTCGGCGCTGAAGAACACGATGTCCGCAACCTGCAGAAAGCGGCTATTGTAGGGATCGTCCAGGCTGGAAATGGCATGGACGTCGGTGGCCACCACACAGCCCGCCTCGCGCCCCGCGCGGGCGAACTGGAGTCCCCAGTTGATATTGGTGGCATGGACGAGCGGGGCGCCGCGGACAAGCGAGCGCACCAGTTCGTCGGGCCAGGTGTATTCTTGGTGATGCTTCAGGTCGGTGAACATGCTGTCGGCGCCATTGGCAGCGCTCAGAACGACCGTGCGAGCCGTGGCGACAGCGGGGTCTTTGCGGAAACCCGGCTCCGAGACCAGTTCCATGCGGCGGAGTTCCGACTCCACAATGCCGCCAGCCAAGTCATCGCCGATGAGTGTTGCGAGTGCCACCGAGTGGCCGAGTCTCTTAAGGGCCGCGGACACATTCAGCGCCACGCCGGACAAATTGTCCGCGACCCCATGAAAGACAAAGCGGGACTTCTCGTAGGGAATCGGGAAGGCTTCGACGCGGACCTGAGTTTCTACATTAACGAAACCCGCAACCAGCACGTCGTGCCCCATGCGATTCCCCTACGGAATAATCAGGCGGTGAGGGACTGACCATTTCCGCCGGAGCGCAGTTCCTCGCGCAACTGGCGGAAGGAGATCATGCGCTGCTTCTGCTCGTCCCACAGGGTGAGCGAGAAAAGGCGGAAGCAATCCCACAGCGTGATCTTGGTCGCCGTCTGGAGCTCAGGCGCAGCGGCCATGCAATCCTCAAGCTTGTAATTCGGGATCTGGCTGTTGAGGTGGTGCACATGGTGGATGCCGATGTTGGCGGTGAGCCACTGGAGCGGAGCCGGCAGGACCAAGTGGGAGCTGCCGCGAATGGCCGCTTCGTAGTAGTCCCAGTCCTTATGGTGGTGCCAGTAGCTGTCCTCGTACTGGTGCTGGACGTAGAACAGGAACACTCCAGCCGAGCAGGCCAGGATGGTGACGGGAATCTGGATCATGAGGAAGTTCGCGATCCCGATGGGCGAGTAGGCCATGATGAGCAGGACAACCGCCAAACCGAGGTTCGTCATCCAAACGCCGCGCCAAGCCTGCTTCCAGTCCTGCGGAATGTCCCAGGGGTAGCGGTGCTTGATCACGAACTGGTAGATGGGGCCAAAGGTGAGCAGGGTGACCGGGTTACGATAAACGCGGTAGACGAAGCGCCTCCATAGGGGCTTGGCCAGATACTCTTCCTTCGTCATGGTCTTGATGTCGCCGACGCCACGGAAGTCCAGGTCGCCCGAGTGCGCGTGGTGGTAGGCATGGGTCCGGCGCCAGTATTCATAGGGCGTCAACGTGACAATTCCGATGAAGAAACCGACGGTATCGCGGAGGCGACGGGACTTGAAGTAGGAGCCATGACCGCAATCGTGCTGAATCATGAAGAGGAACACGACGAAGGCCGCCGTGGGGATGGCGAGAAGCAGGGTCAGCCAATAGCCGACGGAGAGACTTAAGTACATCGCCGTCCATGACACAAGGAACAGGGTGGCGGCGGTACCGAGTTGGAGATAGCTGCGACGATCGTCTGCCCCGCAATAGGGGCTGGTCACCTCTCGCCAATATTGGGCGGCGGAGCGTGATTTCTTGCTGCTTGTTTCGGACATGTGGTGAAACGTCTCTTTGGAGGGGAGGGTGTGGCAGGGGGCCTGGTTCAGACTCTCTTGGCCTTGATGGGACCGAGAAAGGCACTGTCTGGTCTCATCGGAATTACGTTCACAACAACGGGCTACGCATGCAAGGGGTTTTGGTTGGTCCAGACCCTCCACATGGCGTCGGCAGCCACAAACGCTTGCCCAGTCCCGCTGCTCGCTGCGCCCACCTCCGGTGGATCGGACCGTTCGCGGGCTCGCGGAGCCCACCGCGTGGGCGCAAGCGGTTAAGTCCGATCGCTCGATTGACTGCGTAGTTACACCTCCCGAAGCGGCAAAGAAAGACCCCGGCTCGCAGGGAGCCGGGGTCGGATGATCCGTGGTTGATACAGTGGCGTTACTTGGCGCCGACCGGTTCCTCGATGTTGAAGAACTCGCGCGCGTCGACGACCTCGCCGGCGAAGGCACAGGCGGCGACCATAACGGGGCTCATGAGGAGCGTGCGGCCCGTCGGGCTTCCCTGACGACCCTTGAAGTTACGGTTGCTGGAGCTGGCAGAGACCTGACGGCCCTTCAGCTTGTCCGGGTTCATGGCAAGGCACATGGAGCAGCCGGCGCGGCGGTACTCGAAACCCGCCTCGCGGAAGATATCCGGCCAGCCCAGCTCTTCCATCTGGGCCGCAACGACCTGCGAGCCGGGGACGATGAGCGCCTGGACGTGGGGGGCAACCTTGTAGCCGCGGCCCTGAATGTACTTGATGACTTCGCGGAAGTCGGAGAGGCGACCGTTCGTGCAGCTTCCGATGAACGCCACGTCGATCTTGGTGCCCTTGATCGGTTGACCGGCCTCGAAGCCCATGTACTCGTAGGCTTCCTGGATGAGAGCCTGCTCGTCCTTCTTGAACTCTTCCTTGCTCGGGATCACGCCGCCGACGGAGGTCGACTGGGCGGGGGTGATGCCCCAGGTGACCACCGGCTCGATGTCCTCGCCGCGGATCGTGAACACGTCGTCGTAGTGGGCGTCGGCGTCGGAGCGGACGCTGTCCCAGTACTTGATGGCGCGCTCCCAAGCCTCGCCCTTCGGGGCGTACTCGCGACCCTTGATGTAGTCGTAGGTCGTCTGGTCGGGATTGACGTAGCCGCAGCGGGCGCCGCCCTCGATCGACATGTTGCAGACGGTCATGCGCTCTTCCATGGTGAAGTTGTCGAACACCTCACCGGCGTACTCGTATGCGTAACCGACGCCGCCGTTCACGCCCAGCTTCTGGATGATGTAGAGGATGACGTCCTTGGCGTAGACGCCGGGGCGGAGCTTTCCGGTCACCTCAATGCGGCGAACCTTGAGCTTGTCGAGCAGCATGGTCTGGGTGGCCAGCACGTCGCGCACCTGGCTGGTGCCGATGCCGAAGGCCAACGCGCCGAAGGCGCCGTGGGTGGAGGTGTGGCTATCACCGCAGCAGATCGTCATGCCGGGCTGGGTCAGGCCGCGTTCCGGCCCGATGATGTGGACGATGCCCTGCTCGCCACGGCTCGGGTGGAAGAACTTGAGGCCATACTGCTCGGTGTTCTTCTCGAGGTGCTGGAGCATTTCCTCGGCGATCGAGTCGGCGAGGGGACGCGACTGGTCGTGCGTCGGGATGATGTGGTCGACAGTGGCGAAGTTGCGGCCCGGGTAGAGGACGTCCCAGTTACGATCGCGCAGCATCGAGAAGGCCTGCGGGGAGGTGACTTCGTGAAGGAGCTGGAGCCCCATCAGCACCTGATACTGACCCGATGGCATCCGACGCACGGTATGCTGATCGAAAACTTTCTCGTAGAGGCTCTTGCCCATGTGCAAACTCCGTTAATCTCTTGCCGGGGTATCGCCCCGGGAATGACGAGTGTCCGCGTTGTCCCCGGTGGCTGTCAACGATGGACGCAGGAAAGGTAGCGCGGGCATCCTGCCCGCGAGGGTGAAGTCCCACCGCCCGCCACGCATCGACCGAGCGCCTTCGAGTGGAAGCTGAGGAGTTTACCTCCCCATGCGACTCGTGGGCAGGATGCCCACGCTACCTTTTGTTCTGCTGCCGCCGTGTTTTGCCAAGGCGTGTGCGGTCCCACTTGTGCAATCATTTGTCTTTGACAGGGAAGAGGCTTTTCCGCAAAAATACGCAATCGAACGGCGGGGGAAAACTCGCCGCGGATAGCTCCAGGAGGCTAAATTGTCGTCGGAGTCCGTCATTGATTCGTCGCCCAATAGGGCTGACAGGCAGGAACCCGGGGGAATGGTGGTGGGCGCAGACGGCCCGGCGTTCGCTTCGGTGTCCGGCGAGGCGACTTTACAGTCCCTGGTGACGATCAACGACCTCTTGGCACGAACCCCCGCGGACAGCCGCGACTTGGTGGCCAAGGCCTATGAGGTGGCCGAGCGCCTCCATACGGGCCAGGTACGCCGCTCCGGCGAGCCCTACATCAATCATCCGCTCATGGTCGCCTACTACCTGGCGGACCTCAACATGGACGGTCCTTCCATCGCGGCGGGTCTCCTGCACGATGTGCTGGAGGACACCGGCATGACGCGCGAGGAACTGGCAGAGCACTTCCCCGAGCCGGTTCCCTCCATTGTGCAAGGCGTTACCAAGATTTCCCGCATCAGCTTCCAGACCAACCGTGACGCCCAGGTGGAAAACCTCCGGCTCATGATCCTGGCCATGGCGCAGGACATTCGCGTCGTGATCGTGAAGCTGTGCGACCGTCTCCATAACATGAAGACGCTCAAGTCCATGCCTCCGGAAAAGCAGATCAAGATTTCCGAGGAGACGATGGACATCTACGCGCCGCTGGCGAATCGCCTCGGCATGTCCCGCATCAAGAGCGAGCTTGAGGATCTGGCCATGCGCTGGATCCTGCCGGACGACTATCGCCGCTTGCGCGAGCTGGTCTCCACCCGCCGCGCCGAGCGCGAGGCCATCGTCGAGGAGTCGATCTCCTTCCTGCGCAACTACCTCGGCAAGTTCTTCCCCAACCTCCAGATTACCGGGCGGCCGAAGCACTTCTATTCGATCTTCAAGAAGATGAAGGAGCAGGGCCTTTCCTTCGATCAGATTCACGACCTGAACGCGTTGCGGGTCATCTGCGAGGAGGAGAACCAGTGCTATGCGATCATGGGCATGATCCATAGCGTTTGGCACCCGATCCCGGGTCGCATCAAGGACTACATCGGGATGCCGAAGAAGAACATGTACCAGTCGATCCACACGACGGTGATCGGCTACAAGGGCGTCCGCACTGAGGTGCAGATTCGCACCCGATCGATGCACAGCGTGGCCGAGTTCGGCATCGCCGCTCACTGGAAGTACAAGGAAGCGAACACCGAGCTGAAGATGGACGAGCGGCTGGCATGGCTGCGTCAGCTCACCGAATGGATCACGGATCTCAACGAGCCGAGCGGCCTTCTCGATGCGCTCAAGAAGGACGTCTTCGCAGACCGCGTGATGTGCTTTACGCCGAAGGGCGACGTGATCGAACTCCCGGCCCACGCGACGCCCATCGACTTCGCCTATGCGATCCACACGCGCGTCGGCGACAAGTGCATCGGCGCGCGCATCAACGACCGCATGGTGAACCTGCGTCATCGCTTGGAGAATGGCGACGTGGTTGACATCATCACCTCCACCATGGGGCATCCCTCGCGCGACTGGCTGGACCACGTGGTCACAGGCCGTGCGAAGCAGAAGATCAAGCATTGGCTGAAGGAACGGAACACGGGCGAGTGGATCGAAAGTGGGCGCCGCGCCGTGGTGAACCTGCTCAAGGAACGCAACATCGCCGTCCAGCAGGGCGAGCTCGATGCGGCTTTGGCTTCAATCCTGTCGGTCTACAAACTTCAGACCGTGAATGATTTGCTGATGGAGATTGGCTTCGGCTCGATCAGCGCGGTCGCGACGGTTGCCCGCATGAACCCCGAGTGGGCCAAACCTGCGAAGCGGCGCGGTGCGCGGAAGCCGGGCACCGGCGAGCCGAAGAAGAAGCCCGCTTCCGAAGGGAGCGGTGGCATCATCGTTGATGGCCTCGACGGCGTGCCGATCCGCCTACCGGCTTGTTGCTCGCCGATTCCTGGGGATCCAATCATGGGATACGTCACGCGCGGTCGCGGCGTCACGGTGCACCAGCTTTCCTGCCGCACCGTCCAGCGCGCGCTGAAGGACGAGGAAGAGGCGCCGCGCCTGCATGCCGCCCACTGGGCCGTCGGCGAAGGTCGCGTCCATCCCGTGTCGCTCCGCATCGTCTCCGAAGACCGCACCGGCCTGCTCAACGACGTTTCCTCCATCCTCTCGAAGCACAATATCTTCATCGACGGATGCAAGACGAAGTCGGACCACCGGCGCGGCATCGCCACGCTGATTTTTGACGTGAACGTGCGTGACGTCAGCGAAGTGGACACCGTCCTGAAGGCCATCCAGCAGCGAGAGGGAACCATCAGCGCCGACCGGCGCCGTCGCGGCGATTCGAGGCTCTCATGAACGCAATGCGCGCATTTTTTACCGCTCTCCTGATGACGACGGCGCTCCTGGCACCTCTTGGGTGTGGCGGCGCGAAGGAAGAACCGCCGCCTCCGGCACAGAAAGAACCGACGGCATTGGAACTCGCCGAGAAGGAACTCCACGAAATGGATGCGGAGCTGAAGCGTCTATACGTGGAGCACAGCCAGACGACAGACCCCGCCACCAAGACGGATCTGGAGCAAAAACTCCGGGCCATGGAGCTGAAGCGGCGTGCCCTCAACGAGGAAGTGATGCGGCTCGCCAAGGAAGCGCGAGAGCAGGCTGAGAAGTAGTCCTCGCCGTTTCCGGTTGTCGCCGTCGCGGCGCGCGCCAAGCGTTCCCTCATGGGTAGAAAACGCGCCAATCAACCACCGACTCCTGCCGTGATCTCTTCCGCTACCGCCGCGGCACCATGGACGCCGCGCGTATTGGCTCCCGATGACGTCCTGCCTTGGACCCTTCCCGCATGGCTGTCGGCCTGGCGCCTCCCGCTGCTGCTGGCCGTGATCGCATTGTTGATTCGACTCCCAGGCCTGGCCGCGAAGGACCTCTGGTTCGACGAAGTCCAGACCTGGACGGACGTCTCCTACCCTCCGCCACCGGGGCAGCCCCACCGGCTCTTCTTCCTGATGGTGGCCTTCTTTGCAGCGCCCTTTTCCGATCCCACGGTGGCCGCACGCATCTGGCCGCTGGTGGCCGGCGTGCTGACAGTCCCGCTGATGTTCCTCGCGGGCCGCCGCGTCGGGGGGGCGGCGCTCGGAGTCCTGGCGGCCACCATCGTCGCGTTCTCGCCATTCCATGTCGAGTTCTCGCAGGAGGCCAGGTTTTACGCGCCCATGATCCTCTTCGCGGCGGTCGGCGTCTGGGGGGGATTGTTCTTCCTTCAGGAATCGAGATGGATGCGGTGGCTCGGGCTTCTTGCGAGCGTTGTCGCGGGCTGGGCAGCGATGGGCCATCAGCCCACGGCGATTCCCTGGGTGGCCGCGCACCATGCAATGTTGGGTGTTATCCTCGCGTTCTCCCCGATAGGCAGGGACGCCGTCGGGATGTTGATGCCTCCGGTTCGCCGCGGAAGCTGGTACTATGCCGCGGCGGGCGCCGGAGCAGTACTTGCGGCAGTCGGCGGCTGGATCGTCGTGCCACCGTATATACGGGAATCGATTAAGGCGGTGTTCACAACACCCTGGGGTGGGAGTGAGAACGTCGATCTCACCCTCGAGTTCTTCACTCGCCATGCCACGGTTTTCGCTATCGACTATACATCTATACCGCTCGTCGGAATGACGGCTGGTATTGCGTCACTGCTGGCGTTGGCCGTCGGCACCGTGGTCCTCACTCGGCGCCGGGCTCTGGTCGGTGCGCTGCTGTTTGTGCCAATCGTCGGACAGATGCTGGCCATCTTTGCCATTTCCCGGCCCGGGGTGGCGTACTTGGTGAAGTACTCATGCTGTGTCATGCCAGCGATTCTGCTGCTCGTGTCTGTGGCCATCCTCCGGTTGGGAAAATGTCTGACACCTCGCCTCGATGCTGGTCGCGTACTGGTCGCAGTCGCTGCGTTGATGGCCGTCGTCCAGTCGCCGGGACTGGTGACGTACCATCTCACACAGAAAATGCCACTACGTCCGCTCCTTCGATGGGTGGCAGAGAACGAAAAGCAACCCGCGTCAGTCTTTCTCTATGGCCACATGGGGTATCAGGGCGCGCTCTACGCAAACGCCCTCCCGGAACCGCATCGCATTGAATACTTCCCTTGGTATAGACAGGCGGACGCGGGCTCCCTCGAGGTTCAACGCCTTAAGGCATCCGCGGCGATCCATCCGACCTACATGGCGCGCGCATGGGACGCCGATGTTCCGGCTGCGTTGGATGAATATCTACGAAGGAATGCGAATGTCGTCTATACGATGTCCTCCAGCTCGGGCAAGTCACAGGATGGACGTCTATACAGAATCAGGCCGAGCGCGGCCGTATCAATCATGGACGGAATCAATGCGACCGATCTACTCGATTTCGACCGATTCCGGCGCCCAACCGTGGTCGGCAATGAACTGGAGATGCGGGACGCCTCGTCCATTGTATATACAGCAGATCTTGTCAAGGGACGTGTCTATACACTGGATCTTGGCATCCGTTCCACGGAGGGGCGGAGCTGGGTGCTTGCTGTGGACTCGCCTGCGCTCGATCATCCGCTGCTACGGACCGTCAGCAGCGTTGACGACAAGCCAACGACCGTCTCGTTAGGGTTCACGGCGGCTCGGGATGCATCACATTTTTCCATTTCTCAAGTCAGCGACTACCCCGAGGCCCGCGATCCGAATCAATCTCTTCGACTGACGAGACTACGCCTTCGTGAAGGAGGGGAGCGGTCGCCCGGACTCATGACCACAGAAGCGAACGGCCCCATCCCATGGGATGATCCGACCTTCGCGGTCGGTCGGTGGATTCAGCCGACTCCATTCGCAGAGGCACTCAACCCGACTTCCGATGAAACACGGAACTTCCGCCTGACCAACTGGGAGGGGAATCTGATCTCATCGCCGAAGCCGATCCGCCCCGGAGAGCTTGTCTATACACGCGTCCAACTCACCCCGATTGGTCTATACGGCGTGGGTGGAAACGCCGGATTGATCTTTCTGGATGCCAATGGGCGGCCCATCCAGCAGGGCCTTTCGTCCAATCGGTCCCATAGCAGCGTCATTCGGTGGGCTCCCGTGGAGTACCCCCTTCACTTTCGGAACCACCCGCAGACGTTCGAATGCGTTCGCCAGGCGCCGCCGGGCGCCGCCTTTGTGGCCGTCTACCTCCCGTTCTGGGAGACGGAGAAGCGGCACTACCTGGACGCACCGAATCAGATTCAGCTGGATCGGGTTTGGCTCACTCGCCTGATTCCCGTCACGAGAGCGGGCGAAGGATCTCGATGATCGCCGAGAGCGACCAGGCCTGTGCGAAGCAACCGCGCGGCTGATGGGGCTGGTCACCATCGAAGATCTCGTTCGCCTGTTCGACGCACCCCTCCTCCTGAAAGTGCCTGATCAGGCCGGAGCGGATACTGATGAGTCGGTGAAAGAGATCGGGTACGCTGGCGCTCTCGCGTTCGACGCCGCGCACCCAGGGCCAGAGGATCCACATCCACACGGTGCCCTGGTGATAAGCATGATCGCGTGCCACCACGTTGCCGCGATAGATGCCCTTGTAGGCCCTGGAGTTTGTGGGCAGCGTCCGCAGGCCGCGAGGCGTCAGCAGGTGGTCGGCAACGGAACGTAGCACCGCAGGGCGGCGTGCCTCCGTATAGATGACATGATAGAGCGCGAAGGGAATCACCACGTTGGGGCGCAGCGTGAAGTCGGAATCCCCGGGCGCGTCGCGGTCGACGACGTCGGCGGGCCAGGGAGTCGTGCTGCCGAAGAATCTCGCCTCGAATGAGTCGCGTGTCTTGGCGGCGCTTGTGCGCAACTCAGAGGCGCGCCCCGCTTCATCTGCGGCCGCGTGGGCTGACGCCATGAGCAGCTTGGCGTTGTACCAAAGCCCCTGAATCTCGACGGCCTTCCCGTGGCGCGGGGTCGGCACTTCGCCATTCACCTTGATGTCCATCCAGGTGAGTTGAGTCCCCGGCGAGCCCGCTGCGAGGAGCCCGTCGGCCATCTCGCAGATGTGATTGCGAGTGCCCCGCTCGTGGCTCGTGATGATCTCCTGAAGGGCGGACCAGATGAACTGATCGGCGATGATCTCTGTCGGCGTCCACGCGCGGAAGGCCATCTCCACGAGCCAAAGCGTGGCGTCCACCGTGTTGTACATCGGTAGCTCGCCCGCCTCGGGAAATAGGTTCGGGATGATGCCCTCGTCGAGGTATTCCAGGAAGTGACGAATGATCTCACGAGCCTCGCCGAGGCGACTTGTGGCGAGGCAGAGACCGGGAATCGATATCATCGCATCGCGGCCCCAGTCGGTGAACCAGGGATACCCCGCCAAAATCGTCCAACAGTCTTCCTTGGTGGTGACCAGGAAGCGATCGGCGGCCACAGCGAGTTGGCGCTCGAGGTGGTCGTACTCGTCGGGCAGTCCCATCACGACCAGCGACGAGCGACGGAGCTCCTCCGCGCGGAATAGATGCTCCATGTTGAGGCCGACCGGCAGCCGTTCCGGCGAATAGGCGAGATCCACCGGCGCGTCGGGGACGAGGCGAACCTTGATATGCTGGCCAAGCATCAGGTCCTCGGTGTGCGTGTCCTCGCAGTCCTTCTCGATCTCGAGCACGACCCCCCTCAGCAGCTTGCGGGCGCGGATATTGTCGTCTATATCGTTGAGGCCGTAAAACTCGAGCGCGTCTGCCAGCACCTGACGGGTTTCCTCGTCGATATCCTCGGGCAGCACCGGATTCTCATCGCCCTCAGAGAAGACGGATAGTTCCTCGGGAACGCGTCCCTCCTTTAGGTCCGTCTGAATGCGACCCATCTCGACCAGGACATCGCGGATTACTGGCGTGCTGAGGTGTAGTGGCAGCGGCGTCGACGGCAGGATCGGGCGCATCACCAGCACGCTCTCTGTCTCTGCGCCACCGTACTCGTATCGGACGCCGACGAAGGGATGCGGAGAGCGGGTCATCCAGACCGTGCGGATGACCTTGCTGCCATCAGGGAGCGTCCATTCCCAGCGCGGAAAGGGACTGGCGGTGAACTGAGCCTCAAGGTCAGGTGCGATCCAGCGGCCACCCTCCCAACGGGCCGAGAGCCATATCTTCTCGCCGGTTGCCTCTGTATAGACGTATTCCTGCAGTCCCGCGAGGACGCGGATTCGGTCGCGCGGCGCGGAGCGCGCCACCCAGAGCAGGCCGTGCCACTTGCGGCGTATCTCACCGGAGATGGTGCCGCAGGCAAAGCCGCCACGGCCATCGCCCTCCAGCCATTCTAGCGTGGGGTTCATGCTTTCTTCATCCCGGCAAGGAATTGTCGCGCCACGAATCCGGCGGCGCGTCGCACGACGGCGCGCGGCACCAGACGCATCAGCACGGTGAGCCAGACGCGCTGGCAGACGAGGACGGCGCGATGCTGGTCGCTGGCCCGGAGACCCATCCGCACCACATCGGCAGCGCTTTGTCCTTTGTCGAAGATCTTCTCATCGACACCGGCGGCAACATGGAAGTTCGTCGGGGTCGGCCCGGGGCAGAGCGCCAGTACGCGGACGGGACTTTCGCGCAGTTCCTCCTGGAGCGCCTCCGAAAAGTGAAGCACGAAGACCTTGGTCGCCGCGTATAGATTGAAATACGGGACCGGCTGGAAGGCGGCGGTGGAGGCGACGTTGATGATGCGCGAGTGCTTGTTGAGGCGCATGGCCGGGAGCAGTTCGCGCGTCAGCTCGACAAGTGTCACCATGTTGAGCATCATCATCTCATGGATACGTTCCGGCGGCATGGACTCGAAGGGCCCGACAAGGCCGAAGCCCGCGTTGTTGACAAGCCACGATGGGTTGAGGCGCTGCTCTTCGATGTAGTCAGCCACGCGCCGGGCCGCGCCTGCCTCAGCCAGATCGAGCGCCAGCACCTTCACCTGCACGCGGTGGCGGTGGTGCAGTTCCTCGGCAAGGGCAGTGAGCTTGTCCTCGCTTCGGGCGATGAGGAGCAGGTTGTGGTGGCGGGCGGCCAATTGGCGGGCGAACTCCGCGCCCAGGCCCATGCTGGCTCCGGTGATGACGGCAACGTCCATGTGATGCTCCTTTCAGGCTCAGCGACCGGGGAGGACAGCGCACTTCGCGGCCGCTTCCGTGGCCATCGCGCGCCCCCACTGGTCCCACTGGCGAAGGTCGTCCAACTCGGGGTGGGTGCTCACATCGTGTCGTGCCATGACGGCTGCCAGCACCTCGGCGATGCCGCCACAGGGAATGCGCCCCTCAAGGTGCATGCGGACCGCGACCTCGTTGGCGGCGTTGAGGACGCAGGGCGCGCTCCCCCCTTGGCGACCGGCCTCGTAGGCCATCGCCAGCGCGGGAAAACGCTCCATGTCCGGTTCATCGAAAGTCAGGTTCGCCAGCTTCCGAAAATCGAGCGGTGGCGTGATTGTGGGGCGGCGGGACGGCCAGGTCAGCGCGTACTGGATCGGCAGGCGCATGTCCGTTTGGCCCAGCTGGGCGAGGATGGAACCATCGACGAACTCCACCATCGAGTGGATGGTGGACTGGGGATGGATCACCACCTGGATCTTCTCGTAGGGGACTGCGAACAGGTGGTGGGCCTCGATTACCTCGAAGCCCTTGTTCATGAGCGTGGCGGAGTCGACGGTGATCTTGCTTCCCATGGACCACGTGGGATGGCGTAGCGTGCGCTCGGGACCGGCGACGGCGATTTCCTCCCGCGTGGCCTGTCTATACGGCCCGCCGCTGCACGTCAGGATCATGCGGCGTAGCGGCGCGTTGGGCGATGCCTGAAGGCACTGGAAGATGGCGTTGTGCTCGCTGTCCACCGGCAGGATCAGGGAACCGGTCTCGGCGAGAGCGCGCGTGACGAGGTGGCCGCCGCAGACGAGCGCCTCCTTGTTGGCGAGCGCGATGCTGCGGCCAGCGCCGATGGCTGCGAGCGCAGGCTCCAGGCCCGTCCAACCCACTGTGGCCACAAGGACGAGGTCGGCGGGTGCGGAGCCCGCAATTTCCACCAGCCCCTCGTCACCCACGAGCAGCGTTCCGTCCCAGCGCCCGGCA
Source organism: bacterium (assembly GCA_016125005.1). Taxonomy (GTDB): domain Bacteria; phylum Sumerlaeota; class Sumerlaeia; order SLMS01; family SLMS01; genus WGMQ01. Next base: position 27,190 of record WGMQ01000026.1, on the reverse strand, counting down.
AGCGCGGCGCGCAACTCGCTGGCACGCTGCGGATCGCCCACATGAAGCATACGCGGCTGGAACTCGATGGCCTGCTCCGCCAGGAGACCGATGTTGCTTCCGCCCGCGCTCAGGCCCACCAGCTCGATCTCGCGACGAAACAGGCGCAGCACATCGATGGTCTGCCGTCCGATGGAGCCGGTTGAGCCAAGAAGCGTAAGGGTTCGAAATCGCATGAACAGCGGGTCTCCCAGCGTTGGCAAACATTGGGATGCTTGCCGATTCGCCTGCGGGCCGCAAAGGAAAGCGTCGCTTGCGCCCACCCTTCGGACCCTCCAATCTTTCGACAAGGAAGAGGAAATGCTGGAACCGCAGAAGCACACGCTCGACACGATCTGGGGCCACGAAGCGGCCCGGCGGCTCGTCCCGCGCCTGATGGGGCAGGGGCGGCTCCCGCATGCGCTGCTCCTGACGGGGCCTGATGGCGTGGGGAAGCGCTCGCTCGCGTTCGCCATCGCCAAGGCGATTCTCTCCGCCGGCCGTCCTTCCTCTGTGGCCAAGCTCACGGCTCCCGCGCCTGCCGGTGCCAAGCGCCGCGTGCCTGATGAATCCGCCGATGGTGGCGATGCGTTCGGCGACGACCTGTTCGGTGGCTCCAGCGAGGACATCTTCGCCGACGAACCCGACCTTTTTGCCGCAGCGGACGAGCCGGACCTCTTTGCAGAGCAGACCACCGATGCTCCCCCCTCTCAGCCAGTTGAATCGCAAGCCCCGCCCGCGGAGCGCGAACCACTCGCAGCCGAACCGGCTCGCAGTTCCGCCGCCCTGCACCGCCCATTTGTTGGCTACGACGAGCGCGTTTGCCGCCTGGTCGAGACCGCCTATCCCGCCGAGTACGACAAGGACGGGCGCGCCAAAAACGCCGTCTTCATGGACCTGACCATCATCGAGCCCATCGGCGGTCGTCGCGGCATCGTGGTGGATCAGATTCGCTCCCTGCAGGACATCGCCCGCACTGCTCCCATCGAAGGGGCCTATCGCGTGGTGCTGATTTTCGGCGCCGATTCCATCACCCAGGAAGGTGGCAACTCCATCCTCAAGCTGCTCGAGGAACCGCCGCCCTACCTCGTCATGATCCTGACCGCTGACCTGGCGCATCGCGTGCTGCCGACGATCCGCTCGCGGTGCTCGACTGTCCCGTTGGCACCGCTGGATCAGGAGAAGCTGCTCGGGCATTTGGTGGAGAATGAAAAGCTGTCGCGCGAGTTGGCCTCCGTGGCAGGTTCATTGTCGGAGGGACGCCCCGGGGTGGCCCTTTCCATCGTCGGGACCGATTTGCTCAACAAGCGGCGCCAGGTTTTCGAGGCGCGGCTTCAGCTCGACCGCTTCGGATGGTGCGCGCTGGCCGCCGCCGCCGCCCGCATCAATGCGGCGGGAAAGCTCGACCAGAATCTGTGGCTGATGCTGAGCTTCTGTCGCGATCGATTGGTGAACGCGCTCGCTCCCGGTCAGGATAAGTTGCTCGTGCATCGCGACCTGCCCGACCTGGTGGGGGCCAAGGGTTCCTCCCCGGAGGAGCTGGATCTTGAGGCGGATCGCATCATTGACGCCTATGCGCGATTGCAGCACCCGTTCGTGCCGAACTCGCGCGCGGTGCTCCAGCAGGTGCTCTGGAAGGAAGCCTGATTACTCGACCTGAAGGTAGACGGAGTCGGGGTGGATGCGGCGCAGCTCGCCCATCTCGTCCCAGGCCTTCTCGCTTTCGCCCAGCACGCGCCAGGCCTGCGCGGCGAAGAAGTGCAGGTTGTCGGTCGCCTTCGAGGCGAGCCGTTGTGGAAGCGGACCGCGGGCAAGCGCCACCAGCCGGTGGACCTCCTCGGCCTCGTCGCGGCTCAGCTCCCCGGCCTCGATACGATCACCCCATTCCATGAGGCGATAGTAACTGTCGATGGCGACACGCTCGCGCGCCGCGTTCAGTTGCTGGGCGAGTTCCGGTGATGGCTTGCCGCCCATGGCCTCGAGCGAGGCCGCCAGTTGAAGCGCCGTCTCGCGCTCGCCGCTGTCGAGGGCTTTGTGAATCGACGCCACCAGATCGCGCTGCTCCCGCTCGACGAGCAGGCTGCGCAAGGCCTCGGTCTTCGACTCGATCTCCCGCTGTGGAATGGGGAGGGCGCGAATCGCCTCCAGGGCGGCATCGAATGCGTCCTGCTTTCCATCTCTGGCGGCTGCCAGCGCCTCGCCGTATAGACGCTCTCCATCGCGCAGGCTGAACGCGGAGAGTCGTTCCGTGACCGCGTCGTCCATGTTGACCAGTGCAGCCAGGGGGGCCACACCGGCGAGCGACTTTGCCGCGGCAACGCTGTCGGACGCACCGTCGTCCGCAAGGCGCGATTCGACCAGCGCGCGGGCCTCAGTGCGCGGATTGGCAAGCGCACGATCCAGAACGTCAGTGCTCTCGGGAAATAGCTTCGTGTACCGATCCTTGGCCTCTGCAAAGCTGGCGATCTGCGCAGCGGGAGCTTCGTGAGCTTCGCTCGTGTGGGCGACGATGCCCGTCAGGAGCGCTGCCAGCTTCTCCGCTTCGCTCGTGGCGATGAGGGCGCGCTGGCGCTCGACGACGCGTCGATCCTCCGCGCCAAGCTTCAGGTCGTCAAGTTTGCGAAGGGCCTCCAGCGCCGCCGGGGCGCCGCCGGCCTCAAGAGCCACGCGGGAAAGCTCCAGCGCATCGTCCACACGCCGGTCGGCGGCGGCCTCGAGGGCCGCGCGCTGCTCGTGCGGGAGATTCGCTGCCGACGCCCGCGCGCCTGCCAGATCCCCAGCGGCCAGAAGGGACCACGCTGTTCCCCCATTCGGTGTGTCGCGGGGCGGGGGAGCGCCGCCCGGGCGGACGAACACTCCGATGCCAACCACCACTGCCAGCGCCGTGACTGTTCCCGCGATGCCATAAACGAGGCCCAGCCTCTTCCGTAGCGGCGTGCTCTTCTCCACGTCGCCCAGCTCCAGCAGGTAGCGATGGGCTCGGGCCGCCTGCGGGGAAATGCGCAGCGCCTCCTGGAGAGCCTCCCGCGCTTCGTCGACGCGTTCCAGTCGGCCGAGGATCGAGCCTTTCAGTACATGCGCTTCAACAAGACGCGCATTCAACTCAAGAGCGCTGTTGAGTTCCCCCAAGGCCTCGAAGTAGTTCAGTTCCTTGGCTTGCTCGACGGCGTTGTTGAAGTGAATGCGTGCCCGGTTGACGATCAGGCGCATCATCGTTAGATCCCGCCCGCAATGATAGCAGGCCACGCGATCTTCGCGGTTCTCGGTTTGGCAGTGGGGGCAGCGCATCGCCTGTTGAACTCCTCCTACGGAACGGGGGGATTTTCGGAGGAAGGTTTCATGGCGGTCAAGCCGCGCTTGGAGTCTGAACGCTTGGCGACCAACGCAGAGCATGAGCAATCCACCCCCTTGGCGGTGTGGTTCCTGGCGCTTGGCGCCCTCGGGTTGATGCTGCGCGCCTGGCTTCCGAACGTCGTCCAGTTCGGAATCGACGAGGGAATTGCCTCTTCGCTCGCCACCCAGATTGCCAATGGGCGCGGTTTCCCGCTGGCCGGCATTCGCACCAGCTTCGGGTTCCTGAACCCGCCAACTTTCATCTACCTGCTGGCGCCCTTCTTCGCCCTGACGCGCGATCCGGGACTGGTGGCGCTTCTTCCCATGACGCTCGGCGCGTTGGCGGTCCCGTTGCTTGGCGACACGGCGCGCCTCGTGGCGGGACGGCGCGCTGGGCTCGTGGCCGCACTCATCATGGCGGTCTGCCCCAATGCCATCGAGCACAGTCGGCGCCTCTGGGGTCACGATCTTCAAGTCTTCTGTGGCGCCGTGGCGCTATGGGGGGCGGTGCGTGCATGGCATGGCGAGTCGAGTCATCTCGGTCGTCCGAATCGCTGGCTGGCGCTTTCGTTCGCGGGCGCCGGCTTGGCACAGACATGCCACCTGAGCGGTGTCCTTTTCTGGCTCCCCGGCCTGGTCATGCTGGCCTGGAGGCCACGGCGCTTCTGGAAGGGACTGGCGGCAGGGATCGCTGTCACTGCGGCGCTGTATGCACCCTGGCTGATTGATCAGTCGCGACAGGGCTGGCAGGATTTTGCCATCATCGCTGGTGCGATCAGCGGAGGAGCAACCAGCGCGGACCTGGGCCACCCGGTGAGTCCGCTCGCCGCGTGGCTGCTGGTCCTCGGCAATTCGTGGAACAACGATCTGCTGGGCGACGTCACGGCCTTCCAAGTAGTCCCTGCCTCTGCCATCGCGGTCACCGTGGCCGGTGTCCTTGCCATGATGCTGGCCTTCGTTGGCGCCGGACTGGCGCTCAGGACGCGGAGCGTGCCACTCATCGCCGCGACGGTACTTCTCGGTGCGACGCCACTGCTGTTCGGGGTTCTGATCCGCGCCGTGGTGCCACCCTACCTGCTTCCCGCGCTGGTGCCTGCGACGCTGCTAGCCGCCATTGCCGTGGATCGGCTGGTCGATCACCGATGGGGCTGGTCAGTCGCCGTTGCGTTGGCTGTCTATACACTCGGCTCGCTTGTCTACACGACTCATATCCGGTTCGCCCTGGCGATGGGCGAAGGCACCAGTGTCTCGCTGGCCGAGAAGAAGTCCGTGGTGCGCACGATCGACCTGCTCAGCGAAGGGAAGCGCTTCCGACTGATGCAGGGCGTTCGCGCGCCCGAGACCGGCATCGACGTGGCCTACATCTATCTCTTCCACTGGCGGGGGATCGGGGATCGCTACACGACCAAGTCTCCCGAGCGCCTCTTCGTCCTGACTGACGGCCTCCGCCGCGATCTCCCCCTCGAGGCAACGCGATTCCTGGAGCCATTCCTCGTCGGCAGCACGGATCATCTGGCTATACACGAGCTCCCCCCCGAAAGCTGGGAGCCGTGGATGGCGATCCTCAAGGAAGTCCACGCGACCAAGCCCTGAGCACTTCCCCGGACAGAAACGCTTGTGCCCCAAACGTCTCGCTGGCTGACTGCGATGACCTGAAACGTCATTGGGAGAACCGCCATGCGTCGCGCCCTTTTTGTCCTGTCACTTGGAATGCTCCTAGCCCAGGGAGGCCTAGGCACGGCGCAACCCGCCGCTCCGCCCACGGATATGTCGCGCCAGCAGAGACTGCGTGAACACGAGATGGCGATTCAGGAGATCGTCGACCGCCGTAATGCCGTCGAGCGGCCGTCCCGGGGCAGTCTCGATGCGATGGCGTTTGCCCCCGATGTGCCGGTCAGCGCGAGGCTTCGCGCGGTCCTCAGCCCCGCTGCCCCGCCCATCGTCCAGACCAACGTCGGCATCAGCTTTGTCGATCTGGAGACGGGCCAATCGATCTTCGCATACGGTGGCAGCAAGCTGATGACGCCAGCGTCGACCCTTAAGACCCACACTTCCTCCTGCGCTTTTGAGACCTGGGGACCCGAGCACCGTTTCCAGACCACTCTTCTCTCGAGTGTCCCGCCCAGCAACGGCGTCCTTACCGGCGACCTGATTCTTGTCGGTGGGGGGGACCCCATGCTGAAGAGCAGCGACCTGGCCGCCATGGCGAAGGCGCTTCGCGAGGAGAAGGGCATTACCTCCATCACCGGTAATCTGGTGCTCGATGTGTCCCGTTTCGATATCCCTCTCAAGGGACCGGGCTGGATGTGGGACGACGATCCCGACTACTACAACATGAGCGTTTCGCCGCTGATGGTTGACTTTAACGTGGCCACGCTCAAGACGGCCGAGTCCAAATCTGGCGGAGCACCTCAGGCGGCGTTCGATCCGGCCGCAGATTTCCCACCTATTCAGCTCAAGGCCGTCGACGACATCACCACCGTGACGATCCGGCGCCGTCCCTTCGAAGAGCCGTTCATTGTCGAGTACCCCTCATCCGGCCCCTACGCTGCAGCCAAGTCCAGCTTGACGGTTCTGCACTCCGACCAGTGGGTCGGCAGCCTCTTTAAAGGCTTCCTGATGCAGAACGGTGTGGAGCTGAGAGGTGAGGTTGTCCTGAGCCATGCACCGCTCGAGGGTACCACCCTGCTGGTTCGCGAAGGTTCAACGCTCGACGAGACTGTCCGCCACTTCCACAAGGTGAGCGAGAACGCGGTCGGGGAAATGCTCCTGCTGAACCTCGCCGTGGAGGCGAATGGTCGTGCGGGAACATGGAATGACGGTGCCGAGGTTATCACGAAATGGCTGACCGGCACGGCGGGCGTCCCCGAGGGCACCTTCCGGCTGGTGGACGGCTCGGGCCTGTCGCGCTACAACGTCATCAGCGGAGACTCCAGCATCGCCCTGCTCACCCATATGTGGAAGAGCCCCCTCCGCGATGCCTGGGTCGACACCCTGACGAAGTACGAGGTGGAGCTGCGTCCCGACGCCCCGGCGGGCCTTTCCAAGTACCGCGTCCGCGCCAAGTCCGGCGGCATGGGCGGCGTCACCACGCTCATCGGCTATTTGGAAACGGAGAAAGGTCGCTGGGTCGCGTTCTCGTGGCTGGCCAATGGCTACATCGGGAGCAACAAGCCCATCTCAGATGTGCGGAAGAAGATGCTCTCCGTGGCGGTCACCTGGGACCCGGAACACGAGGCCACCATCGAAGCGCAGCGGCAGCAGGAACGGCGCGACGCCAACATGCGGCGACTCTCGCCCCAGCCACCACCCGCGGCGCCGGTACCCTAACTTTCCTCAGGAAATGGCCCCGCGCCGGGCCAGCAGCATCTCCGTGATTTCCTCGTCCGAGATGGTTTTCGGTTCCAGGAGCGCCTTCATGGCCTTCGATAGCTCCTCGCCCACAGCTCCCCATGGGGAGGGGCGTCCGCTGCGGATCGCGATGAAGATGATGATCGCGTGGATGGCGACCACCAACGCTATCACGGCGGCGACGCCAGAGTGCGTGGCAAAGTAGACACCGAGGAACAACAACACGGGACTCGCCATCACCAGCAGGTAGCCCGCCAGCCCCGTGCAGCAGATAACGAAAGACACCGCGGCCTTGCCAGCGGCGTTCCCGAGCCCCAGCCCCCGGTCCAGCCCATGCCGCGCAAACCCGTGCGGCAACTGCATCATCTTCGGTTGCTGCTGGCCGTCTTCGGTCTGTGTCGCCACCAGCAGGGCAACCGCGCCGCTGTATGCAAGGACGATCAGCACCACCACCCAAACCGCCAGTCCACCCAACACCGGCATCCAGCTGCGCGACAGCACGAACGCATCCATGTCCGCCCGCATGGAGCGGTAGTCCTGTCCCGAAAGTAGCAGGTCGTGGAAAAGGCCCGAGTCGCGGAACCGGCGCGATACCTTGGCCGAGTACATCTCCAGGATGACCAGCGAAACGAACGGCGAAATCAGCACCAACGGGAAGACGAGCGGAAATGCCACGCACGAGAAGATGCTCAGCGGAATCCCCCAGTTGAGCCAGAACTCCCAGCGCATCAGGAAGAACCGGGCGCGGCGCTGCCTGCGCAGGAGCACGAAAAGCGGACCCGGGGTCCACCTACCCGAGACCGAGGCCCTCTCTGCCAGCGCACGCTCAATCCACCCGGGCGGACGCTCGCCCATCAGCGTAAAGTAATTCGTCGTCTTTCTTTCTCCCATGCTTCCCATGACGATACACCTGCCCAGACCTCGTATGTGGTCAACGATAGGTCATTCGGGATCAGTACGCTTCTTGCTGGTTACCCGATTGGCGAAATGGCGCAGTTTCGCACGGCTCCTCCGGTCTGCCGTTGCCACTGCCCCCTCTCAGCCGTCAAACTCCCCCCGTTGAATGCAGCGGACGGACTCCCGCACCGGGAATGAGGTGAACAGATGAAAGCGGACGACATACTTGCCAAAGCACACGACGGGGCGCGGCTCAGCGACGATGAGGCAATCGCTCTTTTTGGCGGTGCCGAACTGCCCGAACTTTCCGCCGCCGCCCACAAGGCCCGGTTTCGTCACAACCCAAGTCGTACCGTCTCCTACATCATCGACCGCAACGTCAACTACACCAACGTCTGCCTGGCCGATTGCAGCTTCTGCGCCTTCTTCCGCAAGGCCGACGCTCCGGACGCCTACGTCCTGAACAAGGACCAACTGCGCACCAAGATCGAGGAGACCATCGCGCTCGGCGGCAACCAGTTGCTGCTTCAGGGCGGCATGCACCCGAAGCTCAAGATCGAGTTCTACGAGGACATGCTTTCCTGGATGCGCAGCGAATTCGGCATCCACATCCACGCCTTCAGTGCCCCGGAGATCCACGCCTTCTCGAAGATCAACAAGATGAGTTACGGCGAGGTGCTCGGTCGGCTGAGGGAAGCGGGGCTCGCATCGCTTCCCGGCGGAGGCGCCGAGATTCTCGTCGACCGCGTTCGCAAGGAACTGACCCGCGGCAAGTGCCTCACGGAGGAATGGCTCGAAGTCCATCGCACCTGGCACAAGATGGGCGGCCGCTCCACCGCCACCATGATGTTCGGACACATCGAGACCATTGCTGAGCGCGTGGAGACCTTCCGCCGCTTCCGTGACCTGCAGGACGAGACCGGCGGCTTTACCGCCTTCATCGATTGGACCTGGCAGCCGGAGAATACCCGCCTCATGACCGAGCGCCCCGACCTCCATGAGGTGGGAAGCTGGGACTACCTCCGCACGACCGCTATTGCTCGTCTCTATATCGACAACATCCAGCACATCCAGTCGAGTTGGGTCACCCAGGGTGGCCGCATCGGCCAGGTTTCGCTTTTCCATGGCTGCGACGACATGGGCTCCATCATGATCGAGGAAAACGTCGTTCGGGCCGCTGGTGCCAACTTCCGGCTCGGAGAACTCGCGCTGCGCCGTCTCGTCACGGAAGCCGGATTCATCCCACGCCGCCGCAACTTCTTCTATGAGTTGCAGCCCGAACCGGTCCTCGAAGAACTGGCAGCCGTCTGATTCGTCGCTTCCCCAAGGCTGTTTTCCCCCGTCCCCCGCTCCACACAATGAGGCGGGGGACGCTTCTTTGCAGTGTGCATAAGCTGCCACCGCGATGCCATCATGTTCACTGCAACGTCGTTCGACCTGGGAGGGGCGGACGCGAGACACTCTTCCTCACCTAACAAACCACTTTCTCCAAGGAGTCCCCCAGCCATGCAGGCTCGGAAGGCTTTCACTCTGATTGAACTGCTGATTGTCGTGGCGATTATCGCAATTCTCGCGGCCATTGCCGTGCCGAACTTCCTCGAGGCCCAGGTCCGTGCCAAGGTCTCCCGTTCGAAGGCTGACATGCGCACCCAGGCCGTCGCCATGGAAGCCTACTACGTCGACTGGAACCGCTACACCCGCGACAGCGACTCCTCGCTCGACATCAAGGACGTCGGCGATGCCGCCGCCGACCCCAGCAACCCCATCTACTGGCGCTGCGCCAACGGCGCCCGCCAGCTCACGACCCCCGTTGCCTACATGACCTCGCTGCTGGCCGATCCGTTCGCGGTTTCCGTGCAGGTCTCCGGCGCTGGCGCCCAGGGCTACCGCATCGGCTCCGGCACCTGGTCCTACCCCGACGCCTCCACCAACACCGCCGACAACCAGGGCTCGACCGCCGTGTTCCAGGCCGTTGGCGCCGCTCCCACGTTCGTCATGATCGGCGTTGGTCCGGACAAGAACCGCGCCCGCATGACCTACAAGTGCTTCCCCTACATGAGCGCCGCCGAGGGCGGCGTGACCGACGCCCTCAACTCCAAGGGCCAGCCCCAGTGCTACGTCGACTACGACCCCACCAACGGCACCGTTTCCGTCGGCGACATCTATCAGTTCGGTGGCAACTACCAGACGGGCCGCTGGATGCGCAACGGCGCCATCATCGGCTCCTCCACGCCGATCCCCGGCGCGTTCTGATTCCAAGCAAGGTATCAACGACCCCACGCCAACTGCGGCCCGGAGCTTCCTCGCTCCGGGCCGTTTCGGCATTCACCCAAATGCCGTTGACAGTCCCGCGCGCTTGGACCGCCTTCTTCCCGCATGGAACTGCGCATGGCAGAGCAGAAGGCACATCGTGTGGAGGGGACCCGCGTTCGCGCGGGCGACGTCTCTCCTGTGGCCGACTGGCTCGCCGCTGAGGCTCCGCTCCAGATCAAGGTCAACGGGGCGCCCTTCACGGTCACGATGCGGACACCCGGCGACGATCAGTTGCTCGTCCGCGGGCTTCTCCACACGGAGGGCATCCTCCTCCCCGGCAGCGCCGACGCGGTCCTGACCGAGACAAGACACCCCGAGACTGGCGAGGTCATCTGCGTTCGCGTCGAGGTTCCCCCCGACACCATCCAACGGAAGGTGGAGGACGTGCGAACCTTCGTCAGCGCGTCGTCCTGCGGCCTTTGCGGGAGCAAGGAACTCCCCGAAACGCGCTGTCTCGCACCGGTTCGGCCCCTTTCCATCACACCGACCGAGTTGGCCGCGCGCGTTCCTGCGCTGATGCAGGCGATGCGGGCGCGGCAGGGGGCTTTTGACCAGGCAGGCGGGACGCACGCGGCGGGACTCTTCACTGTTCCCGTAGAATGCCTGGCGGTGTTCGAGGACATCGGGCGGCACAACGCCGTCGACAAGGTGGTGGGATGGGCGTTGCGCCACGATCCGCAATCGCAGGGCCGCATTATGGCCGTCAGCGGGCGCGTCTCCTGGGAGATTGTGCTCAAGGCGTGGCGGGCTGGATTCGGCGCCATCGCCGCCGTCTCGGCCCCGTCCCAATTGGCCGTTGAGACCGCCGCGGCCGCCGGTATCGTGCTGCTCGCGTTCTGCAGGGAAGATCGCGCCACCATCTACGCCCCCAGGCCCTCGGACCTATGAGCAAGATTCGCAAGCGATGGACCCCCAGAAACTGGTCGAGCCTGATGCCCTTCGGCCTCGGCCATCAGCACCCTAACAATTTCAAGGAACTCTTCCGCGCCCTCGGCGAGAATCGCGACAACCTTGCCTATGCGTGGCGCATCCTGAACGAGGGGGTCTGCGACGGCTGCGCGCTCGGGACCTCCGGGATGCACGACTGGACGCTCGACGGAATCCACCTCTGCAACATCCGGCTCCGGCTACTGCGGCTGAACACGATGGGCGCCTTGGACGCGAAGGTTCTGGGCGACGTGTCGGCGCTGCGCGGCAAGCGGAACGACGTACTACGAAACCTCGGGCGGATTCCCGCGCCCATGCGCCGACGCCGTGGCGAGCCGGGATTTACCCGCATCAGTTGGCAGGAGGCTCTCGAGTCCATCGCCGCACGCATTCGCAGCGCCGGACCCGAGCGCATCGCTTTCTTCATGACAAGCCGCGGGATGCCGAATGAATCGTACTATGCGGCGCAGAAGGCCGTGCGCAGCTTTGGCTCCAACAACATCGACAATGCGGCGCGCATCTGCCATTCCCCGAGCACGTCTGCGCTCAAGGACGCACTCGGCGTGGCCGCCACCACCTGCTCCTATGCGGACTGGATCGCCAGCGACCTGATCGTCTTCATCGGATCGAACGTCGCCAACAACCAGCCGGTCGCGACGAAGTACCTGCACTTCGCCAAGAAGGCGAATGCCAAGGTCGTCAGCGTGAACACCTGCCGCGAGCCCGGCATGGAGAATTACTGGATCCCCTCGCTGCCGGAGAGCGCGTTGTTCGGCACCCGCCTCACCGACCGTTTCTTCCTGGTGAATACCGGTGGCGACCTCGCTTTCCTCACCGGTGTCATGAAGGCACTCGTGGAAGGTGGGCTTTGCGATGATAGATTTATAGATGTCTATACAACGGGCTTTGCCGAGTTGAGGGAGGCACTCGCCCGCGAGACATGGGCGACCCTTGAGCAGCAGTCAGGCTCCACCCAGGCGGAGATGGAGGAACTGGCCCGCATGATCGGCGGGGCCAACAAGGCCGTCTTCGTCTGGAGCATGGGCATCACCCAGCACGAACGTGGCGCCGATCAGGTGCGCGCGATCCTGAACCTCGTGCTCTCACGCGGATTCGTCGGTCGCGAAGGATGCGGCGCCATGCCCATTCGAGGCCACAGTGGCGTGCAGGGCGGCGCCGAGATGGGATGTTATGCCACGGCATTTCCCGGCGGAAAGTCCGTGACCGCGGCGAACGCCGAAGTTTTGTCGCAGCAGTGGGGCTTCACGGTGCCGACGGAGCCCGGCCTGACCGCGCCCGAGATGATCGACGCGGCACACGATGGCGAGCTGGATCTCCTGTTTTCCGCGGGCGGCAATTTCCTTGAGACGCTCCCCGATCCAGCCCGCGTCGAGGCAGCCCTCGCCCGCGTGCCGCTTCGTGTCCACATGGACATCGTGCTGACCAACCAGATGCTGGTCGACCCTGCGGAGGAAGTGCTGCTCCTCCCCGCCGCGACGCGTTACGAAATCCCGGGCGGTGTGACGCAAACCAGCACCGAACGCCGCATCATCTTCAGTCCCGAGGTTCCCGGACCGCGTATAGACGAGGCACGTCCCGAGTGGGAGTTCTTCGCGCAGCTTGCCGCCCTCGTGAACCCGTCCCGGGCGGAGGCCTTCATGTGGCGAGGGACCGCCGAAGTTCGCGAGGAGATCGCCCGCGTCGTTCCCATGTACCGCGGCATCGAAAAGCTGAAGGCCAAGGGCGATCAGTTCCAGTACGGCGGCCGCCACCTGTGCGAGGGCTGGAACTTCCCCACGCATGACGGCAAAGCCCATTTCCAGTTGGTGCTTCCTGAGTCCCGTGAGATTCCCGAAGGCGCGTTCCTTCTCTCGACGCGCCGCGGCAAGCAATTCAACAGCCTCATCCATGAGCAGGTCGACGCACTCAACGGGGCGGGTCGCGGCGCGATCCTCATCAGCGAAGCCGATGCAGCGCGGCTTGGTCTGCGCGCAGGCCAGGAGATCGAACTGGCCAACGAACGCGGTCGCTTCCGCGGCCACGTCTTTCCGACAGCGATTCGCCCCGGGAATCTTCAGGTTCACTGGCCCGAGGCCAATCACCTGATCGATCCGCATCGCCGCGAGCGCGACGCGGGAGTTCCCGACTACAACGCCATCGTCCGGATCGAGACCATGCCATGAAGCTACGCACCCGCACGAACAGCATTCGCCTCCGTCTCGCCAAGGGAGAGATCCAGCGCGTGGCCGAATCCGGCGTCGTAAGCGAGTCGATCCAGTTCCCCGGCGGAGGAGCGCTTGTCTATACACTGACCGGTGCCGATGGACCCGCCTCCGCAACACTCGACGGCTCGGCAATCACGATTCGCTTTCCTTCTGCCGAGTTGATGCGGTGGGCCGTGAGTGATGAGGTTGCGTTGCGCGCCGACCTCGCTCTGGGTAGCAGCGGCACGCTGTCGATTCTTGTCGAGAAGGACTTCGAGTGCCTTCACCGCAGCCCCGCCAAGCGCGACGAGGACGCGGACACTTTTCCTCATCCGCGGCGCCACTCGACATGATCGTCGGCGCTGTCCTGGCAGGGGGCCTTAGTCGCCGCATGGGCTCCCCAAAGGAAGGAATCCCGCTGCGCGATGGTCGCCCGATGATCGAGCATGTGCTGGACGCGATCTCTCCGGTTTGCGACCGTGTCGCCATCGTGGGGGAGTGCCGTGGCTGGGACCCGTCGGCCCGACCCGCGTTGCGTCACCTGCCGGACCTCCACCCGGGCGCAGGTCCCCTCGGCGCAATTCTCACGCTGCTTGAAAGCGGCATGGCGACAGGCTACTTGGTGGTTACCTGCGACCAACCGCTGCTGACTGCCGAGTTGCTCCGGACGCTCGTTCGATCCGCTTCTGCAAGCCCCACTTTCTTCCGCCTGCCATCGGGCGAGGTGCTCGACCCGTTCCCCGGCTATTACCCGGTGGAATGGCTCCCAACGGCACGCTCCCTCTTCCTTGCGGGCGAACGATCTCCCCGGAAAGCCCTGCGCCAGAGCGAGTGTGCCTTCGTTGGAATCGAAGCGGATCGCCTCCGTTTTCTCAAAGGTTTCAACACGCCAGAGGAGCTTCGCGAACTGACGGCGCAGTGACAGGCGCGATACCTTTTGCATCCGCCCGGTTCCGCGAGGCAGTCTCCTCTCTCGACGTCATTTGCGACACGCCTCCCAAGGATTCCGACCGCTTCATGAGCACCCCCCAGTTCGTCCTGACTGCCGAGGACTACGCCCGCCGCCTCCCCGAAGGCTGCGGTGTGGTCGCTGTCTACAACCACCCCGATGCGGCGCGCCTCTGCCACCTGGCCCTCTACGCGATGCAGCACCGCGGCCAGGAAAGCGCCGGTATCGCCACCTACGATGGCGAGAAGATCAACCTCCACAAGGGCCTGGGCCTCGTCTCGGAGGTCTTCAACGAGAAGGCGCTCGCGCCTCTTGCCGGAAAGGTCGCCATCGGCCACGTCCGCTATTCGACCACAGGCTCGAACGCCGCGTACAACGCCCAGCCCCTGCGGGCGAACTATCGCGGCGGTCACATGGCAGTCGCCCACAACGGCAACCTGACGAACGCGGATGAACTGGCGCGTGCCCTTGAGGCCAACGGCGCCATCTTCCAGAGCACCACGGACAGCGAATTGCTGATCCACCTGCTCGCGCAGAATCGTTCCAACGATTTCGCCGAGTCACTCGCCTCCAGCCTCAAGCGGCTCCACGGTGCGTACAGCATGGTGATGCTGCGGGACGACGAGCTGTATGCCTTCAAGGACGCGCACGGTTTCCGTCCGCTGTGCCTGGGAAGTCTTGGCGAGAACTCGTGGATCGTGGCGTCCGAAAGCTGCGCGCTCGACATCGTCGGGGCGACGTACCTCCGCGAGTTCAACCCCGGCGAGGCGATCATCTTCCGCGGCGGCGAGATCCAGCGCACCCAGATCATCGAGTCACCGCGCGAGGCCTTCTGCGTCTTCGAGCTCATCTACTACTCACGCCCCGACAGCATTTCCGAGGGAAGCAATATATACAAGTATCGTCGCCGCCTCGGCGAGGAACTTGCCGCAGAGCATCCGGTCGAGGCCGACGTGGTCATCGCCGTGCCGGACTCCTCGAATGCCGCTGCCGTGGGTTACAGCAGCGCTTCCGGGATCCCGCTGGAAATTGGGCTCGTGCGTTCGCACTACGTGGGCCGCACCTTCATCCAACCGACCCAGTCCCAGCGCGACTTCGGCGCGAAGATGAAGTACAATCCCGTGCGCGAGGTCCTGCGCGACAAGCGCGTCGTCGTCGTTGATGACTCCATCGTGCGTGGCACCACGTCGAAGAAAATCGTCCGGCTGCTCCGCGAGGCGGGTGCCTCGGAGATTCACTTCCGCGTGTCCGCACCGCCGTGGAAGCACCCCTGCTTCTACGGCATCGACACGCCCGACGAGGACCAGTTGCTGGCTAATCGCATGACGCACGAGGAGATTGCCCGCTGGATGGACGTCGACTCGCTCGGCTTCGTCAGCACGGACGGCCTGATGCGTGCCATGCCGAAGACGCTGGAATACTGCACGACCTGCTTCACCGGCAAGTACGTCGACGGACGCCCGCGTCGCAGCTCCAAGCACATGCAGGGCGCGAAGGAACCAGCTGCTCAGGAAAGCTCGACAGCGTGAATCTGGGCGCGCAGCCCAATCGCTGCGCGCATTTCACGCATGAGGACCTGCGGCACGAACTCGGTCGCGCGGCGCACCGCCGTCTCCACCGGCTCGTTGCGGGCAAGGCCCGTCGCCACCACACCGGCGAAAAGATCACCCGTGCCCATGTATTCGATGGGAACGCGCGGGTGCTCGAACGCGATGGTGCGATCCGCGGGTCTGTATAGACGAACGCCAATGCGGTCGTCCGGCAGCGGAATGCTCTTCACGACCAGCACCACGCCGTGCGACTCGGCGTAGCGCTTGAGGCGCGGCTCCAGCGCGGCGAAGTCCGTCTCGCCCGCCTTCGGATCGCCGGTTACCAGCCATGCGGCCTCCGTCACGTTCGGCAGGAGCACGCGGGCGTGCGGCACGAGGCGGTCGCGGATTGCCTCTGCGGTCGACTGGGGAATGTATAGACGGCCTTGGTCGCCCAGCACCGGATCCAGCACCAGATCGACACGGCTCCTGCCCGGGCCTGCGAGGAATGCCGCCAGGGCGCCCACCTGGTCGCTCGTGCGAAGATACCCCGCCACCACCAACGAGGCACCACCTCCGAGCCGATCACGCGCGTCGGTCAGGACAGCCAACTGGCGGGCCAGTTCGTCGCCCGGCAGTTCGATACCCGTGCGGCGCGGATGGTTCCCCGGGGCCGTCCAGTTTACCGTGTCGATGGTCAGCAGGGTTTGCTCGGGGGCGAGGCGCAGGAACGCGGCCTCCACAAGGCTGTTTCCCACCGCGCCGTTCGAGACACGGCTTGCGATGGACAACACCACGCGGGGAGGGGGCGCCGTGCTCAAGTCGTAACCTTGGGAGTCGTCCGCGGCGGCAGGTTCAGCATGCGGTTGCTGCGGATCGGGCTGGAGGCGCGAATGATCAGTTCTGCCGGCTGGAGCAATTGCGGATCCTTGGGGTCCTCGCCATTGAGGAGCTTCGTAAAGAGCCGAGCGGCGCCGCGCCCGACCGAGGTTCCGTCGTGCGTGACCGTGCTCAGCGCCGGCGTCATCGCAACCGATAGGGGGTGATTTCCAAAGCCCACCACCTCGATGTCGTCGGGGACGCGCATTCCCACTTCGGAAAGGCCACGCAACGCGCCCGCGGCGATCACGTCCGAGCTGCAAAAGAGAGCCGTCGGCGGCTTGCGCCCGCAGGATGCCATCAGCCGGTGAATCGCACGGCAGCCGGTCTCGAACCCACGGAAAAAGTCGCAACGCACGATGAAATCGGGCTCAACCTCAAGATCGGCGCTTTCCATCGCAGAGAGGTAGCCCTCCTCCCGCAGGTCCGCATCGCGCTGCCCCGGCTCGCAAACCAGCGCTGCAATGCGCGTGTGGCCGTTGGCGATCAAGTGGCGGGTGGCCAGCTCCGCGCCGAAGAGATTCTCCGTGCCGCTGGTGCGTAGACCCTTCCATTTCTCCCAGGAACGCTCGGGAAACGCATTCACTAGCACTGCGGGACAGGGGCTCCGCGAGATGACGTCCAGGAGCTGCTCCGTGATGAAGTTCGTCAGGAAGAGGAGGCCGGCCAGACGCGGGTCAGCCAGCACCTTGCGCATCGTTGCCGGGACGAGGGCGGGCTGGTGGTACGACGCCACCTGAAGCCGGATCCCTTGCAGGCCCAGTTCCTCGTCGATCGCCTGAAGCACGTCCAGATTCCCGTCGATACGGAGAACCGAAAGGTTCGGCACCATCAGGGCGGCCATGTCGGGCTTGCTCGTCCGGAGCGCCCGGGCGGCCGTATTTGCCACATAACCCATCTCCGCTGCGGTCTTTTGGACCTGAGCCCGCAACGCCTGGGAGATTCGGGGGTTGTCCTGGAGGGCACGCGAGACGGAAGCCGGGGAAATGTTCAGTTTCCGAGCGATATCCTGAAGGGTGGGCTTCCGGTAGGTGGACATACGTTATAGCTCGCTTTTCATGATCTACGAAATGGACCGTGCAACAGGGCGGGCGGCAAACACAACCGGGATTTTTGCACTCATTGGATCAGTGCAAACCGCGTGCATTTAAAATCGAATGAGCATCGGTAAGTTGAAGCGGTCCAGACGTTCTGGATTGCCTGCGAGCGAGGCCGTTCCCCGGTGAATCTCTCCGGCCACATGACAGCAAACCAAGGCATCCCATAGGTCATCCACCTGCACCGCGGCGCGAGGGAAAAGACCATCCGGGCTGGGACGAATTGCCCCAAACCGTTGTGTCAGAAGGCCCCGTCGCTCCCGCTGGCCCTGCGGTGTCTTCTTCCTCGCCTTCAGCGGCCGTCCACCATTCAGACGAAGGAACGCCAGTTCGGGGAATGTCTCGTGCCACCCATGTGGCCTCGTGCGACGAAGGAACTCGTCGACCTCCCTGATCTTCGCGACGATATTCCACGCTTGGATGGATATCCCCAATTGATGCGGCGACGAGCTCCTGTTCAGGCGCAGCGCCTCCTCGTAGCTTCCGGCCTCGAGCACCGGGCGCACCGGCGGGGCAAAGACGGAACTCTTCCAGCCCGCGGGCAGCAATCTTCGCGCTTCCCGGTCGCAGGGTCTTCCGCCCGGCTCCGCCGCGTCTTCCAGCCCGATCGGGATGTCGATGGCGACGACCTCGCAGTGCGCGGTCACCATCGCCGCGTCGCTGATGGTGGGGCACAGGTGCCAGTCGATTCCGCGCTTCACGCTCGGCGCCACCGCGACGATCCAGCCGGCGGGGCAGCCGTCAATTCCCGCCATCGGAGGGGCTTCTCCCCCATTCTCGTGAGGCACCTTCACTTGCTTCCCTCCTGCTCCGCGCGATTTTGTTGACTCTCGCCCTGCTCTCCCGCTCAGACTCAACCAGACTGCTGGACCCGAAAGCCCTACCCGGAGAGCCATTGTGCTTGATATCACGGAAATGCTGAGGATGACCGTCGAGTACGGCGCCTCGGATCTTCACATCGTCGTGGGCCGCCCGCCCGTCATCCGCGTCGACGGCAACATCCTTAATCTCGAACATCCGCCGCTAACCGCCGCCGACACCCGGCGTCTCATCTACGGCATCCTCACCGATATTCAGAAGCAAAAGTTCGAGGAGCACAAGGACCTCGACTTTTCCCTCTCGATCAGTTCCGTGGCCCGCTTCCGCGTCAATGCGCACTTCCAGCGCGGCACCGTGGCGGCTGCCTTCCGAATGATCATGAACAACATCAAGACCTACGAGGAACTCAACCTCCCCAAGATGGTCTGTGACCACTTCACCAGCCGCCCCACCGGCTTCGTCCTCATCACCGGCCCCACCGGTTCCGGCAAGTCCACCACCCTGGCCGCCATGATCGACAAGATCAACACCGAGGAACCGGTCCACATCATCACGGCTGAAGATCCCATCGAGTACGTCCACCCGCACAAGATGGGTCTCGTGGAGCAGCGCGAGATCAACGAGGACACTCCCTCCTTCGCCGCGGCCCTGAAGTATGCCATGCGTCAGGACCCCGACGTGATCCTCGTCGGCGAAATGCGCGACCTCGACACCATTCAGATGGCCATCACCGCGGCGGAAACCGGTCACTTGGTCTTCTCGACCCTCCACACCGTCGACGTGCAGCAGACCATGGATCGTATGATCGACGTCTTCCCGCCCCACCAGCAGGAGCAGATTCGCCAGATGCTCGCCGGCGTGATCGAAGGCGTCATGTGCCAGCGCCTGCTCGCCAAGCCCCGCGGCGGACGCGTTGCCGCCATCGAGATCCTCACCGGCACCGACGCTATCCGCAACATGATCCGCGACGGCAAGACCCACCAGATCCCCGCCTTCATGGACGCCGGCGCCAAGTACGGCATGCAGACCATGGACAAGGCCCTGGTCGATCTTTACCGCCGCAACATGATCTCGCGCGATGTGCTTTTCCTCAACGCCAAGAAGCTTGAGGAAGTGAAGCGCCAGATCGGCGGCGGCGTCCCCGGAGCGCCCGGCGCACCCGGTGGTCCCGGCGGCATGGGCGGCCCCCGCCCTCCAGCGCGCCTCTGAAGTATTGCACTTTGCATTCATCGCAGACCTTCGCCGGGCGTTGCAACTTGCAATGCCCGGTTTTTTTTCGCCCTTCATTCTAGTTGACCAAGCGCTCGGGCCACAGTTACCAAGAAGAAACAGGACGGGGAAGCGGGTCGCCTCCCATCGGTCGTGTTGATCCACATACCTGCCACGCTGGACTCCCCCCATGACCACGTCCGCCTCTAGCGCCGCTCGTATCACCTTGGCAGACTCGATGCTCAAGGAAGGCATCATCTCGCGTGAGCAGTACGAGCGCGCCATCGACGAATACAATCGCTCCAAGCGTTCACTTGTCGGCATCCTGACCGATATGGGGGCGCTCTCCGATCAAAAGCGGCTCGAATTTCTTGCCCGCAAGACCCAGTGTGAAATCGTCAAACTCAAGGACGTCGTCCCAAGCCTTGATGTCGCGGGCTTTATGACTCGGGAGCTCTGCCGTCGCCAGCACTTGGTGCCCCTGCGAATCGACGCCAACCGTGTCGTGATCGCCATGCAGGATCCCACCGACCTCCGCCTCATTTCCGACCTTGAGCGTCTCTTCGGGCGCAACATCAAGCCGGTCCTCGCCAGTTCGGCCGAGATCCTTGATACGGTGGAACGCCTCCCTCTCGAGAACCGAACCGCTGCCACAGCCCCCACCATCGAGATTGGGCTGGGCTACAAGCTCGTCTCCACCTTCACTCTACTCCTTCTCACCCTGGCCCCCATGGCCGGTTCCTGGTGGTACGTGTTCAAGTACGACAAGGGGCAGGAGTGGTACTCCAGCTTCAGCTTCAGCACCTTCGAAACAGCCCTCCTCCTCATGGTTGTGTGGGGATCGTGGGCCGCCATTTCCTACTTCATCAACGACCTGATCTTCGGCCAGTCCGCCGAAGCGTAAGCCTGCATCAGAGGGAAGGTGGGTTCCCCCTTGCGCCCGCCGGGTCAAACCGGCGGGCCTTCTTATGGGTCCTCTTTTCCGAACGACTCTCAGACCGACCCTAAACCGACAAAGGAAAGCCCATGCGTTTTCTGATCGCCAGCCTCACCCTCGCCGCGTGCGCCCTCATGGGCAGCACCACCGTGCAGGCCGAGGAGACAGCTCCTGCCGCTTCCATGAAGCCCACCTACATCATCAAGACCTCCAAGGGAGAGATCGCCCTCGAGCTGGATGCAGAGAAGGCCCCCGGCACCGTCCTCAACTTTGACACTTACGTGACCGACGGCTTCTACAACGGCACGATTTTTCACCGCGTGATCCCCAATTTCATGATTCAGGGCGGCGGCTTCACCCCGGATGAAAAGCAGAAGAAGGATGGTCTGCGGTCCCCCGTCGTCAACGAGTGGCGCAACGGGCTCAAGAACGTGCGCGGCTCCATCGCCATGGCTCGCATCGGCCGTCGTCCCGACTCCGCCACGGCCCAGTTCTTCATCAACCTCAAGGACAACACCACGCTCGACAAGCCCAACGACGGTGCCGCCTACTGCGTCTTCGGTACCGTGACTGACGGCATGGAAGTGGTGGATGAAATCGCGGCCGTCCCCACCATCGCCAAAGGTGCCTTCGGTGGACGCGAAAAGGCAAACCCAGTTGAGCCTGTTCTGATCGAGACCATCACGGTCGTCACCCCCCTCGACACCGAAGCGGCCAAGGCGCGCCAGACGATCGCCGCCGAGGAGATCGCCAAGGCCGAGCAGGAGGCCAAGGAGGCCGCCAAGAAGGCTGCCATGGCCGAGGTCGAGGACTTCGTTGCCGCCAAGGAGAAGGAACTCGGCGCCAAGCGCGAGGTCACGGACAGCGGTCTCATCTCCATCGTCATGAAGCCCGGTACCGGCACCGTCAAGCCCACCGCCAAGGACAAGGCCACGGTTCATTACACCGGCACGTTCCTCGACGGGAAGGAATTCGATAGTTCCCGCAGGCCCGGTCGCGAACCCTTCGAGGTCAACCTCTCCGGCGGCGTCATCCAGGGCTGGCTGGAGGGCCTCAAGCTCATGACCGAAGGCGAGCGTCGCCTGTTCATCATCCCGCCCGCCCTTGGCTACGGCGAGGCTGGCGCTGGCGGCAGCATCCCGCCCAACTCCTGGCTGGTGTTCGACGTCGAGATGCTCAAGATCAACTAAGCCAGACTGACCGACACACCAACCCCCGGCTTCGCAGGAAGCCGGGGGTTTTGTCTGAGCACCTTACTCTGATTTTTTCGATGTGAAGGAGAAGCGCGCGAGCAGCGCGCCGATGCCACTGCGTGAAGGCGCGCGTCCAACCGGACGGACCGCATGGTTCGAGTGCGCGTCGAAGAGCGCCGGGCGAATCCGCGCCAGTTCCGCAACCGTGTCGCGATAGCCCTCCGCCGGCGTGCGATTCACCAGCGGGCGGAAGAACTCGCGCGAGAAACGCTGCACCGTGTCGAAGCGATCACGCGGATCGTGCGAAAGCGCCCGCATGATCGCGTCCGACGAGGACGACGGCAGGTCGTGGCAAAAGTCGCGTGGCGGGCGGAACACGCCCATGGGAAGCGAACCGGAAATCATCTCGTAGAGCAGCACCGCGAGCGAGTACTGGTCCGAGCGCGGGCTGGTCTCGCCGCGCTCGTAAAGCTCCGGCGCGTTGTACGCCGGCGTGCCGAGGTTCACGCCCGGATCGGTCAGGTCGGACTGGGTGCCACACTCGCGCGTGATGCCAAAATCGAAGAGCAGCACCTCACCCTTGGACGTGAGGAACACGTTCGATGGCTTGATGTCCCGGTGCAGGTAGCCGCACTCGTGCACGTGGTGGACGGCCTCCGCCAATGGCGAGAACACCGCGGCCGCATCAGCCAGCTTGAGAGGAAAGCAATCCTCCTCCGAGTCACGCAGAGTCCGGCCGACCACAAACGGCATGGCGATGAAGCGCGGGTCGGACTCGCCGACCTCCAGCAACTGGAGCACATTGGGGTGGCGGAAGGCCCGCATGGCACGGGCCTCGCGGCGGAATCGCTCCACCAGCGCGGGATGGCACGCATAGCCCGGTGGCATCACCTTCACGGCACAGAGCTGCTTCGTGGCCTCGCGGACCGCCGAATAAAGATAACCCATCCCACCCGGCTTCAGCACACCAATGATACGATAGCCGGGGATGTTCAGGTCCGATGCCACCCGCATCGCATGATCCACCGCCACCGGATCGGCGCCGGAAAAATCGAACAGGAATCTCAACCCACAGGAACCGCAGGAGGCGCTGGTGTCACCTTCCTCCCCCTCGGGGAGAACAGGCACTTCCAGCGTGGCCGCGCAGTGCGGGCATTTGACAGGCAACGGCATTCTGATTCACTTTCCCTTTCACACGCCTCTTGTGTCGAAAATCACGTCGCAAGTGGCAAGCAGGAACGGCGAAACGAGAGGGCACAACAATGGATTTGCAACTAAAGCGCAAAGTGGCGCTCGTGCAGGGCGCGACGAAGGGACTTGGCCTTGGGGTGGCGGAGGCTCTGGCGGCGGAGGGCTGTGACCTGCTGCTGACCGCCCGCACCGCATCGGCACTTTCAGACACCGCGGCGCGCCTCGCAGAGCAATATGGCATCCAGACCGCCTGGCTGGCTGCCGATTCTGCCGACTTGGAAGCGATTCCCTCCCTCGTCAAGGCCGCCGAGGACGGCTTCGGGCGTCTCGACATCCTGGTCTGCAACAGCGGAGGACCGGCGCCCGGAGGGATTCGTCAACTGACCGCCAAGCAATGGGCCGATGCGGCGCAACTCGTGCTCGCCTCGCCCGCTCTGCTGCTGAAGGAGGCGCTCCCCCTGCTGGAACGCAGCGCCTCACCACGGTTCTTCGTGATCACCAGCTCGTCCACGCGCCAGCCCGTCGCGGGGCTCACGCTTAGCAATTCGATGCGCCCCGGAGTCGTCGGGCTCATCAAGAGCATCGTCGAGGAACTCGGTCCCACGGGCCTTTGCTGCCACTCGATCGCGCCCGGGCGCTTCGACACCGATCGCCTCAAGGCCGTTATCCGCACGCAGGCGGAGCGCGCCGGAAAGAGCGACGACGCAATCCGGGAGGCGATGCTCGGATCCATCCCCGCAGGCCGCCTCGGCGAGCCGATTGAGCTAGGCCGTCTCGTTGCTTACCTGTCGTCGCCACTGGCGTCGTACCTGAACGGCGGTAACTGGGTGATCGACGGCGGCTTGGTGCGGGCGATTTAGTTCAATTGCTCGCGAATCAGCGCCAGATGGCTTGCGGCCATTCGGTCAAGGCCATAGCGCGCGCCCACCCACTCGCGACGCTGCGCGCGAGGCTGGGTGGCAAGGCTCAGCGCATCCACCAGCGCCGTCCCCCAGGCAGCGGCGGAGTCGTCGCCCACCAGCCACGCGGCAGGCCGCGGCGGCAGCAACTCCGCCAACCCGCTCTCCGCGGCGGCGATCACGGGAAGCCCCGCGGAGAGGCCCTCCAGCGGCGCCAGGCCAAAGCTTTCCTGCCGCGAGGGGTGGAGCTGGGCGGCGAAGCCCGCATAGGCAGGGCGAGGGTCCGCAACGCGGCCCACAAATTGGCAAGGCACGCCGCGCGCCTTCGCCAAAGTCTCGAGAGAAATCCGCAGCGGACCTTCGCCCACAAAGCACAACGTCACCGGGAGACCCGCGGCGCGCGCCACGGCGGCGGCCTCCACCGCCAAATGCGGGCGTTTCTCGCAAATCAGGTTTCCCACCACCCCCACGACCAACGGAGCGCCCGCGGTCGGTTCCGGTGCCCGATCCATCAGTTCCACACCGTTGGGAATCAGCCGCACCGATTCGTGGGCGACACCCTCCGCCAGCAGGTCGCGCTGCACCTTTCCCGAGATCGCCACAATCCGGCAGCGGCGGGGGAGCGACGACAGGTACCACTCGCGCACCAACGGACGCAGCCAGCGCCCTTTCTCCGACCAGCCATGAATCCCGTGCTCCACCACGATCAGCGGCTTGCCGGTGGCCTTCGCTGCTGAGCGGCCCACCGCATCGGGCACCAGCAGGTGTGCCATCAGCACATCGGCTTCGGCGACGGGAGCCCGCCGCGTGAGTGACAGCCCGATCCGTCCCGCGGAGAACATCCCGCAGGGTTCGACCACCACCGTACCGTGCAACCGGGTGATTTCCGAATGTAGCAAGTCGCGGAGTGCACCCTCCGGAGACAGAGCCACCAGCGAAACGCGCACGTCCTCAGGGGTCCAGGCGCGCAGCAGGTTGAGAATGACTTTGCCCGGTCCGTTCGCGTGGAAGGACCGGGCAATCATCACAACATGCGGAACGCTGGGCTTCAGGGTCGGCAAGGGATCACAGTGCCGCTCGCGCGGTCACCCAAGGGAATTCCTCGATGGCGAGGGCCTGCCCAATCGTGTCGAGAGCCTTCTGGCGGGCAGCGGTATTCAACTCGCTCACGGTCACCAGCGGCAAGCGAATCGCCGCATCGAACATGTGATGGAGCGGAATCGGGTTCTTCACGCAGAAAACCGCGCGGATGCAGGGGAGCAACGCCGCCTGAAGCTCCGCCGCCTTCTCGTGCTCGCCCGCGTTCGCCAGCTCCGTCAGCACCTGGAACTCGCGGGGCCAGCGATTCGCCGAGGCGCTGATCACGCCCGACCCACCGAGCTTGATGATGGCGGCCACCTGGTCGTCCTCGCCACTCACCACGGTGAAGTCTTGGTCGCGGGTGCCGTCGATGATGCGCCGCACCTGTTCCAGGTCGCCCGAGGCCTCCTTCAGCGCGATGATCGCGGGATGATGAGCCAGCTCGATGGCCGTCTCCGCCTCGATGTTGCTCTTCGTGCGGCTCGGCACGTTGTACAGCACCACGCCCACATCATTGCGCAGGGCAAAGTCGCCCACCGCGGTGTAGTGCTTGAGCAGCCCCTCCTGCGGCGGATTGTTGTAGTAGCCCGTGACATGAAGGAACGCATCCAACCGGGCCTCGCGCAGGATGCTCTCCATCAGATAGAGGGACTCGGCGGTGGAGTTGGACCCGGCGCTGCCGATCACTTGGAACGTGCGGCCGTTGCGCTCTGCATAGGTCCGGGCATGAACCGATCCGCGCGACACCAGCTCGATGTGCTCGGCGTGGGAGATGGTCGAGCTCTGTCCCGTGGTACCGGCGATGACGATCCCGGTACACCCCGCGTCAACCGCCTGCTCGATCAGGAGGAAAAATTTCTCCCAGTCGATCACGACATGACCGTGCTTCTCCTTCATCGGGGTAATGACAGCAGGATAACAACCATTGATTTGGGAAGCGGAAAGCACGGTAGCATGAACCTTTTTGGAGTGTTGGTAGAGTGACTCAACCAAGGCCGGTAAGAAGGCTACGACGTGGGGCCATGTCAAGCGGTCGTTTTCGTCACCCGCACCGAAATCGATGGGCCGTCCCCAAGGATCGGCGGACTTGACCGCAGGATCCCCAGCGGTGTTCGCGCCCTCCCCCCTTTTGTCCTTGACGGGGGGACGGCCATATCAACATATCTTGATTCGTTGATATGAGGCCCCGGCCCATGGTACCAGCCTCATGCAGCGATCCTCCATTCACAGGGACCAATCGATCATGAGCGTAGTCGCCAAGCCCGCCGCGAAGATTCCGGCTTATCTGGTTAAGGACATCAACCAGGCCGACTTCGGCCGCAAAGAAATCACCATTGCCGAGGGCGAAATGCCCGGACTCATGGCCTGCCGCAAGGAATTCGGCGCCAAGAAGCCGCTCGCTGGCTGCCGCATCACCGGCTCCCTCCACATGACCATCCAGACCGCCGTGCTGATCGAGACCCTGGTTGAGCTGGGCGCCGATGTCCGCTGGGCCTCCTGCAACATCTTCAGCACCCAGGACCACGCCGCCGCCGCCATCGCCGCCGCCGGCATCCCGGTCTTCGCCTTCAAGGGCGAGACCCTCAAGGAATACTGGCAGTACACCAAGTGGGCCCTCTCCTTCCCCGAAGGCGGCCCCAATGCCATCGTCGACGACGGCGGTGACGCCACCCTCCTGATCCACCGCGGCAGCAAGCGCGAGATCGAATTCGAGAAGACCGGCGTCAAGCCGACCATCTGCCGCGACAACGAGGAAATCGAGATCGTCGATACGCTCCTCAACGACACGCTTGACGAGAACCCCCGCCTGTGGCGCGACATGGCGACCCAGATCATCGGCGTCTCCGAGGAGACCACCACCGGCGTCCACCGCCTCTATGAAATGGCGAAGAAGAATGAGCTCCTCTTCCCCGCCATCAACGTCAACGACTCGGTGACGAAGAGCAAGTTCGACAACCTCTACGGCTGCCGCGAGAGCTGCGTGGACGCGGTCAAGCGCGCCACCGACGTGATGATCGCTGGCAAGAAGGTCGTTGTTTGCGGCTACGGCGACGTGGGCAAGGGCACGGTCCAGAGCTTCAAGGGCCTCGGCGCCACCCTGTATGTGACGGAGATCGACCCGATCAACGCCCTTCAGGCCTGCATGGAAGGCTACCAGGTGGTCACCATGGACGACGCCTGCAAGTTCGGCGACATCTTCGTCACGACGACCGGCAACGTGGACGTCATCACCCGCCAGCACATGGACCAGATGAAGCATAACGCCATCGTTTGCAACATCGGTCACTTCGACAGCGAGATTCAGGTCTCGGCCCTCCGCGACCTGAAGTGGGATAACATCAAGCCGCAGGTCGACCACATCGAG
>WGMQ01000006.1 GCA_016125005.1 bacterium | reverse complement strand
TCGGTGAGTCGCATCGGGAACGGTCCTGCCAGCGATAAATAGATGCGCGACAGGGCTTCTCATCGAGGCGGGAACAGTGTCCAGAGGATTATGAGACTGCCTCTAGCCGTCGCGTCCAGTTGCTCTTCAGTTGTATGAGTCATTGCAGTTCTCCTTTGTATTCCTTCCGATATTCACAACTTCGATCATGGCGTAGAATGCACGGCGTGCCTCCACGGGCGTCGGCTCCCTCAGCAGATGGCGCAGACTTCCCTCCGTCACCCTAGCAACATTCGCCTCGTTCGCAGGGTTGCAGATGAAGTCGAGGATGTCAGGAGGGAGTAGCAGCAGGCGAAGATACTGACAAACACGAGTGCGAGTCACGCCTCGGGCCAGGGCCACTGTCTCTTGCGTTGCACCTGGTATTGAGTCCATTTCTGCCGCAATCTCTCGTGCGACAACGACAGGATTGCGCAGCCACCGGCGGTGCACCCCGTACTTGAATGCCTTCTCGGCGGGTTTCCGGAAGACGAGCTTCAGTCGTCGGCGCACATAGATACCGAATAGCTCCACTTCGTCTTCGAGATCTGGACCAGATATAGTTCGAGGAGGGTATGGGCCGGGGAGCCATTTCTCTAAATCACATTGGACGGCCTCTTCGGGGGCCGTCTTTTCTTTTTCGCCCGCCAGCGCAACTGCAATCAAATCAAAGGGTTGCCGGTATTCCTGTGGTGAGAGGTACCCCAATGACTGGTGCGGCCTTGCCACGTTGTACCATTGGACCCAGCGGGTGACGGTTACTTTGCCGGTATGAAAGTCGGGGAAGCTTTCCTCCCAGGTGCATTCCTCCTTGAGAGATCTGAAGAAGCGTTCCACGAGGCAGTTCTGCTCGGGGGTGTAGGGGGTGACAAACTCGTGGGCGAGGCGGTGGTCGCGGCAGGATGCGCGAAACTGCCTGCTGTGAAAAATGAGTCCGTTGTCGCTGCGGATCGTTGATGTTGGCCCTTTTGGGCGAAGGGTGTCGAAGCGCCGGAGGTAGGCCTCCTCAAGCGCCCGTGCGGCCCCTTAGGGCAAACTCAAAGCCGACGACTTCGCGGCCGCAGGGTATGTGGGTCACGTCGGTCGCCCAGCGCGCATTGCTCTGATCCGTCTGGCTTTGCATGGCCTTGGCGCGGGGCCTCGGGGTGGCCGTTACTGGATGGCCCAGCCCCCGAAGCGCACCTGTCCGTTGGGCCCGATGCGGAAGGTGCCGGTCGCGGCGGGGCCCTCCGAGTCCTCAATGTCGATCGGGGTCACGGTCACGGTCCAGATCTGGCCATTGGTGAAGGTGATCGCTCCCCCTTCGCGGAGCGTATCCTCGGTGGCCGTGGTCGGACCGTGGGTGGCTACGATGGTGCTGTCCAGAGCCCATTGGTAGCGATAGCGCACCGGCCCCTGTTCGGGATCGGTGGCGAGGGTTGTGATGTCCACGTGCAGCACCGGGCGGATCGTCGGTTGTGTGGGCGGCTCGTTCGTCGCTGTGCGGACCAGCACCTCGCGCGGGGCCGCCGCGGAGGCGAACGTGCCCGTGTTGCCCAGTGCGTCCTTTGCCGCTATGTAGTATTGCAGCTTCGGCGGCGCGAGTTCGGAAGCGGGGATGTTGTAGGAGTAGAGATTCCCGCTCGGGTGGAGCATGGTCACGGTCGTGAAGGAATCCTCCGTGGAGGTCTTCCAGAAGAGCTGAACGCTCGTCACGCCGATGTTGTCGGTGACGGTGGCCTGCACTGAAACGCCCGGCACTGGGAGCACGATCGGGCTGGCGAGTGGCGTGTGCTGCACCACCGGTGCCGTGCCGTCGAGCGCTGCGGCCGACGCGGGATCGGACAGGGGGGATTGCGTGAAGTCGGTGCGGACGGCGGCCACCTTGTAGTACCGCGTCAGGCCCTGCGGCGCCGTGAAGTCGCTGAAGCGGGTTTCGTAGACAACAGCGCTGTTTAGCTTCGTGTAGGTGCCGCCCGCGGTCGTGGCGCGATAGACATTGTATCCGGCAACGTCGGGTTCGTCGACGGGTTGGAAGAACAGGTCGACGCGCCCGGCCTCGCCCGAGGCCTGGAGGCCGACGCCCGAGAGTCCGGCGGCATCGATCTCGAACGTGTGGCGCCAATCGGCGATCATCGCCCTCCCGAACTCCCTATCGCGCCCGCCCGCGACGCGCAGATGCTGGATGCCGTCGCCGGTAAAGAGCGACGCGCGATACTTGCCGCGCCATTGGCGGGCGCCGATCCAATCGCCGCTGATGATCCTCTGGGTGTAGGGGTCGGCAGGCCCGAACGAAACGGTGAGCGGGTGGCTGGTGTTCATGTCGCGGTTGACGGTGACGAGCACCTCAAACTCTCCCGCGCCTACGACGCTGGGAACAGCGACGGAGACGACGTAGGGGGGGGCTTGGGGGATGGAAGGTGCGGAGGTAAGCCAGGGGGAGTAGGTGAACAGCCCTGATGCTGCATCGTTGAACTTATCATGAAACATTGAAACGTCGGACGTAGCCCCGACCCGCTCTAGCTCTGCAGTGAGTCCCGGTCCCCAATAATTATTGGCTATCGACATATTGGCGGAATTCGAGTTCACGGCAACAAATCTATTTGAGGGATGGGGAATGACGAGATTCCCCGTCGCCGAGGCTCCGCCGCTGCCGGTGTAATCGCGCAGGAGCCCTCCGTTGATCCCTGAGTTGTTAATAATCACGTTTCCTGACACGGCCACTGAAGTTGCGGTCAATAGTCCTCCCGCAGTCAAAGATTGCGTTGTCGATGCGTTATTCATGATGAGATTGTCGGCGATGGTGGCTGTCGCGCCTCTTATGTGGATTCCTGCGCACTGACTAGCAGAGTTGCCCAGGAAGATGTTCTGTGTTATCCTGTGTGGACCACCCAAGAGGAAGCTGATCCCCCCGTCTTGGTAGCCTGTATTGTTATAGATCAAATTCTTGGAGATGAAAGGGGTGCTGCTGCTGGCAGAGATTGTACCTTCAACAGCCAATGAACTGGTTTTCAGAACGCCGCTGACTTCACAGAATTGCATCGTGCAGCCGGAAATATACGAACCATTCTGCAATATGGCATCCTGCGAAGTATCGGTGAAGGAAACTCCATTCCACCCCTGACTGGAATTATTCGCCATCAGAATAATCGGATTTGTTGCTGTCCCGACCGCAACCAGCGTTCCGTCGACTACCAGTCCCGCCCCTGGATAGAACCTCAGCAGCGTCCCCGGTTCGATTGTCAGCTTCTTGCCGGATGCAACGATCAGGGCGGAGGGGACAAGATACTCAGCGCCGCTCCTCAACACCGTGTCTTGGGAGAGCAGTCCCGAAATGGTCGTGCCGTGCTGAATGGTGATGAAAAAATCCAGGGTCTGCACGACCAATGTATTGCTGGCACTAACTGAGAGAGTTAACTTGCATTTGCGGTTATGCGGTGCATTTGCAGCTACGCTGACACCGAACGGATTGTCCGTGTTGTCCTCAACGCCATTGGGTCCGATGTTGCCGAAGCTCGCAGCTCCTGCGGTGATGGTGAGAAATGGGTCTGCCGTCGTCAGCGTGCAGTTGACATTTTCGCCATTTCCGAACTTGTTCCTGAGAGTGACGGTAACGGCGATTACCTCACCAGCATCGGGTGCATTGTCCTGGTCTCCAGCGGGATCGGACACCGCAACGGAGCTGACCGAAAGCTTGGGATAAGGCTCCATGGTCAAGGTCTCGAGAGCACTGATCCGGGGCAGGGTTACGACCTCCGGGACGGCTATGCCGTTCTTTACTACCAGGACCGTCTTCGAGATGAAGGTCCCTCGCGATTCGATCAACTGGCTGTAATACTGGTCCGGTCCCCAGAAACCACCGGTGCGCTCCGAAACCATCATCGCCGCGATCCCCGCCACGAGGGGCGTTGCCATCGACGTACCGCTCCAGGAGGCGTAGCCGCCGCCGGGAACCGTGGAGCGAATGTTGACGCCGGGAGCACACACCTCGGCGGATGTGGTATTGGTGAAATCGGCGACCACTTCTCTAAACTGGCCCGTGGTCTCGTCGAGGACGACATCGCTGGCGCCGACGCCGAGGACGGTGGAGTAACCGGCGGGATAGCGGGCTCCGTCGGCCTCGCCGCCGTTGCCCGAGGCGGCCACCATGATCGACGTGGAGTACGCCACGGCGAGCGCATCGGACAGCGCGGTCGACGACGGGCCGCTGAAAGACATGCTGATCACCTTGGCTCCGTTGCGGCTGGCATAGACGACGGCCGCCGAAATGGCCGACGTGGCGGCAGTGCCGTCGACCTGAAAGACCTTTAGCGGCATGATGCGCCCCATGGGGCAGGCCCCGGCGATACCGATGCCATTGTTCGTTTGCGCCGCGGCGATGCCGGCACAGTGGGTGCCGTGCCCCTGCTCGTCGTTCGGCACGGCGTCGTTGTTGACCCAGTCCCAACCCGCGATATCATCGACGAATCCGTTCTCATCATCGTCGTTCCTGAGGTCGTTGGTGTAGCCGGGAGCGCCGGGCTGGCGGCCCGCAGAATCCTCGTCGACAAGCCCGTCGCCATCGTCGTCGAAATTGGCGAATCCGGGGCGTCCGTCACCGTTGGCGTCGCCCGCTTGTTCCTTGGGGTTGGACCAGAACTGATTGACCAGATCGGGATGGGTCAGGTCGGCGCCGGTGTCGATAATCGCGATGACGGGCGAAGCGCTCCCCTGGTTGATGTCCCACGCGGCGGGGGCGGCCACGTCGGCGCCTGCCAACCGGTATTGACCGGTGTTCTGCAGATGCCACTGGCGGGAAAACTCGGGGTCGTTGGGGATAAAATCGAGGGTGTAGAGATAATCCGGTTCGGCATAAACCACCTCCGGAAGCGCCTTGAGCGCGTCGATGACCTTGGCCGTCGTGGTGGTATCGCT
The DNA here is from genome assembly GCA_016125005.1 of bacterium. Classification (GTDB taxonomy): domain Bacteria; phylum Sumerlaeota; class Sumerlaeia; order SLMS01; family SLMS01; genus WGMQ01. The sequence continues at coordinate 18,067 of WGMQ01000006.1, read as the reverse complement.
CACTTTCAGCAGGAAAACATTTGGGGCGTCGCCCGCACCCAGAGCCTTTCCGGCAGGACCTGCCGCGGGAAAAAGTGCGTGATCGACCGTGGTGCCGTGGTCCCGGAGCGCCTTGGCGACACTTGCAGGGAGGCTTTCGGCATCGACGATTCGCGAGACCCCGGCCTTGTCCGTGTCGGAAATCCGCACAAGGATGTTGCCGGGAACGGCAGCCGGGGGGGCCTGACCAAAGGAGTTGGCGCACGTGGCGAGTAATGCCATGACGAACAATGGCCGGAAGATCGCGAACCTTGGATTTGTAAACATATGCACTCCCCCCAAAAGGAATACAAGCGACTCAGGGAAAACCCTGATTTGGCGAAACAGTTTTCCTCGCACGCGGCAAGGTCATTTTCCAGAGGGGGCTGGCGTCTGGCGGGGAATCTCCACGTCGTGAGGTGGACCCGCGCAGGGGGGGCACCGCGGGCGCTGCCGACCCGCGGGAACCCTTCCTTCGCGAGACGTGGCGCTTCGAGACCTACGGAGCCCGCCGCATCGTGGTGCAGGCGGACTGGTCCGACCTGGCCGAGGGGCGCTTCGCGGGAGGCACGCATCCGAAATCGATCTTCGGCGACCGTCTACTTCCTCTCCAATCGGCAGATCGCCTGCCGGTTCACCGAAGACATTCTCCTTCGCTTTCATCAAAAGGCAACCGAGCCATGCCAGCCACAGCCCGAGGGGCCGACCGTGTAGCGCCGCGCGGAACGGTGAGGATGGGGAACGAGCTCGAAGTAGTATCCGTAGAATCGCAGTGAACTGTCGACCGGGTCCGTTCTGTTCCAATTGAAGGCAAGATGAACCGGTGATCATCGAGTCCCCGCCGGTCAGGGGGTCAGTTCGAATCCTCTTCATGACAACAAAAGGCCCGTGACCCTTCCTTTGGGAGAGAGTCACGGGCCTGCGTTGTGTCGCGTTGTTGCGGGCGATTAGTCCGTCAACAGACTCCAATCGGAAATGGCGGTTGTGATGGAAAGGACCACGGTCACGTCCGGCGAGACGGGGGCGTCCTCCACGTTGTTGGCGACGTCACGGGCGCGGGTGTAGAACCCGTAGGTTCCGCTTCCGCCCAATGGGCTGGCGTCGACCGAGATCGGCGAACTGGTGAAGACTCCGAGGCTCGTGGGCGAGCCGCCGTTGAGGGTGTAGAACAGCTCCACATCGGCAACACCGCTGCCCGAGTCGGCTGCCAGGAACTCGATTGAAAGGTCGCCGTCCGGCTGGCTGAGCGGTCCCGAGGCGGGGGCGGTCACGCTGGAGGTGGGTGCGATGGTGTCGACGCCAAGCCCTGAGAGGGCGATGGTGAGCGTCCCGGAGCTGGTGTTGGTCTCGACGGAGACTTCGCCGCTGATGGAGCCAAGGGTCGTGGGGATCAGCGCGATCTCGAGCGTACCCGTGGTCAGCCTGTTCATGATGGCGGGGGGGAGCTGCTGGAACTGGAACTGGTTCGATGGGTTGACGGATAGAGTGATGGTGGTGTTTAGGTCGGCCGTGCCCGGGTCGGAGAAGACGGCTGATCGCACGGTCGGGGTGGCGCCCAGCTCGACCGTGCCGAAGAGCAGTTCCAGCGCGGGGCTGGTGGGCGTGTCGATGGCGATGGCCGGCGTGGGGTCAAAGGTCTGGTTCTTGATGAAGCCGACGCGGGGGGTGCCCAGGGAGAGCACCATGATGTCGGTGTCTCCGTCGGCGTCCAGGTCGCGAAAGACAAGATCCTGTGGGCCGCTGCTGACGGTCTCAAGCGTGGTGAGAGATCCGAAGTTGGCGTCCACCGTTTGCAGGCGGTTGGGAACGTAGTTGATGCTGCTGGTAAATGACTCGATAAAGACAACATCCCGAAACCCGTCCCCATCGATGTCGTATTGGGTGAACCGGGAGGGAAAGGTGACGCCGGTTGTGACAACGGAGGGGGTGGAGAAGTTGGCACTCACCTCGTGGAGCTGGTTGCGGATCCACTTCAGATCGTTCACCTGCCCGGAGAAGAGAATGTCCGGTTGGTCGTCCCCGTCGAGGTCCTCCAACAGAATGTCGTAGGCCTGTGTGTTGGAGAGCTCGGCCTTGGTGACGAGCGTCTGCGCCGAGCCGAAAGCGCCGGCCCCGTCGAGATTCTCCATCCAGTAGAGCGTGGAAGCGTTGTCGCTGGTTACGACGAGGTCCAGATCGCCATCCATGTCGAGATCCACGAACTTGAAGGCGAACACGTTTGTCAGACCCGTAACCTGATCGACGAAGGGGGCAAAATCGGCTTCGCTTTCGTCAAGGCGGTTGCGCCAGAAGCGGAGGCTGTTGCCCGCAGTACCGTTGATGACCACTACGTCCAGCGCGCCGTCGCCATCGATGTCCACCAGATCGGGATAGCGGGTGTAGCCATTGCCGGTGGAGATGACCTGGCGGGGACCAAACCCGCCATCCTCCGCGAACCTGTTTTCGAACCAGGCGATTTCCTGGGACGTCTGGGAATCGTATAGGATGTCCAAGTCCCCATCGCCGTCGATGTCGGCGGAAACGAGGCCGGTGCCGCCACCGGAAACCTGGGTGCTGACGACAACCTCGGGGGCGAAGTCGCCTTCGAGACCGCCAAGGCGATTCTCGTAATAGCGGATGCGTCCGTCGTTGCTGGAGAGGACGACCAGATCAAGGTCGCCATCTCCGTCGAAGTCCTCCGTCTCCACGTGGCGAGGCGCATTGGGAAGCGGATTGGAGATTTCCACCGGTGAGGCAAATTGAGCTGAAGCGGTGGCTGAGAGCATCAGGCCAAACAACACGACCAATGAAGCGCGCCTACAAAACGATACTTTTTGCATCAAAATTCCCTGGTAAGTAAGTGGCCAGAAACGAAACTGGCTGCTTGCCAAAGAACTCCAAGAGGCGCCCTCGCCGACAAGTCAAATCCTCGAGGCGGATGCACCTTGATCAAACGCGGCCAGGATGGTTGCGGTGCTCGGCATTCCCCGTTCGGCGAAGACGATGCGGCCTTCCTTGTCGATGCCGTAGACAGTGCGTTTGACGACGCCCGCGATTCCTCGGGAACCGTAGTCGCGGACCATCCTTCCGGTGGTGTCGGCGAGGAGCGGGAAGGGGAAGTTGTGGTTGGCGGCAAAGCTGGCGTGTGAAGCGGCGTCCGCTGGGTTCACGCCGTAGACCTGCACGCCTGCCTGCTGGTATTTCTTCCAGTCGTCGCGTGCCGTACAAAGCTGGCTGGTGCAGCCGGGCGTCTCGTTGCCGGGATAGAAGATCAGCACCACATTGGTCTTGCCGAGGTGGTCGGCCAGCCGATGGGTCTGGCCCTTCTGGTCCTTGACCTCAAAGGCAGGCGCCTTCTCGCCGATGGTGAGGATTTCCGATGGGTCGCGGGCGACACCGGCGGTGTTGGTCGAGCCTTCGCCATCGGGGGCCGTGCTGAGGCAGGCCGTCGTGAGCAGGGTCGACGCGAGGTAGATTGAGGCCACGAGTAGTTTCTTCATTGGCTTGTGCACCGATCGAGTCTCAAAGTCTGTCGAGGGCGTCGAAACCGCCCTCACACCCCCTGTTTCGCAAAGCTCGCGCCGCATTGCGAATCGACTTCGCCAATCATGCCCCGGACGACGACCAAGCCCCATCAGGAGACTGAGCCGACCGAAGGCCCCGGTCGTGCGTGGCTGAACGTTTTTCTCATGGTGAGCGGCTTTCTCGTGATCTTCATGGTGTGTCTGTTGGTTTTCGTCCTGCGGGATGGTGGGCGGCGCGATGCGTGGGCCGACGCCGTGAAGGCGTCACTGGACAAGGAAGGAAGCAGCTTCGATGCGATGGCGCCGGTCATGGAGGGGTTGGACCGCTTGGATTGGGACGAGCTGGCCGCCCGGCGCGAGAAGCTGGAGCTGGTGGCCCGGGCCGGATGGACGCCGGACGCGGATCTGGACTCGCTACTGCTTGCCTCGCAGCCGGTGATTTCCCTGGTGGGTCGCTCGGCGGCGATACCAAAGGCATCGTTCCCGTCTTTACTTGGCTACGAGCTCGATCGCCCCCTGCCGCACTTCGACCGGTTCTGGCTGCTGACCCAATTGCTGGTGGCCAACGCGCGGCGCCTCGAGGCACAGGGCGAACGTGAAGAGGCTGTGCAACGGCTGATCGAACTGGCGACGCTGGGGAGTCGATTCGCGCGACCGCCCGGCGAGGCTTCCTATGCGTCGCACGGCCTGGCGATCACGATGATGGAGCAGGCGGTCGGTGTGACCGCCGAGGTTGTTCGCGGGGGGAAGCCCCTTCCCGCGGAGGCGCTGCGTCGCATCGATCTTCAGTTGCAGGAATTGGAAGAGAAGTACGTGCCGCTTCGCTCCGCCGTGTACGATGAGCTGGATCTGTTCGAGCACATGGCGCGCAACCGGACAGGCTCTCCCGAGGAGCTGGCGGTGGTGCTCCAGTGTTACGACACCTCGTTGACGCGGGCGCAGGCTGGTGTGCAGGCGAAGGACCTGTTCGGACTGGTACCGTCATTGCCACAGGAGCTCGAGCAATTGAAGCCTAGCCTCGACGCGGCGCTCGCCAAGCCGGACGCGGTCCGTCCGGTCTTCGATGATGCGATGCTGGCGACGCTATCGACGAATCCGCTGGCGCTGTTGCCACTTCGACCGGTTGGGGCGCTGTCCATGCGCGAGCAGGTCATGCGGACCCGCCTGCGACTCGCGCGGGCGCTCTGCCAGCACCTCATTGATCCCAACGCTGCCGTGTCGGTTGTGGATCCCTTTGCGGGCGTGCCGCTTGTCTATACAGGAACGAGCCTCGTGTCGGTCGGACCTGATCGATTCCTGGAGAACGGTGCCCGTATATACAATCCACAGAGCGGGCTGGCCTCTGCGGGCGATGTGGTGCTGACGCTGGAGCCGCCGCGTCGCTAGGCGGCTCGCCGCGCGGCGGCGCGACCCGCCAGATACCCTGTCGCCCATGCCCATTGGAAATTGAATCCCCCGATGCGGCCGTCCACGTCCAACAATTCCCCGCAAAGGAACAGGCCCGGCACGCGGCGTGATTCCATGCTGGCGTAGTCGATGTCACCGAGGTCCACGCCCCCCGCCGTGGTCTCGGCGAAGGTGTAGCCACGGTCGCCGGTCACGTTGAGGGCCAGTGCGGCGAGGGACTGCGCGACGGCGAGACGCCGGTCGCGCGGCAATTGCCCCACCGGTCCGTCGCTATCGCCCGCAAGGACGCGTGCGAGGCGTTCCGGGAAGAGCTGATGCAGCGTCCCCGCGAGGTGGCGGCGCGGGTTCCCGGCGGCGGCCTTGCGCAGCCACTCGTCGGCAATCTGTGGCGTGGAGAGTTTCGGATGCCCGAAGAGAAGCGGCGGACGTTCGCCCGGTGACTCCAGGCGACGCCTCAGCCAGTGACGCGAGATGTTGAGTGCTGTGGGCCCGCTGAGGCCGAAGTGGGTGAAGAGGAGCGAGCCTTCATACTCCGCTTCGGCGCGTCCTTTTGCATCGGCGAGTCGAAGGCGCGCGTCGAGCGTGAGGCCGCTCAATTCGCCATATGCACCCGCGGGACCTGCCGTTTCACCGAGCAGCAGCGGGACGAGCGCCGGTGTGGTGGGGACAATGCGATGGCCGAGTCTCTCGAGCATGACAAGCCCCGCGCCGTCGCTGCCGGACTTGGGGAGTGCCAGGCCACCGGTTGCCATGATAAGGGTCCGGGCGAGGATGGAGGGACCTTCTGCGACGTCTATACGAAAGCCCTGCTCCTCGGGCCTGATGGCCGTCACGCGACAGGAAGGACGGACCTCGACGCCGAGCTGTGCGAGCCGGTCAAAGAGGGCGCGCAGCACCGTGTGGGCGTTGTCGCTGACGGGGAAGTACTTGCCGGTTTCCTCCAGCTTCAACTCCACGCCGAGGTCCTTCATCCAGGCAAGCGTGCGACGATGGTCGAAGGCGCGCAACACGTTGCGGATCACCGTCTTCGATCCGCCGTTGTAGTCCTCTGGCGTTACTTCCACGTTGGTGACGTTGCAGCGTCCGCCACCGGAAACGAGGATCTTGGCACCGGGCTTTCGTGCCCCATCAAGAATCGCGATGCGCCTGCGGGCGCCGGGCGCACGAGCCGCCTCTGCTGCGAAGATGCCCGCCGCCAGTCCGGCAGCCCCAGCGCCGACGATGGCGATGTCGAGCTGCTCAGCGTGACTCAATGGGCCTGTCCCTCGGCCTGGTCGGCGCGCAGTGTGGCCAGGAACTCGGTGAACCCGGAGCTTTCGGCCAGTTTGAAGGGGACCTTGCGATTGGAGGCCATGCGCCCGATGCCCGCGAGAATCTGGAGCTGGGCGCCGTTGTCGTTCTCCGGAGTGAGAATCAGAAAAATGATGCGGGCTTTGGCGCCATCGGGGCTGTCGAAGTCGATGCCATCGTCGGAAATGCCGACGGCGATCAGGGGAAGAGTCAGCCCCTTGATACGCGCATGAGGAATGGCGACACCGCTGCCAACGCCTGTGGGCATGGTGAGCTCCCGCGCCCAGACGGCTTCCTCCACCGCCGCCCGATCGAGACTGGTCCCCGCGACGATGAGGTTCGACAACTCGGCAATGGCCCCACGTCGATCCTGTGCTTTCATCGATCGCACGAAGCACCTCGCATTCAGCAGGTCGGCAAAGTTGACAACCGCCTGGCGCTTCAGGACTCGCTGCATGAGCGTACCGCTCGTCATGGAAGTCGCGAGAGCCATGATCACCAGCGCGACGAACATCGGTTGGTCGATGACGCCGTAGTCGAGAGCGAGCAGGCCGAGGATGATCTCCATCGCGCCGCGCGCATTCATGCCGAAGCCGACCGCCCACGACTCCTGCCTGTTCATGCCGGCGAGCACGGCGCCCAGCGTGCAGCCGAGCACCTTGCCAAGTGTGGCGATCAGCAGCACGACCACGACCGGGCCGATGGCGAAGCTTTCCACGAAGTTCACCTTCAGGCCGATGCTGGCAAAGAAGAGCGGCGCGAAGACCGTGGAGATGAACTGGTCCAGCGTGGCACGTGTGCGCTCGCGCAGATGGCGCGAATCGCCCAGCGCGATGCCGAAGAGGAAGCTGCCGAAGATCGCGTGGATGCCGATCCATTCCGTGAAGGCCCCGAAGAGCAGCGCCATGGTGATCGCCATGCCGAGCACGCCTGCGGGCCAGCTCAGGTGGGCCTGGAACCACGGCAGGATGCGGTGCAGCACCCAGCGACCGAGTGTCAGCGTGAGGCCAGCGAAGAGGAGCGTGAGGCCGATCGACGTGGTGACGCTCATGCCTGCTCCGCCCTCGGCTCCTGCGGCAGTGCTCATCATGCTGAGCACCACGGCGAAGATCAACCACCCCGCCAGGTCGTTGATGATGGCTGAGGCGACGATCACCACGCCCATGTCGGTTCGGAACAGGTTCAGGTCGAGGAGTATCTTGGCGATGACGGGGAGCGCGGAGATGCACAGTGCCGTGGCGAAGAAGAGGGCAAAGACGAGTTCGCGACCCTCGGGCACTTTCATCAGCAATCCGGGCGCAAGCCACGCGGCACCGAAGCCAAGCGCGAATGGGATCGCCATGCCGAAGAAGGATACGGAGAGGGCTGCCTTCCCTTGTCGGAAGGCGGTGGAAAGATCGACCTCCATGCCGGCAACCAGCAGGAAAAGCACGATGCCAACGGTCACAAGGCCCTCGCGCGCCACGGCGACCGGACCTTCCATCGGGAAGAGGAACTGGGATGCCATCGGGTTGAGCATCCCGAGGATCGTGGGGCCAAGAATCACGCCAGCGAGAATCTCGCCGAGTACCGCGGGCTGGTGCAGGCGCCGCATCAGCTCGCCCATGGCACGCGCCATCCCGAGCATCACGCCGATGCTCAGGAGGAAGACGGTCACCTCGCTATGGGATAGTCCGCTCATGGTCGCTACCCTCCGTCATTGTGGACTATACTGCCAGTTTCGCGGCCAGGAAGATCGCTTCCTTCAGCGAGCCAATGTTGGCTACGCCCTTCCCTGCAATGTCGAAGGCGGTCCCGTGGTCCACGCTGGTTCGGACAAACGGGAGTCCCATCGTCACGTTCACACCGTCCTCAAAGCTGATCATCTTGAAGGGGATCAGCCCTTGGTCGTGGTATAGACACAAATGCGCATCGAAGCGGCTCAGTGCCCCGGGAGAGAACGCGGTATCCGGCGGAAGTGGGCCATCCGCTTGATAGCCCTCAGCCCTTAGCAAGTCGATGGCCGGAATGACGACGCGGGATTCCTCGTCGCCGAAAAGTCCTGATTCACCCGCATGAGGATTCAGTCCCAGTACCGCAAGGCGGGGCTGATGGCCACGAATCCGCCGGACTGCCTCGGAGAGTAGCCGACCGACCTCGGCAATGCGCTCGACGGTCAGTGAGCCGGGAACGCTGGCAAGCGACTGGTGGCACGTCACGAGACCAACGGCGAGGCGCTCGCTGTACATCATCATGGCAAAGTGCGGTGCGCCGGTGCGCTCGCCGAAAATCTCCGTGTGACCGGGGAAGTCGATGCCCGCCAGCTTGAGCGAAAGCTTGTTGATGGGCGCCGTGACCACGCCCTGAAAGCGACCCGCGATGGACTCGTCGATGGCGCGCGTGATGGCGGCGTAGCTGGCCTCGCCACCGGCGCGGCTGGCTTGGGCGAACGGCGGCACAGCATCCAGGCACGCGGTATCGAGGACTTCGACACCTTCGAGGGAGCGCCCGAGCCGACGGGCCGTTTCCTCCATCACGATGCGGTCGCCGACGAGCACCAGATGGCACGCGGCGCGCACGTCCGGCTCAAGGGCGGCGCGCAGGGAAATCTCCGGGCCGATTCCGGCCGGGTCTCCGATCGTGAGGGCCAACGTGGGAAGGGCGGTCGTTCTCATGCGCGGAAACTACTCGCGGCCACTCTGGGTGGCAATCTCTATCGGTTTTCTGGCGCTTCACTCCGGGGCAGGTCCACACGGAACCGTGCTCCACCCAGATCGGCGGATCGGTCGACCGTCAGGGTCCCGCCCAGATCCTCCACGATGGTGCGGCAGATGTAGAGGCCGAGGCCGCTGCCGCCGGAGCCCTCCCGCGTGGTGACGAAGGGGGAGAAAACCTCCTCACGCAGGGCATCTGGAATGCCCGGTCCCGAGTCCTCGACCAGCAACACCGTGCGGCCATCGACCACCGACGCGGCGAGGCGCAGGCGCCCCTTGCCGTCCATCGCTTGAAAGGCGTTCAGGGCCAGGTTGCTGAAGAGTTGCACCAGACGGTGGGGCACGGCCTGGATCAGGTAGTCGTGGTCGGGAGCGAAGGAAACCTCCACGTCGATCCCTTCCTGCTCGTAGCGCACAAGGCGCAGAGCGCGATCCACTGCCTCTGTCAGGTCGCACCACTCCACGTCGTCGCGGCTCGCATTGACGAAGGATTCGAGCCCCAAATCGCGGAGCATCTGGAGGAAGAAGTCGGTCTGGCTCCGCACCATCTCCAGCAACTCGCGCGTTGGTGCGCCATCGTGGTCGAGCGCGTCGGTGACCTCGTGCTTGATGTTGAGGACCGGCTTCTTGATGTCGTGAAAGACATTGGCGGAAAGCTGGCCCGCCAGCGCCAGGCGTTCGAGCTGGAGTACCTGGGCCTTGCGCTCTTCCAGTTCGCCAATGGCGCGATTCAACTGCTGTTCTTTGCCTCGCTGGCGCACGAGGAGGATCGTCAGGCCCGCGGCCAGCATGATGCCGATCATCGCCACCACGCCGTCGACCACGCGGAGCGCGGTGCGGTCGACATCCACGTAGAGGAACCCCGTGGCGGGCGAGCCGCCGACGCGCAGCTCGGTCCAGTCGCCCGTCGATTGCCAGTTGGGCGAGGAAAGCGCGAGGTGGAACGGATAGACGACGAGGCGGTCGCCCTCGGCGGTGAGCTTCACCACGACGAGGCGGCGGATCAGGTCGCTCTGGCACGCGCGCGCGTTCGTCTCGATGTCGGCAAAGACGAGGGTGCGCGACTCGGGACGGCCCAGCACGCCCGTGGTCTCGAACAACTGGACGGCGCGCTGGAGCTCCGCCTGCTGCCCCTTGACGAGGCGGTCGCGCAACCACAGCAGCGTGGCGAGGGCCGCCACCAGCAGCACGAGCGCCAGCATCAGCGGCCAGCGGGGTGGCTGGGGCGATGGCCGCGGGCGCTTCATCGGGGGACCTCGCCGATGACGGAATTGAACTCGTCGAGCAATTCCTTCAGGCTGCGGTATTCGTCGTCCGTCGCGTCGCGATACTGGATATCGCCGAGGCGGCTCTCAAGGGACCAGGTGCGGATGCGTTGGCGCACCGCCCGACCCAGCGCCGAGCCACGGGGAGCGAGCGCCCTTCGGACGATGACGGGATCAGTCACAACCGGGTCCGATTCGGCCACCACGCGCAGGTAGCGGTCGCGCTGTCGGGCGAACTCGGCGGGGGAAAGACCGACGGGAACCAGCCCCGCTCCCACAAGTACCGACTCCACGGCTCCGGCCTCGCAGGCACCGGCCGGCGCAAGCCCCGAAAGCACCGCCTTGACGACTTCCTCGGAACTCTCGAACCAGAGATAGCCACCGTCGAATGTGCGCAGGTCGTAGCGCCGCGCCAACGCGAGCAGCGGGGCGTTGAAACCGGCGACACTCTGGGTGCTCACCACGGCCATGCGATCCTTGCCGAGCACGCCGCGAATTGCCGCAGGGTCGGTGGAATGGGCCTGGAAGAGGGGGCTGCGCGGCGAGACAATCACCACGCCGAGTCGCCGCACGTAGTCGCTGGGTGGTGGCGCGATGATGTCCTTGGGACGCCGCGCCTTGAGGATGGCCGTATAGCCAGCCTGTTGTTCCTTGTATAGATTGGCGGGGGTGAACGCGACATCGAACTCACGGGCGTTGAGGCGGCGAATCATATCCGCGGCGCCGTCACAGGAAAAGAGGCCAATGCCGCCGTAGCCGGTGTTGCGGAACTCGCGCTGCACCGCGGGATCGGCGAGCAGCGCCTCGCGCAGTTGTTCGAGCTGCTGCTCCCCGGGGTGACCCGTTTCCTCGCGACGGAGGTAGCCGATGCGGAACAGTGGCCGCGCAATCTGCACGGTCGCCGACGTGGCTGTGTCCTGCGCGCGAAGATCGATCGGCCAGCAAAAGGCCGCGATCAGGGCAAACAGCAGGACGAAGCGAAGCGGCACGGCGACTCCTATCTCGCGTTTAGTAGAAACCCTTACCCGGCGGGAGCGGGGTTCGGTTTGCCTCAGCGAACAGGGTGAGCTGGCGACGGATCTCTGCGACCAACTCATCCGGTCGAATCGGCTTTTCCATGAACTTGTTGGCGCCTGCGCCGATGTTCCAGAAGCCGGGAGGCAAGTCGCTGTCGCGCGTGGTGCCGGTCAGGATGATGATGGGCGTCTTGGGGCGGTCCGATTCGTTGCGGATCTTGCCGGTCAGCTCCAGGCCATTCATGCCGGGCATGTTCAAGTCGGTCACCACCAGGCGAGGCTTCTCCTCCTCGTATAGACGCCACGCTTCCACACCATCACGGGCGAAGATCAGCTCGAAGTGATCCTGGAGCACCATGCGATAGAAGTTACGGATATCGGGATCGTCATCGGCGACGAGAATGCGGGCGGGCATGGGCGGTTTCGGCTCTCCTTACTCGGCAGTGATGGGGGCGTACTTCAGGACGAACTCCTGTGAGCGACCATCGTCGAAGTCGATGACGGCGCGCTCCCAACCGGGACGCCCGCCGATCTCCGAAATGACTCCGCTCCCCAGGTGGCGGTGCAGCACGCGGGTTCCCACGGTGAACTTCGGCTTGGCTCCGCTTGGCGGGGCGGGACGGGGAGCCGCCATGTTGCGTATATACTGGCTGTACGCCCGACCGGGGGCCTCGGTCGCGTCCTCGGCGGGTGTATAGACAAGCTCACGGTCAACGTTCGCATTGGCGCCACCGCGCTCCGGATTGTTCCCCCAGCCGTAGGGCACCAGCCGCTTCATGTAGCGCAGGGACTCCGAATCGAACACGGACGGCGGAAGTTCCAGCAGGAAGCGGGAGGGCTGCGTGGACTGCCAAAAATCGGGGCGATTCCGCTGGTAGGCATAGGAGAGGTATAGCTTCTTGCGGGCGCGCGTGATGGCGACGTAGAAGAGGCGCCGCTCCTCCTCGACCGCATAGGCCTCCATCGAGTCCTCGGCGCGCGAGGTGGGAAAGACTCCCTTTTCGAGTCCGATGGTGAAGACGTAGTCGTACTCGAGCCCCTTCGCATTGTGGATGGTCAGCAGGTTGATGCGCGGGCGCCCGTCGTCCTTCTCCTCGGTTGCATCGAGAGCCATCGCGGTGAGGAACTCCGCCAGTGGCGGTCCCTCGCCCGTCGGACGGAAGGTGGCCATGAGACCGCGGAATTCCTCGATATTCTCCAGCTTGGACTCACCCTCGATGGACTTGGGATCGGCGATGCCATCGTTGCGATAATTGGTGTCGAGGAGGATGCGGTCGAGCACGTCCACCGGGTCGGCGTGCTCCGCCAGTGAGCACCAGGCGTCGATCGCGTTGATGAAGGCCTCGGCGCCGCGCCGGGCCGTTCCCTTCAGCTCCTCCTGCTGAAGCAGGCGGTGCGTGGCACGCATCCAGGAGACGCCCAACCGCGCCGCCTCGATCTCGATCTGTGACTGCGCCTTCGGTCCGATGCCGCGCGTCGGCGTGTTGAGGACCCGCTCGAACGCGAGGTTGTCGTCGGGGTTCACGGCGAGCCGCAGGAAGCTGAGCAAATCCTTGATTTCCGCGCGGTCATAGAAGCGCAGGCCGCCCACCATGCGGTAGGGGAGTCGGAACTGGCGCATCTGGTCTTCCACCGCTCGCGAGAGCCAGTGGCCGCGATAGAAGATGGCGATCTGATCGGGGTTCACTCCTTCCGCCATCGTCAGGCGGGTGCATTCCTGCGCGATGCGACGCGCTTCCTCGTCCTGGTCGCGCGAGGCGATGAAGGAGAGCAGCTCCCCCTCGGCGTCCGTCGTGAAGAGTTCCTTGCCGATGCGCTGCGTGTTGTGGGCGATGACCGTGCTCGCCGCCTTCAGGATGTTGGCGGTGCTCCGGTAATTGTGCTCCAGCTTGACGATGTGCGTGCCCGGGAAGGCCTTCTCGAAGTCGAGCAAGTTGCTGATCTCCGCGCCGCGCCACGAGTAGATCGACTGATCCTCGTCGCCCACGATGCAGATCTGACGGTGGTCCTGCGCCAGGAGTTTGCTCAGTAGGAACTGGGCGTGGTTCGTGTCCTGGTACTCGTCCACCATGACATAGTGATAGCGATTCGCCCAGCGCTGGCGCGCCTGTTCGTTGTCACGGAAGAGGACCACCGTGCGCATCATCAGGTCCTCGAAGTCGATGCTCTTCGCCTGCGTCAGCACCTTCTGGTATTGCTCGTAGATGTCCGCGTAGGGGACGTCCTCCTCGTCGAACTCGGCGCGGCAGTCCTGCGGCGTCAGGAGGCGCATCTTCGCCTGGTTGATGAAGGTCTGCACCTGCTGAGGACGGGCGCGTTTCTCGGAGATGTTCATCTCCTTGAGGACACGCTTGATGGCCTGGCGCTGGTCGTTCTCGTCAAGGATGGCAAAGTTCTGGTCGAGGCCCGCGGCGTCCGCCTCGCGGCGCAGGATCAGCGCACAGCGCGAGTGAAAGGTACCGATGGCAAGGCCCGGCGAATCGGGCACGCCGAGCAGGTGGCAAACGCGCTCGCGCATCTCCTTGGCGGCCTTGTTGGTGAAGGTCACGGCCAGAATCTGGTTCAGCGGAATGCCGACCTCGCGCGACAGGAACGCGATGCGGTGGGTGATGACGCGCGTTTTGCCGGTGCCCGCGCCGGCGATGATCATGAGGGGTCCGTCGAGGTACGTCGCGGCCTCGCGCTGGGCGGGATTCAACTTGTCGACAAGCTCTCTCACGGCGGGGTCCGAATCGGCAGGCTGGCGCACGGCAACCCATGCTCTGCCAAGCGTCGTCGCGCCTTGGGTGGATGACAAGGGCACTTTGGGAGCGCCGAACGGCATGCTGGACTGTGCCCAAATGAAGTCACCACGGAGACACGGTGGCACGGAGAAAAGCAGAATGACAATCAAGAGTCACGACTCTTCGAAATTCCTTGGGCGCTCTCTTTGTCGTATGATCTGCCTTCGTTCTTCCGTTTCCCAAGGGACTGTTTCGGCTCACTTATTTGACACCGAATATCGGTCAATTCTCTGCTTTTCTCCGTGTCTCCGTGCCTCCGTGGTGAGATTTTCTTTTTGCAGAGTTGCGCCCACGCAGCGTGGGGAGCGCCGTCTATTCTTCCGCCAGGGAGCGCTTGCGAAGCTCCAGCATAAGCACCGCGACGTCGGACGGGTTGACGCCGGGGAGGCGCCCGGCGGCGCCGAGGGTCGCGGGTCGGAAGCGATCCAGGGCCACGCGCGCTTCATGGCGCACGCTGTTCATCGTCATGTAGTTGAAGTCGGCCGGGAGCGCCGCCGCCTCCATCTCGCGCGTGCGGTCGATGAGCACTTGCTGCTTGTGCAGGTAGCCCTCGTACTTCACGTCGTTTTCGAGCAGGTGCCAAAGGCGCGGGTCGTCTTCGGCGGTGGCAAGGCCGGGGAGCAGGCGCAGCAACGACGCCGGGTCCACCTCGGGGCGGGCGAGGAACTGGGCCACGCTGACGGCCTTGTCGGGACGCTCGATGGGGCTGGACTCGTCGAGCGCCTCCCACTGGGCTTCGCTCGTGCGGAAGGTGGTGCGGCGCAGCAGATCGGCGCGCTCGCGCAACTGTCCCGCTAGGGCGCGGGTTTCGTCCAGTTCGCGCTCCGAAAGCAGGCCGAGACTCTCGGCATGCGGGAGGAGGCGCAGGTCTGCGTTGTCGTGGCGCAGCAGCAGGCGGTACTCGGCGCGGCTGGTGAAAAGGCGATAGGGCTCGCGGTGATCCTTCGTCAGCAGGTCGTCGATCATGACGCCGATGTAGGCCTCGTCGCGGCGCAGAATGAAGGGCTCGCGCCCGAGAATCGCAAGCGCGGCGTTCACGCCTGCGACGAACCCCTGGCCGCCCGCTTCCTCATAGCCGGAAGTGCCATTGATCTGGCCCGCCATGTAGAGTCCCGGAACGTCCTTCGCCTCCAGCGTCGGGTGGAGTTGGCGCGGCGGGACGTAGGTATACTCAACCGCATAGCCGTAGCGAGCGAAGCGGGCATTTTCGAGGCCGGGGATCGAGCGGATGAAGGCCTCCTGCACCTCCGCGGGGAGGCTGGTCGACGTGCCATTCGGATAGATCGTGTTGCCGTGGCGCGTCTCGGGCTCCAGGAAGATGTGGTGGGACATCTTGTCGGCAAAGCGGACCACCTTGTCCTCGATGGAGGGGCAATAGCGCGGGCCCACGCCCTTGATCTCGCCGAGGAACATGGGTGACTTGTCGAGGTTCGCGCGGATGATCTCGTGGGTGCGCTCGGTGCTGTGCGTGAGGTGGCACGGCATCTGGTCGACGGTCAGGTTGCGCGTGCGAAAGCTCATGGGCTGGGGCGGTTCGTCGCCCGGCTGCACCTCGCAGCGCGACCAATCGATGCTGTCCTTTTCAAGACGACACGGCGTCCCCGTCTTGAGGCGACCGGTCTCCAGACCAAGCGCGAGGAACGACTGGGAGAGGCGGTTGGCAGAACGCTCGCCAACGCGGCCGCCCTCGCTCTTCACCAGGCCGCAATGCATGATCCCGTCGAGGAACGTGCCCGTCGTCAGCACCAGCGCGCGACAATGGATCGTGCTGCCATCCTCCGCCACGATGCCGGTCACGCGCCGGTTTTCGGAAAGGATCGCCGCCGCCGTCCCGCCCGCCACGGTCAGGTTCGGAACCGTCGCCAGGAACGCGACCATCCAGGCCGAGTAGGCGTCCTTGTCGCACTGCACACGCGGGGCCTGCACGGCGGCACCCTTGCTGGCGTTGAGGAGACGGAACTGGAGCCCGGCGGCATCGGTCGCGCGCGCCATCACCCCCCCGAGCGCGTCGATCTCGCGCACGACATGGCCCTTGCCAAGCCCGCCCATCGCCGGGTTGCACGACATGCGCCCGACCGCCTGCGGGTCCATGGTGAGCAACAGCGTGCGACACCCAAGCCGCGCCGCCGCATGGGCCGCCTCGATCCCCGCGTGCCCACCACCCACCACAATCACATCGAACGTCGAATCGCCCAACGCCTCAGGTCTCCAAGTGCCAAAATCACCGCGGCGGAATCACCACCGCCACGGGCGGCTGAAGGCAACGGGGATTGCGAGGGGGGGGCGAGTGAGAGGAACGAGGTGAACCACGGAAAGGGCTCCTGAGGGGAGAGAATCGCTGCAAAGGGAAAGCGCGGGATCATTGACCGCCAACAATCCATTCCTCATTGTGAATCTCAGACTTCCGTGGCTTCAGTTCATTCCGTGGTTCACAATCATGCCAAAGCTGCTGTTCGAGGGTGAAACCTACTGTAATGAGGGAGGCGCGGTACTCATCGAGCAGCTCCAGCTCGCGCTCGTACTTGCCGACAAGGGCGTCGATCGTCACCGTCTCCGCGTCGATGTGGGCCACGATGAACGAGGCACGCATCCTCTGGCTAATGCTGACCTACATGATTGGCCTCGCCGTGTGCTACGAGCTGGCGGAGCGCATAGCGCGCAGACTTATCGAGCTGATCGCCAACGATCCCGAGTCACTTTCCGCAATCATCATCAAGGCCACTGAGGCGCCCCATGCCGATCCAGCCTGAGAACCAGAAGCTCCACCCGGGGGGATCTCCCAACTCGAGAGAATGGAAGGCCCTCCGCGCCACCATCATTCGCCGAGCCGGCAACCGCCGCGAGGGGTGCGGGTTGCAGAACTACACCGTAGGCTCATTCCTGAACGGCCTCCGCAGCGGAGTACGCCTGGCGCTCGTGCGTTGGGATGGTGGGGAAGGCAAGATTCAGTTTTCGATCCTTCACCATTTTGGTAAGATACTGTTCCCTCAGCGTCTGCGGCGTCCGCTTAACCAGCTCGGCAAGACAACGCAATGTTACGAACCTTCCACTGCAGATCCCCAACACGACCCTGATCAACACTTCACGGTCCACCTTCCCCTGAGCCCTGGGCTCGGCAGCGATGGAGTCCAATTCCGCGCGAAAGCCAGGCGACAGCTTATCCAGATCATCCAACACGGGAAGACTGAGTTGATCGGAGATCAAGCAGCCATTCGCATCTCTTCCTTCCGTCAAATTCGGGGAGCTGCTCCCCATATTTGACCCGCTGGGGACCGAATTTCGGACGGGAGGACCGAAGACGTCGTCGGGGGTGGGGATTGCCTCACCTGGCAAGTGATAGACCGCTCCGCGACCGCCTGTGGACTCCAGCATCCCGATGGCAGTCAGGTGTTGAAGCTTCCTCGACAAGTCGACCGGGTGCTCGTTCGTAATGGTCCGCAGCCTGGCATGGTTGATCGTGCCCCCACTTGCGGCCAAAGCTAGCGCGACTCGCTGGACGTAGTCCAATGACTCAAACCTGCCCGGGAAACGCGCCTTCAACCCCTCCATGATTTGCTTTGGGAAGAGGTCGATCATCCTCAATTCCAGGAGAGTCTGGTTGTACGGATCGGGTTTCTCGTAAAGGGACGGCGGGCTCCAGTGCTGCGACTGCCAACCGCTCAGAATTCGGGGGATTCCCGTGCCGGCCTGCTCGCCCACACCAACCAGGCGGAACATCATGTGAAGGGTCCGATTGCGACAATCCGGCTCACCTCCCTGCAAGGCAACCTCGACGGGAATTCGCATCAGGCCAGGATTGCGAAAACCGAACATGTCAGGCCTCTTCACCACCAGAACCGAAGCTCGATCCGAATAGTCCGCATGCACTATCGCATTGGCCAAGGCTTCGCGCAGTACCTCATGAACAGGAGTTTCCTCCTTGCGTTCCCCGCCCTCCAGATGAAACGGCACCTATGATGGTCGGCCATTTCTGGACACTTGAATAAGTTAGCCTCGCCGGTGCACCCTCGACCTGAGAGGAGCACCCCAGATGGGCAAGCAACGCCGTTCATTCACCCCGGAGTTTCGCGCCAAGGTCGCCCTCGCCGCCCT
>WGMQ01000050.1 GCA_016125005.1 bacterium | reverse complement strand
CAGGGCGGCGAGGGCGACCTTGGCGCGAAACTCCGGGGTGAATGAACGGCGTTGCTTGCCCATCTGGGGTGCTCCTCTCAGGTCGAGGGTGCACCGGCGAAGCTAACTTATTCAAGTGTCCAGAAATGGCCGACCATCATAGAACGATGTTCACCCCGAGGATGTGGATCGTGTCGAGCGAGTCTTCATGGAGGCGGTCATGAAGGGGACCACCTACCAGCATGAGTTCCGGCTCCGGCATCGATCCGGGGGGTGGCGGTGGGTCTTGCAAACTGGCACCCCCAGGCGGGCGCCGGACGGAAGCCTGCTTGGACTGATCGGATCGTGCCTGGATATTCATGACCGGCGGGAAGCCGAACGGGTGCGCCTTCAGATCGAGGAGCAGCTCCGGCGTTCGCAGAATCTGGAAAGTCTGGGTGTGCTTGCAGGTGGGATCGCTCACGACTTCAACAACCTGCTGATGATGATTTTGGGCAATGCAGAGTTGCTGAAGTCAGAACTGCCGAACCACCTGGCTGCCGATCGAGCGCTGAGCGATATCGTGCTGACAGCACAGCGAGCCTCCGAACTCTGCCGCCAGATGCTGACCTATGCGGGCAAGACTCCGCCGAGCACCAAGGCAGTGGGGGTTGGTGCCCTCATGGAGGAGATGGCCCACCTGATGCGTGTCTCGATTCCGCGCAGTATCGAGCTCGTGAAGTCCTTCGAAGACGAGGGGATCTTTGTCCAGGCAGATCCGGCGCAGATGAGACAGGTCGCCATGAACCTTGTGCTGAACGCAGTGGATGCCATCGGCAAGGAGAGCAGCGGTCGGATCTCCATTCGGACGACGCGAGTGAGTTTGAGCAGTATTGAATTGCAGGGACTACTTGGGGCTGGAGACGCGACTCCCGGTGAGTTCATCGCCTTGTCGGTAGCGGACACAGGCTGCGGCATGTCACCGGAGGTTCAGGCGCGTATCTTCGAGCCATTCTTCACGACCAAGTTCACGGGCCGCGGACTGGGGCTTTCGATGATCCTGGGGATCGTCAAGGGCCACCGAGGAGGCTTCCGAGTTGAATCCGTGGAGGGAGTGGGCAGTACCTTCACCATCTACCTGCCTGTGGCAGGTGCCGCTATCCCCACGATACCGATGCTTGCAGCGTCTCACGATTCAGCGCCGAGCAATTCCATCGGATGCGGTCTCCTCCTTCTGGTGGACGACGAACTGATGGTGCTTCGCGTTGGTGAAGCGATGCTCAAGCGACTCGGCCATCAGACCATGGCCTTCCAGGATCCGGTCGCCGCCCTCGCGGAGTTCCGGGCCTCTCCCGGGCTCTTCGATGCCGTGATGCTTGACCTGGCAATGCCGACGATTCCCGGTGACCGCCTGCTGCGCGAGATCAGGGCGATCAGGCCCGACATTCCTGCCATCGTCTGCAGCGGTCAGGACTGCCAAGCCGCGTCGAACGCGCTCCTCGGATTCGGGGACGTCCACTGTCTGACAAAACCATTCAGTCTCTCGGAACTGAAGGACGCCCTAAGGGAGGCTTTGGGGTAACTGGGACTTCCGCGGTCAGGCGCCCAGTTCGCTTTCGATCGCGTAGGCGATGAAGATATCCTGAATTCCGCCGTGGATTCCCTCCAACTGGCTTGTGACCTCGTCGAGGAACTCGATGACCCCTCGGTCCATGACTTCCTCAATGTTCGCATAGGTGAGCTGGGCCTGAAGGCGGCCGATCATGCGATCGGTGCGGCCCGTGTCGAGACCGCGGCCTTCGCGACCCACTGAGTGCAGTGCTGCGAAGAGGTTATTGACCGAAAAAGCGACCGAGTGGGGGAAGTCGCGATCCAGCAGGAGGAACTCAAGGATGTTGGTCTTGCGCAGCGTCGCGGTGTGGACGCGGCAGTAGGCTTCGAAGGCGGAGCTGCACCGCAGGAGCGCCACCAGGTCGAGATGCCCCACGTGCGAGTCGGCTTCGTCCGCGCCATCGGCGGAGAGGTAAAACTCGCTATAGGCCTTCAGCATGGCGATGGTCATGAGGCTGCGCTCCAGATGTTTGCCGATCTGGATGAACTGGTAGCCCTCGCCCCGCGCGATGGTCGAACCGGTCACGCCCTGGAAAAGCGCCGAGCCCTCGACGATGCGCGATGTGAAGTCGCTGTGTCCGTGAGTCTTGATGGACTCGAAGCTGGTGCTCTTGACGTGATGGTATAGGCGGTTGATTTGCTCGAACATCTCGGAGCTGATGCTGTCGCGGATCTGGCGCGCATTCTCGCGGGCGGACGCGACACAGGAAAGAATGGAGGCCATGTTGCTGTTGTCGACGGTGAGCAGGTGCGTGACCGCCTGCGCGTCGAACTCGGTGGCCTCGGGGCTGTCGTCGATGCTGAGGGTCGCGAGCAGGCGGTGCCAGCGACGCGGGGCGGACTCGTGGAACTGATCGAGCATCAGTGTGAGATGAACGTCGAGCGTCCGCGCCGTGTGTTCGGCGCGTTCCAGATAGCGGCTCATCCAGTAAAGGCTGTCGGCAACGCGTGAGAGCATGGGCTGGTTATTCCTCCGCCGGGTCGTTGTAGAGAATCCAGGTGTCCTTGCTGCCGCCGCCCTGGGATGAGTTGACGACAAGCGAGCCCTTCTTGAGGGCGACGCGCGTCAGGCCTCCCGGCACGAGCCTTACCTCGTCGCCATAGAGGACGTAGGGCCGCAGGTCCACGTGGCGCCCATCCAGCTTCCCCTCAACGAAACAGGGAGCCGTGGAGAGAGCCAGCGTGGGCTGGGCGATATAGTTGCGTGGATTCTCCAGAATCTTGGTGCGGAACTCATCCTGCTGGGCCTTGGTCGAATGCGGGCCGATGAGCATTCCGTAGCCGCCGGACTCGCCAACGGCCTTCACCACCAGCTTGTCCAGATTGGCGAGCACGTGGGCACGCTCCTTCTCGTCGGAGCACAGGTAGGTCTCCACATTGGGGAGAATCGGTTCCTCGCCGAGGTAATACTTGATGATGGCAGGAACGTAGGCGTAGACCGCCTTGTCGTCGGCGACGCCGGTGCCGATAGCGTTGGCCAGCGTCACGTTGCCCGCTCGGTAGGCCTCGAAGATGCCGGGCACGCCAAGCATCGAGTCCTTACGGAAGGCCCTTGGATCCAGGAAGTCGTCGTCTATACGGCGATAGATCACGTCCACGCGCCGCAGGCCAGCGGTGGTGCGCATGTAGACGATCTTGTTATGCACCACCAGGTCGCGACCCTCGACCAGTTCCACGCCCATTTGGCGGGCAAGGAAGGTGTGCTCGAAGTAGGCGCTGTTGTAGACGCCAGGCGTGAGCAGCGCGACGGTCGGTTCATCATACTGGCGGGGGGTGATTTCCTTCAGCGTTTGCAGCAGGTAGCGCGGATAGTCGTCGATCGGGCGGACGCTGTACTTCTGGAAGAGGAGCGGGAAGACCTTCTTCATGACCTGGCGGTTGGCCAGCATGTAGGACACGCCGGACGGCACGCGGAGGTTGTCCTCCAGGACGCGGAACTCGCCCTCCTCGACACGGACCAAGTCGGTGCCCACGACGGTGATGTAGATGCCTTTCGGCACCTTGATGCCGCGCATTTCCTTGCGATAATGGGGACAGGAAAAGACCAGCTCTGCTGGGACGACCTTGTCCTTGAAGATCTTCTGGTCGTGATAGACGTCGTTGAGGAACAGGTTCAGTGCACGGATGCGCTGCTCAAGGCCCTTCTCGACGTGGGTCCATTCCTTGCCGGTGACGATGCGCGGCATGAGGTCGTAGGGGAAGATGCGCTCGGTGCCTTCCTCGCGGCCATAGACGGTGAAGGTGATGCCCTGGTGGAGGAAGGAGAGATCGGCGGCGCGCTGGCGCTGGTCCATCTCGCCGGAAGGGAGTTCGCGAAGTCGCTGGGCCACCGATTGGTACGCGGGGCGAATGGACTTTGCCCGACCAAACATCTCGTCGAAAGCCACGCCCAATTCGTAATTGGAAAGCAGGGGATCCGAGCCTGCCTTCAAGTCCGTTGCTGTCATGGTCAAAAAGTCGCTCGCCGTTGGGTTGCCAGAATGCCGGATGAAAAGCGCCGCGGAACCCCGTGTCTCTTGGGGTTCCGGTCACCATTCCGTGGGGAATGGTGCGAAGAGTAAAGTCCTTTTCCCGCCGCGGACGTCCAGATTGGACCGTGATTCGCCCTAGACCGGCAGCAGAACCGCCGCCACGCAACCAGTGGCGTTGGCCGCGAAGGTTCCCGCCAGCATTGCCCGGAAGGCGAGCCGCGAAAGATCCTGTCGCCTGCTCGGCGCAATGGCCGAAAGCCCGCCGATCTGGATCCCGATGGAACCGAGATTCGCGAACCCGCACAGCGCATAGCTGGCAATGATGGCGGAGCGTTCCGAGATCGGGGAATCGCCGTTCATCATGGTGCTCAGATCGAGGTAGGCGACGAACTCGTTGGCCACCATCTTGACGCCCAGCAGCTGCCCCACCTTGACGGCCTCCGTCCAGTCCGTCACGCCAAGGAACCAGGCGGGAATGGCGAAGATATAACCCACGATGCCGCGCAGCGTGAACCAGGCGGGCACGTCCTCGCCGAAAAAGAGACTACCGATCCCGCCCAACATCAGGTCGAGCAGGGCGATCAGCGCCAGGAACGCGATGAGCATCGCGCCCACGTTCAGCGCCAGCTTGAGACCGTCCGACGTCCCCAGGGCGGCCGCGTCGAGCACGTTGACCGATTCCTTCTCGAAGGCCACATGCAGTGTCTTGCCGGTCTCGGGATTTTCCTCCTCCGGCTGCATCAGCTTGCCGAAGACCAGCGCCGCTGGGGCCGACATGATCGACGCGGCCAGGAGGTGACCGGCGATGGACGGGAGCTTGGCCGACAGCATCGTCACGTAGGCAGCCATCACGCCGCCCGCCACCGTGGCGAAACCGCCAACCATCACGGTCATCAGCTCGCTCTTGGTCATACGGGGCAAATACGGCTTCACGATCAGCGGGGCCTCCGTCTGACCAACGAAGATGTTCGCCGCCGCCGAGAGCGTTTCTGCGCCGCTGGTTCCCAGCGTCTTTTGCATCACGATCGCGATCCCCTTCACGATCTGCTGAAGGATGTTCAGGTGATAGAGGATCGATGTTAGGGCAGAAAAGAAGATGATGGTCGGTAGAACCATGAAGGCGATGGAGAAGAAGCCGTTCGTGGGCGCCGGTTTGCTGGTGTCGAGACCCGCCTCGACCGATTTCTGGACGAACTCCACCGTGGCGAAATCCCCCGGACCATAACCACCCGGCGCCGCAGGACCGAATACGAACTCTGCACCGGCGTTCGAACAGTTGATCACGGCCACGAAGGCGTCGTTGAACTTGGTGAAGATCACCTGGGCGATTTCCACCTTGAGGATGATCGCCGCGAAGATGAACTGGAGCCCAAACCCCCACGCAATCAGCGGCCAGCGCTTGAGCGCCAAGCGCCAGTTGCTGCTCATCGCCAGGCTGACAGCGATCAACAGCATAATGCCAAAGAACGGCACAACACGCGCGAGAACCGCCTGATCCATCGGGTCCACTCCAAGCACAGAGTCTGATCAAACAGGCGAGGAGGCAGGAACCGGGAGCAAAAGCGCAAGGAAGAAGCGAACGACGGCGCTCCAGAACAAGGTACCGTGGGCGTCTCGCCCACGAGGATGTCGGCGCACAGTCCGGTCCGATGAGTACAGGGGGCTTGCGGCCGCGTGGCGGGGTGAGTCGTTTCGTGGGCGTTAAAGACTCGCGCGCGAGACGCACGCGGTACCTTGGGCTTCGTGCCGCCACGGAGGGCGGCGGTCCCGGGGGGCTCCCTTCCTCGGTGCCTTCCCGTCACTTCGCCCTTGCGAACCGTTACGCTGTTCGACAACTTGTTTCATCAGTTCAAGAGCCATCCCAAGGCCGCCATGCCTCCGCAGGAACCTTCCAACCCAAGGCACCGTGATCTTGGCGTTCCCACGCCGGACCCAGAGCCCGTGTCCGCGCCGCGGGAGGGGGATGACTGGCTTGTCCTCATCGCCATTGACCAGTACGCCCACGGCGGCTTGCTGACACCCCTCAATTGCTGCCGGTCCGACGCCGAGGCCCTGCGCGACCTGCTCCATGCAAAGTTCGGCTTCACCCCGGAATGCACCATCGAACTCTTCGACCAAGGGGCCAGGGAGCGCGACATCCGCCGCACCATGGATCGGCTTCAGAAGATGGTGCAGCCCGAGGACCGCGTCCTCATCTCTTTTTCGGGCCACGGCTGGTTCAACGAGGAGACCAAGCTCGGCTGTTGGTTCGCCCAGGATGCCGAGCACGAGTCCGACGGCATTCCCAACTCGCTGCTGCGCGACTGGTGCCGCGCGTTCAAGGCGCGCCATGTGCTCGTGGTGGCCGATTCGTGCTTCTCCGGCTCCCTGCTGACGCGGTCCGCCTACGCGCCGGATACCGACCGAAAGAGCCGCGAGATCCTCGGCGCCGGTGGCCTGCATCCGGTGGCCGATTCGGGCTCGCCCGACGGAAACCACTCGGTCTTCAACCATTACCTGCGCGAGAGCTTGGAACGGCTCGGCGCCAAGGGGAGCTTCGTCACGAACGAGCTGTTCGTGGACCTCTACACGCCGGTGCGCGCCAACTCGCGCCAGGAACCGGTCAAGGGCCCTATCAACGACACGTTCCACGAAGGGGGCCAGTTCCGCTTTGTCCCCACCGCTGTCACGGCCCCGCCCAGCCACACGACGACCGCTTCTCCGCCCTCGGGTACGGAAACGGCCGGCATCCGCGCCCGCAGCGATGCGCGCCGCGCCTTCGCCGAGGCCATGGCCCTCGACGAAGATCCCCACGTCACCCTGGAAGAGCGGGTGGAGATGTGGGAAGACTACCTGAACCGCTTTGCCCTGGTCAGCATCCCCGAGGTCGCCGCAGCGCGGGAGCGGCGGGAGCACTGGACGGGCGAAGTTGCGCGGGTGAATGCGAGCCGCGACGCGCGCGAGGAACTGGAGCAACTTCGCCGGATTGACGAGGCCGCCAAGCTGCCAGCGGCAGAAATGGTGGCGGTGATCGAGAGGTTCCTCACGAAACACGCTGGTGTGGACTTTCCGGAGTTGCCGCGGGTGCGAGAGCGCTTGGGGCACTGGAAGCATATTGTCGCAGAGCAAGTGGCGGCGGAAAGGGAACGGACGGCCCAGCGTCTTCGAGAGGAAGAGGCAAGAGCAGCGGCACGGCGAGCGGTGCGTCAGGAGTTGGAAGCCCTCCGGCAAAGCGACAAGGCCGCCAAGCTGCCACCAATCGAAATGGTGGCGGCGATCGAGGGATTTCTTTCAAAGCACGCGGCTGTTGAGCTGCCAGAGTTTCCCGACCTTCGGGGGCGGTTGGTCCATTGGAAGCAAGTTGCGGCAGAACAAGCGCGGGTAGAGAGGGAAAGCGAAGCCCGGTATCGTGCGGAGCAGGAGGCCAAGGCTGTGGCGATCGCTGTCTCGATCGCAAACCCGGTCGGGCATATCCAAGCGCCCACTTCCCTGGGCACGCCGGGCTCCGCACCGGCGCCTGTGACAAGCACGCCCGCGCCGTCGCCGGTGGTCCCAAGGATCGCGCCTGCCGATATTCCCGATCCTATCCATCCGCCGGCCAAAGCCTTTGCCCCTCGCAAACCACTGGGGCGCGGCGCCAAGGTTTTGCTCGGCGCCATCATCCTGACAGGCCTCTCTGTGGGAGGGGTCGTCACTTACGACGCGGTCCGTCCTCCCAGCTACGAGGGTATCTATCAGGTGGCATCAGCCCCCCCAAGCCCCACGCCCAGCCGCCTCCCCACCCCGCGCCCACCCACCCCCTCCCCTGGGTCCATGGCGCCCATCGGTTCCATCAACCGCCCGGGCGCCAACCCGGGCGACCGCGGCACGATCACCGTGAACGGTGTGGAGTTCGCGTTCCGTTGGTGCCCGGCGGATACGTTCACGATGGGATCGCCGTCCAGTGAAGAGGGTCGTGATGAGGACGAAGTGCAGACGCGGGTGACGTTGACGAAGGGCTTCTGGATGAGTGAGACGGAGGTGACGCAGGCCCAGTGGAAGGCGATCATGGGATCGACAGTTGCCCAGCAGCGGGACAAGATGGACGCTTCATTGTCGCTTCGTGGCGAAGGAGGGAACTATCCGATGTACCATGTGAGTTGGAACGAGATCATGGGTGAGCAGTCGAGCGGGAGGCCGGTGCCGACGGCGGATTCGTTCCTTGGAAAGCTGAACGCGGCGTCGGGTCAGTCGTTCACGTTGCCGACGGAAGCGCAGTGGGAATACGCGTGCCGGGCGGGCACGGCGACGCGGTTTGGTTTCGGTGATAGCGACTCCATGCTCGGGGATTCTGCTTGGTATACGGAGAACGCGAACAGCACAACGCACCCCGTGGGGGAGAAGGAGCCCAATGAGTGGGGCTTGCGGGACATGCACGGCAACGTGTATGAGTGGTGCGCGGACTGGTACGCAAACACCCTTCCCGGCGGAAGCACAACCGACCCCACAGGACCCGGCACGGGGACGGTCCGCGTGATCCGTGGCGGGTCGTGGTACTGCAGGCCGACGTACGCGCGGTCGGCGAACCGCAACTGGGACACGCCGGACGACCGGGGCGGCGATCTGGGATTCCGATTCGTTTCTCCCCAATGAGGTTTTTATTTGGTTATTTGATATTTTGAATTTTTGGGTTTTTCTTTGTGTTTTGCCTTTCTCCTCAACGCGCGAAGCGCGTTTGAAAACTTGGGATTTCGCCGACCACCCGACAACAGAAGCAGGGTGGCCCCGAGTCGCCGTGAGGGCAAGCGAAATCGTTGTTAAATCCAATAAAATCAACAATTTGAAGGTTGAAAAAGGTAGCGCGGGCGTCTCGCCCGCGAGGTTGACGGCGCATCGCATCGCCGTATGAAGAGAGACCCGCTTTCGGGTGCTTGGGGGGATTGGTTCGGAGGGCAAGACTCGCGGACGAGACGTCCGCGCTACCTTCGCTTCGCGGCCACGACGTGGGTCCTTGATGGCTGACCTGCCTGCCATGCGAACGACCACGGTCGGGACGACCGTGCCACGGAAAAGGTAGCGCGGGCGTCTCGCCCGCGAGGTTGACGGTGCATCGCATCGCCGTATGAAGAGAGACCCGCTTTCGGGTGCTGGGAGGGATTGGTTCGGAGGGCAAGACTCGCGGACGAGACGTCCGCGCTACCTTCGCTTCGCGGCTAGGACGTGGGTCCTTGATGGCTCACCCGCTTCCCATGCGAACGCCCACGGTGAAAGGAGCGCGAGCATCTTGCTCGCATGGTTGACGTTATCGGTGGGGGGGCGCGGCGCTTCGGCGAGCAAGATGCTCGCGCTCCTTTCGTCTGTTTTTCCCCGCCTCTCTCCTTCCGGCTGGACACGGCGCTTGGGGTGTTGGGACATTGTCGTGTCGGTCTACTTTTGTGCAGAGGATGTGGACGTGTCGGAGAACATCACGGATGGCGAGGGCGAGAAGGGTCCTTCGGTGAAGGATCGGCTCGATGCGCGCAAGCGTCAGGGCGGTGCCTCTCCGGCGGCGCCGGAGAAGCAGCATTCGCGGCTTCAGTCGGCGCGGGGGCTGCTTGATGCGCTGGTGTTGGCCTATGTGATCGCGATGTTCATCCGCAGCTTTGTCTTCGAGCTGTTCATGATCCCGACCGGGTCGATGACGCCGACGTTGATCGGTGACCGGGCGGGCGAGGTGGCGATGGTGGACTATGACGGCGATGGGATCGACGACGTCGTCTATACGCTCTATCGCAGCCAGCGCCCTTCGACGGTGCAGGTGTACCTGATGAACGCGGACAAGAAGTCGTACCGAGAGTTGCTATTCGTCGATCAGGTGGATCCGCGGCTGACGCGCGAGTTGGTGGCGTCCTCGAAGCGGCGTACCGACATGATTTTGGTGAACAAGTTCGCGTACTGGTTCAAGACCCCAGAGCGCGGAGACATCGCAGTGTTCAAGGTGCCGGATCGCCCGTCCGGGAACAAGGCGAAGCCGTCGACCTTCGATCCGCTGACGCCTGTGTATATCAAGCGGGTGCTGGGGCTGCCGGGCGAGACGGTGACGATTCAGCCGTCGGACGTGACGGCGTTGCCGCTGGGACACGCGGATCGGCGTGGCTCGCGGTTCGGTGGCGTTGAGTTGGTCTTCAAGGGGAATCCGGTGCTGATCAATGGGGCTCCCGTGGCGAATGAGGCGGTGGATGCCATCGTGCACTTCCCGAGCCCCAGCGGCGAGTATCCCTTCCCCTATGCCAGCCGGGCCGATAGCATCATGAAGGTTCATGACAACGCCGTTCTGATGATCGGAGACAACGCGGCCTCGTCCCTGGATGGGCGTTTTTGGGGGGACGTGCCGGAGGATCACCTGCGGGGCCGGGCGGTTCTGCGCTATCTCCCGTTTGGGACGTGGAGATTTTTTTAACATTTCGTCGCAAAAGAATCGCCTCCCTCGCGTCATGATACATGAAGCCTGATTTGATCGGGCTTCGTGAGGAACACGAGGAGTCGCGATGTCTGCTTTGCCCGCCAACCTGACCGACGTCGACCTGCTGATCCGCTTTCGCGAAGGGGACAGGCAGTGCTTCGATGAGTTGGTCCGCCGCCACCACGGTCTGGTGTACGCGGTGGCCTATGCGAGGCTGCAGAACTGCGAGTCCGCCGAGGATCTTGCCCAGGAGGTTTTCGTCCGGGCGTTTCTCCAGCAGGAGAAGCTCCGTGATGGAAGTCGCTTTGCCCCCTGGGTGAGCAGCATGGCCCGCAACCTGGCGACCGATTGGCTTCGCCGGGGGGAAACCCGGTCTCGTCTCCTGACGATGATTCCCATGGAGGACGAGAAGATGGCTCAGCTTCCAAACCCTGGGGTCGATCAGCCGGACGAGGCCGCGGAGGCCGCCGAGCAGCGGTCGCTTGCGGATCACGCCGTGCGTCAGCTACCGCCGCACCAGCGCGAATTGGTGCTGCTGCACTTCACCGAGGGGATGAGCCGCAGCGACATCGCGCGTCATCTGGGTGTGCATCCCTCGACGGTGGGGCGCCAGCTCGACGCGGCCATCCATGCCATGCGTGTGAATGTGGAGACCAACCTCAAGCAAAGCGCCCCGGCGCTCAGGCCTCGCAGCCTGGCTCCGGCGCGGACCATGGCGGCGATCGCGGCCGTGGTAGCCCTGCCGCCGGAGGCGAAGGCCTCCGTCATCAAGGCCGCTGCCGAATCCATCGCCCATGTGGCCACCGAGGCGGCACCGTCGCTGACGTTCCTCGAGTTCCTTCAAGCCAAGCTAACCACCCTGTTCATAGGAGGTACCGCAGCCGTGGGTACCGGAAAAATCATCGTGGCCGTTACGGCCGTCGCGCTGGCTGTGGCCGGCGTTCATCTCAGCTACAAAGCTCCGCAGAACAATAGCCCGATGGCGGTCCTCGCCGCCACTCCCACCGACAAGCTGGCCGGGATCATGGAGTACCCGGTGGGAGCCACCACCCCTCTCCAGATGGATTACGACAAGATCTACCGCCTGACCTATCCCGATTCAGACCTGTCGGGCGTTGTGGCGACCACCGCGACTTTCGGTCGGGACGGAGTGCTGCTCAGTGCTACTGAGGTCAAGGGCTTCGGCATCGAGGAGGGAAAACTTGAAGTACCTCCCGGGAAGGAACTGATCGAGCTGACGATCACTCCCATGGCCACGCTCGCCGGTTGCACCATCTTCGAGCGGAACAACGACGGCATGAAGCTGACCATGTGGATGGATCGCAAGCCAGAGCTGGCGGAAGAAATGGCCCGGCTGACCACCAGCTACCGCGAAGGACGCATCAGCGTGAACCAATATCGCGAAGGTGTTGTCCGAGAGTACAAGCGTCTGAACCTCGGCCCGGATGGGGACAAGTTCCGCAAGATGTACTACGAAAAGGTCCGCACCTCGCTCCCCGCACCCATGAACATTCCCCCCGATCTCGAGCCTCTGATGAAAGGAGCCAAGTAACCATGAATCGCCGCGCCTTTACCCTGATCGAACTTCTGGTGGTCGTCGCCATCATCGCCATCCTGGCGGCCATCGCCGTGCCCAATTTCCTGGAGGCACAGACCCGCTCGAAGGTGGCCCGCGTGAAGAATGACCTCCGGACCTATGCCACCGCCATCGAGGCCTACACGGTCGACCACCAGCGGCCTCCCTACGACGGCGAGCCGGGCTTTATTTACTATGGCTGGATCAATTCCCTGAAGCAGCTCACCACACCGACCGCCTACCTGACCAGCATTGAGCCGGATGTTTTTCAGGATCCGACGGTTACGCCGCCCACGCGACCGGAACACTACCATCGCTTCAACGCGGGCACAGGCGCCCACAGCTTTGATTATTCGACAGCCTACTGGAATGATCTGCCGAACAATCCCGACATGCGCGACCGCTGGGAGCGCCGTTTCGGACTCGGAGTGATCTGGAAGATGTCGAGCTGTGGCCCTGACCGTCGCTTCATCAACGGGGGCTCGTACTTCGGCATGGAGAATTCCTACGATCCCACCAACGGCACCCTCTCCGACGGCGACATCATTCGGAGCAACAAGGTCGAATGAGTCGCCCCAACCACGCACCATCGGAGGTCTGACCGGGCCTCCTCCACCGCCCCTCTGAAACTTGCGCAGAGGGGGACACCAATCCTCCGGGACGGTTCCCTTTCCGTCCCGGAGGCTTTTCTTTGGAAACACCTCTTGATTTTTGTTTGAAAACTAACATTTTCAAACAGCGCAGTGCCAGACTCAGGAGGAGAATACCGATGAAGATCCGAATCACGACGCTTGTGGCAATGGGCCTCATGCTGGCCGAAGCCCCGGCCTTGGCGCAGCAATCGCCGACCCCAACCCCAACACCCGATCCCTGCGCGATACCCTGCGGAATCGCCACGCCAACACCGACGGTGACGCCTGCGCCCCCGCCCCCTCCGATCCCGACGCCGGAAAGGGTCAACTCGCGCGGGTTCCTGCCGCTCCTGCTCAAGTCCAAGTGGGGGCGATTCCAGAATCTCTATGCGCGTTACTTCGAAGCCAATACCGGCTCCGTGGGCGACCTGACCACGGGAACCACGAGCGCCAAGTTCCTGGAGACCGACCAGATGCAGGCACGCTACGGCGGGTTCGGGTCGCGCTGGTACCTGTCGCCGCTCGATGAAACGAACCCGAGCCCGGTCACCTTCGCGCCTCCGCCGGGACAGGCGTCGACGGGCAAGAACATGACGTTCTTTAACAGCTGGTCTCCGCTTGTCAGCCAGGCGATGTACCGTGGGGGCATGTGGACGAGCGACGACATGCAGAACGAGGAGTTCGCGAAGAAGATTATCTTCATGTGCGGCGCCGTGACGAACACGATTTCGAATCTGGAGACGGGGCCGGGCAAGACGCGGCCCGAGGTCATCAATCCCGGGGATTTGTTCTTCAAGTACACGATCGGCGCATGGAACCAAGCCCAGATCATGGGGGGCGGCACCGCGGCGGATCTATACACGGCCTGCGGCAGCGTGAGCTTTGGCTTCACGTCGTTCTTCAACCCGAACGCGACCGAGGAGGGCACGGGCCTCAAGCAGATGTACGCGACCCTGATCACCGGTGCGGAGAACGGCGCCATCATCGGTCGGCGCATCGGCCCCGACATGGGGCTGCCCGGCGCGATGGGTGAGGTGGACGGCCGCCAGGGGAACATCAAGGAGGACGATTGGTGGGATGCGGTGCCCGCCAACATCGGGCTGATGGTCGGCACCACGAACTCGGTATTCGTGGACAACAAGCGCCTCGGCGAGTGCGAGCCCCCGGGGACCGTCGCCGGGCATGTAGGGACGGCCGTCGGCACGCGCTCCGGCATCGTGGGGAGCGTCCAGGGATCGTGGATCAACGTCGATGAGGCGATCGGCACGTTGAGTCTCTTCGGCATCGGCGCCGGATTGCCTTCAAGTCCCGACTATTTTTGCAACGGGAGCGAGCGGGCCGGTTCGCGCGTTGGGGCGTGGAAGGCCTTCGAGGCGGCGCCACCGAGCTGGGACCCGACCGAGGTCACCGTCGGTTCCTCCAACGCGGCGCTGTTCTACAGCCAGGACATCCCGGATGCCGGCGGCGCCCCGGTGATGGGTACGGCGCAGGTCCAGAAGATGCTGGGTTCGAATGCAGACCAGGCTGCCTCTGTGGAGGAGTTCGCGACCCTGATCGCCCGTGGCGATGTGGTGGTCGGTGACGGCCAGGCGATGGGCCACTCGCCCTACGACACGGACGTGCTGCATGTGAAGGACGTGATCCACCTTCAGCCGCGCACCGAACCGCCGACCTTCGACGAGAACACCGCGCCGAGCGATCGCGTGGGGCTGCTCTACTTCGACGTCACGCGCAATGCGCTTCGCGTCAGTCTGCCGGTCGGTTCCGGCGGCGGTCAGGCCGGGAAGTCGTGGAAGAGCAGCGAGGTTGTCTGGGTCGACCTGGCGACCGTGGCCGAGAAGATCGATCCCCAGAAGGACATCGTGGGTGGCAAGAAAGGCGAGGGCCTGACCAAGGCCACCGCCAAGGAGGCCGCCGCGCAGATCGAAAACGCCGCCAAAGAAGCCGCCGATGGAGCGTCGCCCTACGCCGTTCCCAAGGCCACCGTGCTCATTGCCTCCGAGGGTCTGAAAGATACCTCCGGCGCGGTGACGATGAACGTGATGCTTTCGTCCTACGGCAAGGCCAAGCCGCGCGTCTTCTGGAAGCGCCTAGGCCGCGGGCATTACCTGGAAGGCGAGACCGATTGGCAGGAGATCCCCTCGGAGAAACTGGCCGTCCCGGCGGGCGCCACGGCCAGCTTCGGTGCCCTGACGGGACGCGCGACACTGGCGGCTCCCGGCAAGATGGGCTCGCGCGGCAAGTCGGGTGATGTGATCCAGTTCCTCTTCGTGCACCCGGAAACGGGCCAGACGACGGCGACCTCGGCGCGCCTGTGATTTCGTGCCGCTTGGAACTTGACAGTGTTCGGCGGGTGGCTTGATGCCTCAAGCAACGACGGCGAATCGACACCGGCTCGCCGTCCCTTCCCCGCTGTCAGGAGGCTCCACCCGATGCGCCGCTCTTTGTTCCTTTCGTTTGCTCTTGTCGCTGCCACTCTCTTCTCCGGCTGTGCCGGACTGAGCATTCAACGCTATGGCTCCATCGTTCGTGGCCACCAGCTCTCCACCGGTGCTGCCCGCGCGGATATCTTCGCCAGCGTTGGCGAACCCGACGTCATCTATGCAGGCAACGACCAGACCGAGATCTTCGTCTACAAGGGCCTCAAGGGGGCGAATTACTTCGGTCTCTATGCGAAGGCCAAGCGCCTCGACACCATCGTGGTCTTCAACAACCAGGGGATCGTCGAAAGCGTGACCGAGATCGACCACGGCATGGGTCACACGTTCTTCAGTGCCCCCGCTGTGCTCGACATCACGCACCCCTTCAGCAGCAAGCAACTTACCAACGCCGGCGCCGAGAAGATTGGCGCAAACTGACATCCGCTCGCAGCGTGATGGTTGACTGCCCGCCCTCGTGGCGGGCAGTACGCTTTTCAGGAGGTTGGCTCGATGGCGCGTTTGAACGAGGACCAGCTTGAGCGGTACAGTCGGCAGTTGCTCCTCCCCGGATTTGGCGGCGCGGCGCAGAAGGCGTTGCAGTCGGCTCGTGTGGCGATGGTCGGCGCAGGGGGGCTTGGGTCACCGGTGATCGAGTACCTCGCCGCAGCGGGAGTGGGGGAGCTGCACATCATCGACTCCGATTCGGTGGAGCTTTCCAACCTGCAACGCCAGGTCATTCACGCCCGCTCGCCGCTCGGGACGCCCAAGGCCGAATCGGCCGCCACCGCCGCGTGCGCCATCAACCCCGATTGCCGCGCAGTGCCCCACGTCACGCGCCTGACGGTGGAGAACGCCGAGGCCCTGCTCGGAGGCGTCGATCTGGTTCTGGACGGTTCGGACAACTTCCCGACCCGCTTTCTGGTCAACGACGCCTGCTACTTGCTAGGAAAGCCGCTCATTTCGGGCGCGATCCTGCGCTTTGAGGGGCAGCTCACGGTCTTCCCCAACGATCACGGCGCGGACTCGCCCTGCTATCGCTGCCTCTTTCCGGAGATCCCACCGCCCGGGGCGATTCCGACCTGTCAGGAGGCGGGGATCCTTGGTCCTGTCGCCGGAATGATCGGCACGATGCAGGCTGTCGAGGCGCTGAAGATCCTCACCGGCATTGGTGAACCATTGGTCGGACGCTTGCTGGTGGTCGATGCGTTGACGATGGCGTTCCGGTCGATCCGCCTGCACCGCGACGCGGAGTGCGCCCTGAACGGGGATCGCCCGACGATGCACGGTCTTGGTGTCTATACAGAGCAGGGTTGCCGCGCGGCGGATCGTGCGTGCGAGCCGCAGCGCGACTGATTACTTCCAGTCACCGCTGAGCGCGATACCGGCCCAGCGCGCCGGGTGGCGGAACTCCGGGCGGTTGCGGACGATGAGCTGTGCCTGACGGAGTGCCTCCGCCCGGTCATGTGTACGGCTTTGGCGATAGAAGTGCTTGAAGAGCAGCGCCGTCGAGATGTCGTCGACACGCCAGAGCGTCGAGAGCAACTGCCGCGTCCCCGCATAGACGAAGGCGCGATTCAGACCAACGATGTCATCGCCCGAGGTGATTCGCCCGAGGCCCGTCTGGCAAGCGCTCAACGCCACCAGATCGGCGCGCATCTGCAGCGAGAAGATCTCCTGCGCCGAGAGGGAACCGTCGTTCTGTCCGTCCGGTGCCAGCAGCAGCGCACTGAACAACGGCGCGTTCGGGTCATATTCGCCGTGGCTGGCGATGTGGATCACGCCGAAGTTCTGGAGGTTCTCGACGAGCCAGCTTTCGGTGGCCTCCTCGCCCGTGCGGATCGTGACGTCGGGGAAGTCGAAGCGCAGACGCTCGGCTTCCTTCTGAGCGAAGGGAAGATCGAAGGCGGCACTCTTGCGGTCGGGGTTGCCGATGCCGAGGACCTTGTCGCTGCGCTCGCGGCCTTCGCGTCGTTCGATCGTATAGCGGAGGACGCTAGCGCTCGGCATGTAGAAGATGGCCAGGCGGTCGATCAGGTAGCCATCGGCGCCGACTGGCAGCGCGGCGAAGGGCACCAGATGCAATTCCCGGTGCGGCACGATGCAGACGCGCTTCGCGCCGGTCAGTTGCGGGAGCGACGGCAGCAAGAGTGCGTCGGAGAGCTGCGAAAGCTCCGGTCCCAACTCGCCAAAGTTCTGGATGGCGAGTCGGGCGGTCTCGATCGTGCGGACCAAATCACCGCGTTTGATGGGGGTGCGCGCGACGTCGAGCTTGTTCCTAGAGAGCGTCCAAGCCACGACCTCGTCTTCGAGCACATGATAGATGATCATGCTCGTGTCTTCCTCAAGGAGGGCCTGAAGCTCCGGCACCTTCACGGGCTGCACCGTGGCGAAGCCCGCGAGCTGCGGGTTGTCGCTACGCAGGACGATGAGGAAGTCCGAGTATTCGCTCTTGAGTTGGGCAAGGCGCGCGGCAATCGGCGGCGCGTCGGTGGCGGTGGCGACCTGGAGCTGGCGCTCTGCCATCTCGATCTCCAGGCGTAGCCGCTTCTCCTGATCCAGCAGGGACTGATCCTGCACGTTGCCAAGGTTCAGGCGGCGATTGCCGAGCAGGTCGATGAAGCTGCGCCCGCGAGATTTCTCGGAGCTTTCCAGCGCTGCCGCCGCGTTTCCGCGATCCAGTTCCAGCCGCACTAGCGAGTCGTAGAGATCCTGTTTGTCGAGGAGGAAACCATTCTGGAACTCCTCCACGCGAATCGCCGCGCGGAGGTTGTCCACCACCTCGACAGCCTCACTGATGTGGGCCAGTGCCTCGTCCGATTTGTTCTCTGCGATGGCAAGCCGCCCGAGTCCATAGAGTGCCCGCCACTCCATCTCGCGGAGCGGTATCCGGCGGGCCAGCTCCAGCGCCTGCGTATAGTTGGCGACAGAGTCGCTGTATAGACGCAGGTCCAACAACGCATCGCCGAGCGCCACGAGGGACTTGGTCTCGTTCACGCCGTCGCCGATGGATCGGGAGAGCTCCACCGCGGTACGTAGGTGGGGGAGTGCTTCCTCCGCGCGTCCCGCGAGGGAGAGGTTGATGCCGATGTTTCGGTGCGAGTAGGCGCGACCCCAGCGGTTGTTGTAGCGCTCGTCGATCTCCCAGGCGCGTCCGAACCAAGTCGCCGCTTCATCGTAGCGGGCTTCGCTACGAAGGACCAGACCCCGGTTGTTGCAGGTGCTTGCGATCTCGCTGTCTATACGATACTTTTCCGCAAGGGTCAGCGCCTGATCCAGCTCGCCATAGGCGCGCTTCAGGTCGTTGACGGACCAGGAGATTAGCCCAGAAAGGTTCCGATTGGAGAAGCGCAGCACGCGGTAAAGCTGCTCATCCTCGGGCGAGCGTGAGGTGGATTCGAGCTGTGCGAGTTGCTCAGACGCCTTCTGCTGCTCGCGGAAGGCATTGAAGTAGTCGGACAGGAGCCAATGGTTCTGGCCGCGCTCCATCGTGACGCGTACCTTGTCCAGATCCGTGGCCGCGAGTGCCTCGGCTGCGTCGAGCGACTTGGCCGATTCCTCGAAGCGGGCCGTATCCTGCTCGCAGCGTGCCCGCAGGATCAGCGCCTCGAACTCGGCGTCCGGTATCCCCTCGGCCTGCGCGTCCGCGATGATTTGCGCGATGATGGCCTCGCCCTCGGCATAGCGATTCTGGAGGCGGATCATGATGCGGGCGATACGCTGGCGGGCGCGCATTGGCGCAAGACGAGAACCGCTTGGCATCAGCGAGATCGCTTCGTTTGTGCTCGCGATGGCCGCGTCGAACTCGCCCGCCACCTCCTCCGCCGAGGCTCGACTCAGCAGCGCCGCGATCACCTTGGCCTCATCCGATGCGGCCTGTTGGATAGCGATCACTTCGTTGTACGCCTCACGCGCCACCGGCAGGTCGTTGGCGTGGGAGGCACAGTCGCCGACAAGGATCAGACCGTCGGCGATCTGCTGCGGATCCGTTGAGGCCCTGCGAAGCAGTTCAAGGGAGCGACGGCTCGCCTCGAGAGCTTCGGCGGGATTTCCCTCGTTCAGTTGCAGCCGCGCCAGGTTCTGATAGTCGATCCAGAGGTACTCGGTCCCGTTGTCGCCGTTCAGCTCCTCCAGCCCGAGTGCTTCCTTGATGAAGATGCGGTCGCGGATCGCCTGGATTCCCTCAAGGCTGCGGCCCTTCTCCAGCGCAACGCGCAGGCGGAACTCGTGAACGGATAGTTCCTCCACGGCGAGATCGCGGTTCTCTCGCGGATCGAGCGTCTTGCCTAGCCATGGCGTCCCATCGAGTGTCGCCGTCACGATGCCCCGCCCCTCGAGCCAAGCCAGCAGTCCGAGCCGCCGCGCCTGCTGCTCACGTGTGGGAAGCGACGCAGGCCAGGCGAGTTTCAGGGAGATTGCTTCGAGGCTCCGGCATGAGTCGAGAACGCTGCCCAAGGTCCGATTGCTGCCGGATAGCACCCAGTCAGCAGGATTCCCGGAGGCGGGGATTACCGCCTCGCTCACCTGCAACGAGGTCGCCAGGTAAAGTGCATTATTGGCTGGAGGAGCGCCGACCGTATAGACCAGAGGAATCGAGGCCCCCGCGAGGGAGAGCTTCATGTAGCTCTGAAAGAGTCCAGCGGTGTTCAGGATGTGCAGGGCATCCGGGTACGATGAAGCGGCGCGACCGTCGCCGAACACAATGGCAGGAGCGGAGTCCACCGCCTCCACGAAACGCTGCGCTTCGCGTGTATAGATTGCTATAAATCTAGATCCTGCGACCTCGCGATCCAACAGGAACGACGGCTCGATGTCGAAGATTGCCGAGAGGGTATCGTATCCACCCGGCACGGGGACAAGGACCTGCGCGATGGAATAGCCCATGCGACGCCCCTCGTCGATCACGTCCTGGAGGGTCGCCTTCGCCCGACGGGAATTCTCCTGCTCAACGACGCGAAGGGCCGGATTGGCCGGTCCAATTCTTTGGAGTGCAACCTGGCTGGCAGCGTAGGCATCGCGCGCGCCGACGAAGCGGTCATACCATTCTGCCTGGTCGCCCCGAAGGTTGGGGAAAGTCAGTCCGCGGAGCATCCACCGCTGACGCACGACGCGCCAAGCATCGACCGTGTTCCACGCGGCGATGGCGTCGCCAGATGACTTCGCGTTTGTCAGCATGATGCCTTCGAGTGTGTCGAAGAGCAGCCATGGATTGGCATCCTGATCGGTGAGGACGGGGATCGGCGATTCCGCAAATGCCGACAGGGCGGCATTTGCGGCCGCAGCGCGAGTGCTGGCATCGGGTGCATGGATCGCGATGGTGCTATACAGCCACCACTCGAGATGCGACTGGCCGGTTTCCTCAGCAAAGGCCTTGGCCGCATCAATCTCCGGGGATGCCAGCGCTTCGGTCGCGAGGGTGGACAGAAGCGATGCGCGAATCTTCACTCCCCAAGCCAGAAACGAGAGGCGAGCGGCCAACTGCGTGTCGCTTGCGGCGGCATAGGCGGAGATGACGCGGTCTGCGTTGATTACTGCCGAGTGGTAGTGAAAGCCGGAGCGGACCCCGGCGATCGGATCCTGTGGAGACATGCTTCGTGCAAGCTGCTCGTTGGCCAGCGCGCGAACCAGGCTGAGTTTCGCCTCATCGGTGGGATCGATGATCAGCAGGGAACCATCGAGCAGAATGGGATCCTTGATGGAGAGCAACCGGTCTGCGGCGCGGTCGAGCAGTTCCCAATCGCTGTCTATACCGGCCAACTCGGCGGGCGGAATCATCCACCAAGTAGCGGGATCTCGATTAAGCGATGCATCGGAGGAGAGACGCAGTTCGGCGATCTGGGTCACCAACTGGACGGCACCACCGCCGTTCATGATCTCCTGGAGGGCGATGGTGTAGTGCGTGAGAGCGAGCCCCTGCTGGGCCTGGGACAGTGCCGCATCGGTTTCATCAATGGCATGACTGGCGTCGGCGAGGCGATTGAGGGTCACGGCACGCAGCGATGAATAGTAGGCGCGGCTCGTGTCGTCCATTTTGGGGTCGAGAGCCATCTGGCGATCCCAATGGGTGATGGCCGCGGCTGGCTGGCCGAGACGCTGCTCGATTCGACCGAGCAGTGCGTGGAGCAGGCGTTCCTCGTCGGAACGGTCAAAACCGAGCTTCGCCCCGCCGCCCACCGCGTCGGTGCTGAAGGCGATGTTGATATCGATGAGTCCCCCGCTGCGCGTGTAGTCACGATCCGGTTTCAGGGTAGGGCTCTGGAGCGCGAGAAGTGCCTCCTCGGCTCGAGCACGGGCACGGAGCAGAAGCGTGAGCGGCTCCTTCTCGGTGGGGCTCGATGCCTGGCGCTCCCACATGAAGGCTAGATTTCGAATCAGTCGCACGCGGGCCAACGAATCGGCGGGGGCGAGTGCAAGCGATTGTTCGAACGCCTCCGATGCATCCACGAAGCGATCCTGGTCCATGAAGGCAAGCGCCCTACGCCCCATTAGCTCGTAACGGACCGCGTCCCCATTCGCGGCGGAGGGATGCTTGGCGAGTACATCAAGCGCCATGTCGAACTGTCGCACGGCACGTCTCGGATCGGACGCCTGGAAGGCAGCCATGCCGGCATTCCAGTGGAAGATCATCTCGCGCTGCCACGGCTCCAGTGGGATTCCGAGCGCCTCGCGTTCCCTGTATAGATCGTTGGCCTTGAAGTACTGGGAAAGCGAGGAGGCTGCGTTGGCCGAGTTAAGCACAAAGTCCGCGTATAGACGGGGACTCCGGGACCGATCAACAAGGGCCAAGCCCTGTTCGTAGGCCTGTGAAGCGCCGTCGATGTAGGCGATTGATGCCTTCCCGTTGCGCTTCCCCTCGTCGTATAGCTGCTCGAGGAGAAAGCCCTTCAGGAGATAGAACTGGGGCTTGGTGCCGTCGAGGAGCAGGGCACGCTCCACCGACTTGACCGGTCGGGTTGAGACTTTGGCCTCGTAGCTCTGCGCGAGCGCAAGCCGGTACCAGGCGAGAGCGGAATCCTTTTCCGCGCTCACAGCGGCACGGGCCTTCTCTGTCTCAAGCGCAAGCGCCGCCGGGTTCGCCGCCGCGGCGTCGTATAGACCACGATAGGCATCAAGATTTGTCGGCTCCCGTTCGATGAGGGCCGCAAAGCTGCTGAGAGCCAGTGCGGGATCCCCGAGGATCGCCTGCGAGCGTGCCTTGTCGAGCCAGGCGGAGATGAGGAGATCGCGGGCATCGGCTTCGATGCGAGTTCCCGGCGCAACCTTGGCGATGGACTGGGCCATTTCCGCCACCTGCTCGAGCAGTACCCGCGAGGTCCCAGCGGCCGTGGCGAGACGCAGAAGATTGCGGGCTGCGTCGAGGGTCGGCTCAGGGGCTTGCTCGGCGAAGCGCAGGGCCCGCTGGCACGCATCAATGGCGGAGGCCCTGTCTCCAAAGTTCTCGAACTGACGGGCCTCGGCGATCAGCACGCGCGCCGAGAGCCAGGGGATCTCCTCCGCCTGTGAGGCGAGTCCCCGCAGGGCGATCACGGGACTTTCGTCGCGCTCCGTCGCCTGCTGGATCGTCTGGTCGATGAGTCGCTTGGCTGCATCGTCCTTCACGGTGACGGATGGCGGATTGAGTTCCAGCAGCTGTATCAGCGCACCGCGCGTTTCGCTGCCCAGTTCCATACGGGTGAAGAGATTCGCACGGAAGAGAATCGTCCGCGATTTGAGGTCATCATTGGCTGATTCACCCGCCAGGATTTTCTCTGTCTCGCCAGCCGCATCCAGGTAGCGATCTGTATTGAGGTAGAACGTCGCGAGCGTCAGACCAGCCTCTGCCGCATCATCAACGAGCCCCGCTTCGCGGAATCGACCCATAAGGACCCGGAGGCGTCCTTCGATGTTCTCCATGGGCGAGAGGGCGAATGGATTTTCGCGGCGTAGTCGCTGGGCGAGTTGCTGGCGCGCATTGAGGAACTGCGCTTCCAGTCGAAGCTGCATGATCTCGTCCTGAACGGCAGGCATCCGCTCCGACAGCAGTTGTGCCGCCTGAGCATGGCGACCTTTGCGGTTGAGCGCCCGTGCATACCGCAGCAGTGCGTCTGTTGAAAGCTTCGGACTGTCGGATCCATTGAGCGGTTCGGTGGCGGCCTTGGCGAGGCACGCCAGCGCCAGCTCCGAATCCGCTCCCCAGCGCGTTTGGAGCCGTGCCGCCTCGTCGAGTAACTCGCTGATAGCGGTCGCTGTTCGAAGGGGGGCATCACGCAGGACCACAATGTCCTGACTTTCGAGAAACTTCCCCGCGACGATGATCTCGCCAGTCACCGGATTGCGCGCAATCCCCCGGGCCTGGGCGATGGGCGTCGAAACCTGGCGCCAAGCGTTGTCCCTCCACTCCATTGCGACGGGATCATCCCCTGGGCCACGGGATCCGTCCACGTTGGTGTCGGTCGTATAGACAAGTGCCAGCGAACCGTCTGGCGAATAAGAGGCTACAAAGCCAGGCGGATTCGCACGTTCCTGTGTCGCAGCGACCTCGCCTGGGCTGAAGGTCTTCTCGGCGATCGACCATCTCTGGGTGTTCGCGGTGCCATCAATGGCGATACTGGTCCATTCGAGATACTTTCCGTCGGGCGTGAAACGAGGCTGGCTGTCACGGGCGCCCCGCTGGGAGAGACGCCTTGCCTGTCCAGTGATCGAGGACGCGATATAGACATCGCCGAGCGCATCATCGCGACGTGAGACGAAGGCAATCGCATCTCCGGTGGGAGAGAAGACCGGTTCGGTGGTCGCCGCCGGGTGGGGGAAAAGCGGCTTGGGGGGCTGGGGGCGGGTGGGCTTCCTGATCAAATCCGCGCGCCAAGGTATGCCCCGCAGATCAAGGCGGTGCAGCGCCGCGGCGCCATCGGACTCAGACGCATAGACAAGCCAATTGCCATCAGCAGAAACGGTGGGCTGGTACTCGCTCCCCTTTGCCGAGGTGAGGAATCCCTCGACCTGCATTTCCGGAGGCTGCGCTGCGACGGGCGCAAGCGCACCGACGAGTAGTGAAGCCAGAAGAAGGCGAGGCTGTTTCATTTGGTCACCCACGTGCCATCGCGGCGCTGGATCGAGGCTCCTGCCGGGGCAAGGTCGTGATTCAATGTCGCGAAGACCCAGGCCACGTCCGCTCTATTGGCTTCCGTGACACCCGGTGTTGTCTCCTGAAGGCGCGATAGGATCGTTACGCGATCACGATTCTCCTCAACGATGACCTGACGAGCCAACTCCTCCCCGATGGTAGAGGCCGTGACAGCGGCATCATTCCGTATAGACAGCAATCCATCGTTACCCTCGCCAACTGCGCCTGCCGTGAGGAGCAGCTCTAGGTCGTCGCGGTTGTAGCGTCGGTTATTAAGGGCAAGCATGGTGGCCCGCTGGCTATCGGTGCTGGCGGGGGGCTCCTTGAGCGCGCCCGACGGATCAACACCGCGTACAGATGCATAGACAGATAGATCGCGCCCGATCTGCTCGTAGGTGCCCAGGACCTGCCTTTCAAGCGCTGTCTTCTCGCCAACGGCAGTCAGGTTGATCCCGAATAGGCTGCCGACGCAGCCCGTTGTGAGCAGTGGGGCTGCGATCAACAGCAGCGCGAATAGCCAGAAGCGTTTCATTGTTGAACTCCTGTGGCGAGGTTGGCGCGGATCTCTTGAAAGCTTTCCGCGAGCAGCATGTTAAGGGCGCTACGGCCGAGCACGAGCATCTGGTCGTAGCTCGGATCGAAGTACGGCTCGAGCAGGTTGGAAATACTGGTTCGGTCGAAAATCGGCACGTCCACGCTGGTTCCCGTGGGGGTGGACATGCGAACGGCGCACGAAAGGAGGGCGCCGCGCAGATCGATGAAACCGCGTACTGGAGAGGATGCCACCAGCATCGCGTTGAGCGACTGGATGCCGGGGTTCGCGCCTTGCGGGTCGACGACACGCAAGCTTTCGCGAAGGAACTCGCGGCCGAAGGAAGTCAGATCCACGCGGACAACCATGTCGTCGAGAAGCCCGTCAATCGTCGCGCCCTCGCGGAGCCGGGTACGACCGAACCCGAAGGCGTCAAAGCCGCGCCGGTTGAGGCTGACCCTGCGCAATGCTGGCAGGAACGAAGCCCCATCGAAGCCGGTGATCGAGAACACGCCCTCCAGGACTGGATCCCCCTGCTCGCGGCGGAGCGAGAGCTGGGAGTCGAAGGTTCCGCCGAAGAAATCGCTGGATCGCACCTGGGTGACCAGGCTCGTGTTCGACAACCTGCCCGTGATGGCCATGTTGCGGATTGTCAGCGTATAGGGCGGGTACTGATACGCGGTTGAGCCCATCGCCATCTGCCCCTGAACGGGCCTGCGATGGTCGGTCACGGTGCTGTCGACGAAAAGCCGCTTGGTGTAGGGGAGCGCGCCGTCCAAGTTGCTTAGCTTTGCCATGTCCGCGTAGGCGATGCTTGCCTCGCTCATCGTCAGGCTGGAATCGAAGGTGGCCTGCTCGCCCGGGAAGTTCTCGAAAACACCGTCCAGTTGCATGGAGCCGCTACCCGTGATCGCGGGGCCGTATGCACTCACTTTTGAGAAGTCCTGACGAACGGTGTAGAAGATCTGGAACGGCGTATCCAGCAGCAGATCCACCCCGGTCTTCGTTGACCGTGAGAGGGCCGTGACCTCCCGCATCTCCCCACGTAGCTCCAGCCCTGTACCACCGCCGGGAATCTCAAGGATTGCGTTGTCGATCGAAAGGTCCTGCATGTTGACGAAGCGAGCCTGCAGCGTTCCCGTCATCGCATCCAGATAGGGGAGCGCCATCCCCGCCGCTGAAACCAGCTGAGGGCGAGCCTGCGCGTCCAGGTACCACGAATCATCGAAGGTGTATAGATTGATAGACATGCTGCCGTCAGCCATGACGGCGCTCGGCATCTCAAGGTTGAGACCCGTCAGCTCCATCGTGAGGTTTCCGTCGTAGGCCTTGATTGAAGGCAGTGACCAGTCCCCGGGTTGGCCCTCGCGAATGAGATTGGCTTGAAGGCTTGTGGTGAAGAGCCCCTCCAGTTTGCTCATCATTGATTCGACGAGTTTTCCTGATTCCATCGACGCCATGCTCCCAAGCGGTAGCGAAAGCGAGGAGGAGAGCTTCAAAGAATCGTTCTCGGTTCCCGATGGAGAGATTCGGCGCTGCCACTGCAACTGCATCGATCCCGAGATGTCGTCTCCGAGGGTGACCTTGCCGTCGACGTCGGCGCCAAGAAGAGAGGGGGGGATCTTTGCATGTACAGATGTATTGACGGAGGGAATTGCCAGGATCATTGCGGGCGACGTATAGACAGTACGAGCGATACCGGCCTTGTCGACCGCGAGGACCAATCCCTGAGCCGGAGTCCAGTTGGTCTCGTCCTGCAGGAGCATCTCCTCCACCGTGGCCCCGCCACTCCAGCCAAGGCCTGCAAGTGTTGTGCTTCCACCGAACGCATATTCGCCCTGCATGGGATCAAGCGATGGAAGCGTCATGCGGAAGGCGCGCTTATCCTCCAGGCCCGTCAATGAGAACTCCTGATCGGCAGCGATCACGGTCATGGAATCGAGTGTGGAGTGCTCGCTCATCTCAACGCGGAGCGGCGAAGACATGGTAATGACGCCGGACGTATTCATGTCGCCGCTCACGACAAGATCGAGCTTGCTGCTACCCTCGGCGGCAAAGAGTACGTTGAATCCGGAGGCGAGATAGTTTTCGAGAA
The DNA here is from genome assembly GCA_016125005.1 of bacterium. Lineage (GTDB taxonomy): Bacteria > Sumerlaeota > Sumerlaeia > SLMS01 > SLMS01 > WGMQ01. The sequence goes on along the minus strand of WGMQ01000050.1, from coordinate 6,189 downwards.
ACGCAGTCGCACCTGCCCAATCGATGGCCGTGTCGGACTTAAGATCGAAGCGATGATTAGCCGTGTCGGTGCGCACGTTGCCGGTGAGGTTGGCCCTCACGAAGTCCTGAAAGCCGAGGGTCGATTCCACTGACTCGAGCGTATAGACACCTTCATTCATTCCAAGATGAGTGCCAAAACCAAGATCCCACTTGGTGATGGCAATAACCATCGAAGGAAGCTGGAGTGCGAAGTTCTCCGCCGCGGCCACACGGGTGTGTATATCCCACGAACCGCCTTTCGCTGCCCGGACGCGGCCGTCAAGAAGCACGTCGCCCGCAAAGACCATCGGAGGTTCCGGCGGGAGATAGGGAGATGCCAGGTCGTTTATCACGGGCTCCAGATGGAGGGCGGCGTTCCACTCCGCGGCGAGAAGTCCTGTGGTCGCGGCGGATACTGTGGTGTCCAGGTCCGCATAGACGGACTGCAAGCGAATGCGTGCATCGGTTTCATGGTCGCCGGAGTTCATCGCCGTCTCGGCGCCCCAGTCGAGCGTGATGTCGTCGGTGTATTGCCCGTTCGGAATGAGATCATTGGTGACGGAAAGCGCTGCCACGCTCAGTCTGCCCTTCTGATGGGCGCGTGTTGAATCCATCTGGAGCTCATGTGTGAAACCAAGCTGCCCACCAAAGCCCACTGCAGGTTGCAGCACAAAGGAGTCGCGGAGCCATTGGTCGAGAACCGAAAGATCGGAGTCTACGGCCAGCCTGGTCTGCAAGATCGGCTGCTGCTGTTCCACCTGCGCACTGAGGGTGCCGAGCGGCCCTTTCCATTTGCTTGTCACCGTCAGTGCTCCTGCGGCGGTTCGCGCCACATGAGTGTCCGTGTCGATGGAAAACACCTTGAGTGACAGGGTCGGATCGGTGGGCCTGAGTGCCTCTGGAAAGGGTAGACGTTCGACGTTGATGGATCGGGGGAGAAGCGAGAACTTGCTCTCAAGATCGAGGGCCCCAGTCGTGCTGACACTACCCGCCACGTCAAGTCGCACACCAACATCCGTCGGTGGGACTGCCGCCAACATATCTCCGTCAACGAGTTTCAAGAGCGGCACGGATTCGAAGGAGCCCTGTGTGTGGATCGCATAGCTGTCCGCGGATGTGGCGCTCACATCCACCCCGAGCTTCATGAAGTCGCTGTTGAGTTCGGCAATTGCTCCGGTGGGTGTTAGTGCCTTCCTGTCTATACTGGCTGTTGTATAGAGATCTATATTGCTGGTCGCCAACCGCCACTTGCTGCCATCGGAGCCCCTGACTTGATCTAGGCGAATACCTACGCCTACCTCGGCGGGGTTCTGTCTCGAATCCAGGCTCGCAACGAGGACGACCACGCCCCCAAGTTCCGGGAGGGATGGGGCAACGGACCGAAACGGCGTCAGGGAATCGAGCGGAAGGCTGAGGCGCAGGACTGCTTTTTCGCCATCGATCTGGGCGGCCGCATGCAGCAATGCAGTCGCCGGATCGAGCTTCTCATCGGTGGAGAGCACCAGATCGAGGGTGCTGCGGGAGAAGTCGATCGTTGTGCCATCACACCATTGACTGAGTTTGAGGGCGAATGCGTAGGGAACATTGCTGCCGAAGCCTGCGACGACGCCCTTGCCCGTCAGGATCAGGGGGGCGTTTCCCCCGGGATAGTCAAGGAGCGCCGAGTCGACGGCGAGGCGCATTGGCTGGCTGCCCGGGACCGATTCGTCCGTATAGACAACGTCGATCGCCTCAATCTCAAGACGGAGCTTGCTGGTGGGAAGAGGAATTGTGGGAAGCAGTTTCGATAGAACGAGTTCGAAAGGCTCTGTTGGTTCGACCACCGCTGGAGGAGCGTTTGGATCAGCGGGGGGAATGAAATCGGCGAAGTTGAAAGTCCCATCGGCGCGCTTTGTCACCGCCACCGAAAGGGCCTTCAGCCGCAGGGTCCCGAGGCGATCGGGTTCGGTGGCGGCGCCGATGATCGAGCGCCCCATCGCGAATTCCTCCAGCTTGAGGAACTGCTCCCCGTTGGCGTCGTTCATTGTAACGTCGTCGATCGCGAGCGGCTGTGTCCATCCAAGGTCAACGTTGGCGATGGTCACCGTGCCGGGAAACATCTTGTTTGCCTGGCCGAGGCCGAGGCCCACGACAAAGTTGGATGTGAGGACCGTGGGGAGTGCCAACACGAGCAAAGCGCCGATCACCAGTGCAATGCCCGCCGCATTGAGGAGGCGGCGGGTCCATGGTCGGCGCTTGTTGGGCAGCGGTTGGGAAGTCGTATCGGCGGCCCGACCGTCGCCCCGGTTGAGTGAATCGGTCATGCCGTCATCCTCGGCCTCGCGTTAGCGAAGCGACTTGGTCATCGCGGCGAAGCGTTCCTTCTGCACGGCGCCGCCCAGTTCCTGATACCCGTTGGCATAGGCCGTATCGAGACCTGTTACGCGGTCGACGAGGTCGGGGTGAGTGGACTCGAGCCAGCCGCCTCCCTTGCCGCTGCCTGTCTTCTCAAGGCCCGTAAGGTATCGGCGAAGACCGGTGGGATCGTAGCCAGCCGCGGCTGCGTAGTCCATGCCGACCACGTCCGCTTCGTACTCCATCTTCCGGTCATAGCCTTTTTCGAAGAGCACATCGAGGCCGCCGTTCACGCCGGAGGCGATTCGAGCCGAGTCGCCACCGAAAGCGGATGCCCCCTCGGCAGCAGCCGAAAGCAGTCGACCGCGCTGCAGCATGGTAACCATGTGGTAGCGGCACACGTGGGCGATTTCGTGGCCAAGCACGCCCGCCAACTGTGCTTCGTCCTCCATGAGCACCAAGGCGCCCTTGGTCAGGAAGATATAGCCGCCGGGCGCCGCCCAGGCATTCACGTCGTCTGAATCCACGACAGCGAAGCGGAACGGGACGTCGGGTCGGTTGGTCTTCGCGGCGACCGTGAGACCGACCAGCGTGACGTAGCGTTGCACCTCGGCATTGTTGAGGAGGCTACCATACTTCTCAAAGCTGGCGATGGCCACGCTGCCGCCCAGCGCACGCTCATCCTCGTAGCTCATGGGGAGGGCCGCGTTGGCCATCTTCTCACCCGCATTAACCAGGGCGAGGTTCTTCTCGGAATCATTGCCGGTCGCAAGCAGGCCCACGCGCGTGGCGTCCGCCAGCTCGGTGGTGGTGCAGCCAAGGGGGATCAGGACTGCGAGGGCAGTGGCTAGGATCAGGGAGTGTCTCATGGTGCGACCACGCCTCCTTCACGAGCAAAGCTGGCGACTTGGGCGGGAGAGATCTGGTCTCCGACCTTCTCCATCTTCTTCACGTCCTCGACGGCATCCTCGGAGATTTTCAGATCCTTGGCGTACTTTTCCGCCATGGGAGAAAGTCCCCGGATGGAGGCGGCGTTTGCGCCGGTGGTGGTGGAAGTGTTGCTTGCCACGATGAGTTGGCCGCCCGAGACCCCCGAGGGCTTCGAATCGGATACGTTGATCCTCGTGATGAATCCTTCAAGACCCGTCGCGGTCTTCACCTTGAGGCGGGCCGGTTCGGCGGCCACCACCGTGAGCGCCTCGCCCTGCTTGAGCGTGGCAACAACGGAGTCGCTGGCGCTCGGTCCCTTCCTCAGTTCCGCGGTTGCGCGCTTGACGTAGACGGTCTGGCTGGGTCCGCGGCCGGCGGGCCATTCCCGCACCACCCGCACGAAGTCGGTGTGGAGAGTGTCTGGCGGTTCAGCAAAGGCAATTCCTGCGGTGCCAACGAGCAGGATTGCTAGACTAGTCGATAACTTTCGCATCCATCGTACTCCTGGCTGTGTTGTAGTGTGGAATAATCGTGCCGTCAATCAAATCATTGCCCACGCCTGCTGACAGGGCCTGGCCATGCGTTGATACCACCGTTGAGGTTCGAGACATCCTTGAACCCCTGTTGGATCAGGAAGAAGCCCACATCCATGCTGCGCATGCCAGAGGCACAGTAGACGACCACTGGGCGCGCGGCGTCCAACTCGTCGGTGCGCCCTTGAACTTCGTGCATGGGAATGTGGATCGAGTTGGGAATGAAGCCGAACGCATCCAGTTCGTGCTCCTCGCGGACGTCGAGGAATACGGGCGGTTTTTCCCCATTGAAGAGCAACAGCGCCTCAGAGGCGGCGAGTTCCTGCGGGACAGAACTTCCTTCCGACCACTCCTCCTGTGCGGCTGGTTTGGCCGCAGGTGGTGGCGCTTGGGGAGCGTCCTTCTTTCCAAACAGCTTTGACAGGAAACCCATGTTGTCCTCCTCCAGACTGAAGAGCATGACCGATGATGCCACGCTCGCGGTTAGGGACAAGGGAAAGAAATGGCCGCAAAAACGTTCGACCGATGGGACTATCGCTGAATCAGTCGGTCAGGATGGCCGTGGTCCAAACAACCTGCGGGAGCGCCGTGTCGCGCTGCTCGCCACTGGCAACGGCCATGGTGATCGCCCGGTCGATGTAATCGGAATCCGGCATGCGGGCCAGCAGGGGGGTTGCCTCCTGGCGGCGGTTCACGATCGCGTTGGCTCCTGACATCGGCACGCTGACCTCGCTGCCGACCTTCACGGGCTGCTCGATGATCCAGGTCAGGTCCCTCGCCGTCGCTCCTTGGCCAGTGGCTGCTGCCTTGAGGAGCAGAAGGTAATCTCCCGGGCGAATGTCCCGGAACACAAACCTGCCACTTCCGTCGATTACCGCTTCGCCTGCGGGGGGCTGCGACGGAGCGATCTCTGCAAGACGCGCTTCCTCTGCCATCAACTCTGCCTGCTTGCGGACCAGTTCGGGGAATCGGGTGCGGAAGAGTTGTGCCTGGGCGCCGGTACTGAGCGACCGCAGTTCGCCCTGCAGCGCTTCCACCTTTCCGTTGAGAGTTTGCAGGCTATCGTTCTTCGACGCGTAGTCGACTTCGAGCCGCTTCATTTCGGCCTCGCGCTTCTGGAGCTCCGCGCGGCCCTCCGACAAAGCGCGCTCGGCGAGCGCGACCGATTCGGCCTTTTTGTTGTTCGTGACTGTAAGGATGAATTGTTGCTGGGTCACGGGGTGCTCGCAAACCAGCTTGGCAAAGCCCGTCTTGTTGAAGCTTGCCAGGTTCGTCTCCAGGTTCGCGATGCTTTGCTTCAGTCGCGCCACCTCGGTGTAGTAGGCGTCGCCGGTGGCCTTGACGGTGCTCAGTTCCTTGCTCTGCGAGCTTTGCTCTGCAAGCTGGGCCTGAAGTGTCCGCCGCAACTCCACCTCGCCCGTGATCGCCGACAATGCCTGGTTCAGCTCTGCCTGCATCGCAACCACCTCCTTACGGAGCCCAGCGATTCGTTCGGCCGACAGCCGATACTGTTCCTTGTCGACTCCCGCAAAGAGGAGGATCTTAGTGCCAGCGAGTTCCGATGCATCAATCCCGGTGACGGTGACCTCCCCGCCGAGGGTTCCTGTCGTGGCCGAGGGCGAGGGCGTGGCCGGGACCGGTGGGTGACCAGCTTTCGATTCGTCGCCGGACGGACCGGAAAGGGCGTACAGGCCCAAACCCACCGCCGCGAGGATCAGCGCTGCTGCCACGGCGACCATGGGGAGCTTGCTCCGCGACCGGTCAGGTGCCTCCGGCACAGGAAGCTGCTCGACCGACTGACGCGAGGGGACCGTGGGAGAGATGGCTGCTCCCGCCCAGGTAGCGGGCGCATCGAGCGACGGGCGACGGTTGTCGGAAACCGATTCCAGCTGTACGGTTCGTGACTCCGCCATGACCATCCCCGCCGGAGTGTCCTTGGCGGTCGCACGAATGTGCTTCAGCAGCTTGATTAGTTCCTCATAGGTGTCAAAGCGCTCATCCGGGTACTTGGCGCACATGCGCTTGATAATCGCCACCAACTCAAGACCGGCCTTCGCGACCAGTTCGCTGGTGATGGGGAGGTCCTCGTTGACCTGCTTGAGGAGGACCGCTGTCGCGGTGGGTCCGGAAAACGCCAGCTTGCCGGTCAGCATCTGATAAAGGGTCAAACCAACGGCGTACATGTCGGCGCGATGGTCGGCCTTCTCGCCCTTCGCCATTTCCGGCGACATGTAGTTTGGCGAACCCATGCTGACGCCGGTCGAGGTGAGATTCGTGTCCGAATCCAGGATCTTCGCCAAGCCGAAGTCCGCCAGCTTCAGGCGCCCCGCCTTGTCCATGAGGCAGTTGGCTGGCTTCACGTCGCGGTGGAT
>WGMQ01000031.1 GCA_016125005.1 bacterium | reverse complement strand
GTCCTAGCCCAGCACCGCGCCGTCAAGATAGTAGGTCGGCACTACAGCCGTTTTCAGAGATGGACGGACTGAGGATAAAGGACTTACGCGTCAAGAAACGCCAAAAATAGCCAAAATCAAAGGCGAATGGGTAAAGATGCGTCAGGCCATGCGCGATGGCTGGTCCGTCGTGGAAATCGGCAGCGATCTGACGACTTTCCGCTGGGGGGCCAACGACCGGGTGGGGATCCGCTTCGAAGGCGATCTGGCGCCCGGCAAGTACCAGGTCAGGATGCAGGGTTTCCGTCAGCCCTACCCAACGGAGACCGTCGAGTTCCGCGCCGGTCGCCTTTCCTCGGGACTGGCTCCGTACAGCGGCACCATGCCCAACGGCTACTTCGACCTCAGGATACCGTTCGAGTTGAAGGCTCCCTTGGCGAATCCCCAGCTCTGGATCGACTCGCCCACTTGGTCCCCAAAGGACTTCGAAGATTCGCCCGACGGACGAACCCTCGCATTCCTGTTCTCCCTTGCGTGGATCGAAAAGGCGACGGATTGAGGAACGCGCCCCTCAGTTAAAGCGCGGCGGCGCGTCCCATTCGGTGCGGAGTTCCTCCGCAGTGAGCGGACGAATCTTGATTTCGGTGATCGTCTCCTTGGTGAGGAGAGCACCGTCGGCGCCGGTCACCGTGATGGTCACCGAATCGGGCACCATCGACTCCTCGCTGGCGTAGGTCGGCTCAACCACCGTCACCTGACCGTCCTTGCGCGTACCGGTGTTCTTAAGGAGTGCAGGAGCTGGGCCCAGCCGGATCCGGGCGGTGTCGTGCTTCGTCGAAACCTCAATCGTCGAGGCGTCGACGGTAGTGCTCTGGAGGCGCGGCAATTCGCCAAGGTACCAACTGGCACTCTTGAGAACCTTGAGCGGGTCGTAGGGAAGAAGCGAGGCAGTGACGGCCGGTGCGGAGGAGCTGTCCTCCTTCAGGCTACCATCGGGCCCTGCATGAAAGATGGTCGTCGTTAGCTCGCCCCCCTCCTGACGGTAGCGGGTGACAGACGTTCCATCGCCAGGCGCGAGGTCCAAGACCCACTGGGCGGAGCCGTTGCGTATCTGTCGAACGGAGAGTTGGGTCCTTTCTTGATACATGCTATTGGATTCAACAGTAACTGCGATTGTCTGTCCAACTCTTCCGGTAGGGACCGCCGGGTGGCTGAGCAAGGTCCCCAACCTACCGTCGGTGATGGAGGAACCGCGCGACTCTGGCTGAAGTGCAAGAGCCTCCATGGGGTATGATTGCAATCGTTCATATTTATATGAGAGGGTTACGGGTACCTGAACTCCAGAGAGCTCCCCGGATGACTGAGCTAAACGCTCAATCTCCTGACCCACAGGACGGGTGGATAAGACTCCGGAAGATTCCCCGAGTAGTGGGCAACACAGAAAGCAGAAAAACAAACCCGAAACAGCAACTGATTTTAGCATTGAGCGAGGATCCTTTCTTGATCAGTTTGAGGCGCAGCGGCTAGTTATGTAGTAAAACACAGTCGCATTGCATTGACAAAGGTACGGCGGTCCGTCATTGTAAACAATTTCGCAATTTATTTCTGAGTACGTCAAAGTCACCGGAATTGTGCAGCAAGCAGCGGGTTGACAAGGTAAGGGATTAACCACAATTCTTGGACATTTCGGATTGTTTGAAGGGCAAGTTTCGTCCTCCTCGCTGCCGCGGCAGTTTACATATGGATCAGAGTAGTCGGGAGGATCATCTCCAAAAACCTCGTCTGAGCGAAGACAATTGCCGCACGCCTGATCATAAGTATGTGTACTCAGGCCGCCATCTGAACATCCTTCACATGCGACCGGAGTAGGAGTGGGAGTGGGAGTGGGAGTGAAGGGAGCCTTTGGATCAGGAGCTGCCTGCAATGCCAGCAGTGGTGTAAAGAGGAACAGAAGTACAGAGGTCACGCTTCGCAGAGCTTTCGTACTTAAAAACATCACTTTACGTACTCCTCGTCGGAATTATCCTTCAGTTGCATATAATGATTCCTCCATCCAATAGCTGTGGACCTAAAGTCTTCAAAACCTTCAAAAGCAGTCGTTGGATACTCCGAGGCGTCTCGCTCAATGACGTCCAGCTGCGAAAGACATTCAGACAGATCACCCAACTCCCCGTACGACAACGCAAGGAACAATCTTCCCATCATGTGCTCCGATGGATACTCAGAGACTGCCGTACTTGCCAAAAAATGATGTAGCTCTTCGGTGCTCCGAACATATTCTTGGGAGTAGTAGAATGATTCTGCATTCATCAGATCTAGCCGTACACGAGCAGATTCTCCAATTTGAGAACGTTCGCGCTCAACGAATAATCTAAACTCCTTCAAATCCCCCTTCGCGGAGCGGCACAACTCCAAGTAACAGCCGGCAGCCTCAACGACAGCAGTGTCGCGGGAAGCGCCAAGGGGAAACAAAGTCATTATCTGACGGTACGCCAGATACGCTTCCAGCTTCCTTCCCGTCTTGTGGAGCACCCACGCGTAGCGCCTCATCGCCATCGCGCGGTGCGAAGCAGCGGACGGCACAACCCCTTTGCTAACGGGGCCTAGGTACTCGAGCGCCTTTGTGTAGTCCCTCGACTTAATCGCCAGTATTCCCAAGTTGGCGAGAATATAGCCTCGAAGGGGGTCGTCCCCGTCGCACTCCGAGAGGTGGCGAGACAACGCAGTAGCGTATTCATCCTTCCCGTCCAGCGCCTCCAGATCAGCATACCTCTGGTTACCCACGAGCGTCCGTGGCTCTAATGCACCATAGTCGCCAGGTCCAAGATGAAAGATGGGGACCGCAAACAACGCGTCCGGACTCACGCTTTCAGCTTCGAGGCTCACTATGACGGGAGTATCCGTCGGCGGCAGTGCCATCAGCGTACGAACCGCATATGCGTCCGTCAGGGCCTCTCCGACTGGGAGCACAACCTTGCTCACCCCACCTTCCTGATGCGCGCTCACATTGAATCCAAGGGACTTCAAGTACGCGACCCGCTGGGATGCATTGTCCGGCGATTGATAAACCCCGAACTGCAAGCCGTAAGTGGTCGCGCAATCAGCTGTCTCGGAGAACAAGATACTTCCCGCTATGCCCACCAAGCCCCAAAAGCGTCGAATAGCCTTCCTCATGTTTATACCCCGTAAGTTACTGACTGGATGCGAGCAAACGATTCCTATCCACCCCTGCTTCGTCAAGCTCAATTTAGTGCCCTCTTCGCGATCGGGCGCACACCCTTCCCCTGACACTCCCTCCGGTGCCTCTGGCCTGATCCCTGCATGCTACTTGGCAGCCGCGTGTCAGCGGCGCGAAGGGATGAGTAACGATGACAGAGAAGCTCAAGATTGATGGAATGACCTGTGGCGGTTGCGCGAATCGCGTGGCCAAGGCGCTGCGGGAAGTGCCCGGCGTGGCCACGGTGCAGGTGTCGCTCGAAGCAGGCGAGGCCGTCGTTGAACTGGCCTCCGCAGTCACGCCCCAGACGCTCGTCGAGGCGGTGACGAGGAAGGGCTATGGCGCCACAAGCGTCCGCTGAAGATGGCTGCTCCCGTGATCGAGAAGCGTCGCCTGCGCGTCACAGGCATGAGTTGCCAGCACTGCGTCTCGGCGGTGCGCGGGGCGCTGGAAACGGTGCCCGGCGTTCATCGCGTCGACGTGTCGCTGGCCGAGGGCGTCGCCGACATCGAGGTCGACGAGTCGGTTACCTTGGAGGCGCTTCGCCGGTCTCTTGAGGGGGAGGACTATGCGCTGGAGGAATCGACGCCGACGGTAACCTCTCCCACAGCTGCGGTCCCAGCGGAGACGGCGCCGACCGGCGAGTTTGTGGTCCTTGAAATCGAAGGGATGAGCTGCGCTTCCTGCGTGCGGAAGGTGGAGAAGGCGCTGGGCGGTGTGCCCGGCGTCGAGACGGCGCGGGTGAACTTTGCCACGGAGCGCGCGCGGCTGAATCTGGCGCCCGGCGGAGACCGCGCCGAGGTGACTCGACGCGCCGCCGAGGCGGTGGATCGCGCGGGCTACAAGGCTCGTGCGGCGGGTGCGCCCGGTGGGCACGACCGCGCAGCCGATGTGGCCGTCTGGAAGCGACGTTGGATCGCGGGAGCAGTGCTGTCGCTCCCGGTGGTCGCCCTGGAAATGGGCGCCCACGCGGGCCTGCACGCGGTTCACTTCTCCGGCGCGGACGTCATCGCTTTCGCCTTTGCGACGGTGGTGGTGGCGGTGCTTGGCGCGCCATTCCTGTCGAACGCGGTGAAAGCGCTCCGGCACGGTCAGTTCACCATGGACACGCTGGTGGCGCTGGGTGTCGGCGCGGCCTATGGATTTTCTGCGGTGGTGCGCGTGGCCGGGTGGCTCGGGCACGAACTGGCTGGCGGGCATGTCTATTTCGAAAGCGCCGCGGTCATCCTGACGCTGGTGGCGCTGGGCAAGTGGCTTGAGGCGGGCGCGCGACTTCGCGCGGGGCAGGCAATCCGCGCCCTCATGGAAATGTCCGCACGCGAGGCCACCGTCGAGCGCGATGGGCGCGAGATTCCGGTCCCGGTGGAGGACATCGTCCCCGGCGACGTCATGATCGTGCGCCCCGGCGAGAAGATTCCCACCGACGGCGAGGTCGTGGGCGGTAGTTCTGAGGTGGACGAGTCCATGATGACGGGTGAATCCATGCCCGTCCTGCGTCAGCCGGGCGATCCGCTCTTCGGCTCGTCGATCAACGGAAGCGGCCTGCTGCGCGTTCGCGCCACGCGTGTTGGTGGAGAGACGGCGCTGGCCCGCATCGTCGAGATGGTCGAGCGCGCCCAGGAGGGGAAGGCGGCGATCCAGAAGGTGGCCGACCAGGTCGCCAATGTCTTCGTCCCGGTCGTGATGGTCATCGCCCTGGTGACGTTCCTGGCGTGGGGACTGCTCGCCGGAGCCTGGGTCGCGGGGCTCATCAACGCGGTGACGGTGCTCATCATCGCGTGCCCCTGTGCGCTGGGTCTCGCCACGCCGACGGCGCTGATGGTCGGCACGGGGCGCGGCGCGCGGGAAGGGATCCTGATCCGCGACGTGGCCGCCGTGGAGCGCGCCCGCGAGATCGATGTGGTGGTCCTCGACAAGACCGGCACGGTCACGGAAGGGAAGCCAGCGGTGGTGGATGTCGTGCCGCTGGGTGGCCTCGATCGCGACCGGCTGCTGGCGCTCGCCGCCAGCGCCGAGCATGGCAGCGAGCACCCGCTCGCCCGCGCCGTGGTCGCTGCCGCAGGGGGCACGACCATGCCGCTTTCGGACTTCCGCAACATCCCGGGTCGCGGCGTCACGGCCACGGTCGACGGCGTCGCGCTCTTTGTCGGCTCGCCGCAAGGGGTGGCCGAGCTGGGCCTCAAGCTCGCCCAAGAAGCGACGGCGGCGCTGGCGCGCCTGGAGGAAGCGGCCCTCACCGTCGTGGTCATCGCCGACACCGGTTCGGGCACGGCGCTGGGCCTGATTGGCATCGCCGACAAGCCCAAGGAATCGAGCGCCGCGGCGATTCGCGCGCTCCACGCGGAGAGCAAGGTGGCGGTCTGGCTCCTCACGGGAGACAACGCGCGCACGGCGGCAGCGGTCGCGGAAAGCGTCGGCATCCCGCCCGGGCGCGTGATCGCCAACGTGAAGCCGGAGGACAAGGCGCGCCGCATTGCGGAACTCCAGCGCGCCGGGCATCGCGTGGCGATGGTGGGCGACGGCGTCAACGACGCGCCGGCGCTCGCCCAGGCGGACCTCGGCATGGCGCTCGGCACGGGCACCGACGTGGCGATGGAAACGGGCGCCATCACGCTTGTTTCCGGCAACCTGGATGGCGTGGTGCGCGCGATCAGCCTCAGCCGCGCCACCATGGGCAAGATTCGCCAGAACCTCTTCTGGGCCTTTGCCTACAACGCGATCCTGATCCCCGTCGCGGCGCTGGGAATGCTCTCGCCCATGTTCGCCGGGGCCGCCATGGCCCTCAGCAGCGTCACGGTTGTGGGGAACTCGCTGCTGCTGGGGCAGGGAAAAACGAGGTCACCACGGGGACACGGAGACACGGAGAAAAGCTGACTCCCTACGGTCGAACTAGCCGTCCCGGCAGGGACAACCGAGCTTATGGTAGCCTGCCAATTCATTGGCGACCTGCTCAGCCGCGCTGGTAGGCCCCGTCGGCGTCGCGGGTTGCCTGGCCGAGGGCGACGAGGGTTTCGAGGATTTCCTCCACGCGGGCGCGGGGGGCGCGGACGAAGCGGCGGGCGAGTTGCTCAGGGCTGAGGGGCCCGCGGGCCGCTTGCAGCAGGCCGCGGATCGCCTGGGTTTGCGCCAGCAGACCGGAAGGCCAGGGCGTGGCGGGCTCCTCCGCGGTGGCCTTGGCGGCTTTTCCGCCCTTCTTGCGCGAAGCGGGTGCCGTCTCGGTCTCGATCTCCAGTTCCTCCTGACGGTGCTCCGTGGCACCGGCATTCTGGAACTCGGGGCGGAGCCATCGGATCACGCCACGCGCCTCCTCCTCGGCCCGTTCGCGATTGAGGGCGACGAGACGCGCCAGCAATTCCTCGGTGAAGGCCTCGCCGTGGAGCGTGGCCAGGTCGCTCCAGCCGTAAGCCTCCAACACCGCGGCGTCCAGGTCGTCGTGAATCTGGCGAAGCACCGAGACGAGCCCCTGCTCGTGGATGACGCGCTCCTTGGCGGTGAGCGCCTCGCCCGACCGGAGCTTTTCCAGCACGTTGTACATGCCGGTCATGGTGAGGGTCGGGTGCAGGGCCTGCTGCCGCTTGCGATGAGCGTCGAGTTGCTCGCCGAGGTCGCGAATGCGAGAGCGGAGGGCAGCGGGTGGGTCGGGGAAGGGGAAATTCTCGAAGCAGTTGGACTTGTTGTAGCGTGGCCGGTCCTCAAGACTACTCCCAACCCTTACAGCCCACTTTGCGTGGGCTTCGGAGCTCAGAACCCCGAGTATGAAGAAGTCCTCGTGTCCGACAGCTACGACTCCGCTTTCGGGCAGACTAGCCCCGTCAACCGCGATGAATGTGGGGTGCTTAGAAACTCTTGAGATGCAAAAGAAATGACGCAGACCACGGAGAGCAGGACGGAACTTGATTCTCGGCTCTCCAAAGATCCACCAAAGCCGTCGATAGCTTACTCGGTTGTTTTGATCACGCTCAGGCTTCACGCGAGTGTAGAGCCTCTGGTAGATGGCCGGATGCTTTACGCGCAATTCATCTTCACTGATGCCCATTGCATCAATCACCCAAACTGGGTCGAAGCGATCAGTAATGTCCTTTCCTCGGACTAGCCTCTTTAGGACAGTTGAAGCCTTCGGATCAGCACGAGTCACCTCTTCCCGGGAGACTTCGTCGAGCATAAAGCCGGCGCCATACAAGGCGACCCCGTTGCAGCATATCTCGGAGTTTGCTCTCAGCTGCTTCGATTCATAGACGTTCGTGCCAGTGGTGAGGTCGGGGTTAATTCTGCCGACGACGCTACGAAAACTGAGGTCGAACTCTCCGGTATCTCGCATGATCTCGACAACAACCGCCTCCAGCTTGCCAGCGCGGACGCCAGCCGCCGCGACGGTCATTGCAATGCGCACGGCCGCGCCATCCTCGGCGTCGACCCATGGGTGGTCAGGTACAGCGTAGATCAAGCTAAGCGGCTCTGGCCCGTTCAAGTATGTGCTGAGAACCTTGTTGGAAAAGTTGTGCCGCACGCTGTTTGTAGTGATAAAACCGAATCTTTGCGGCCCGGGCACTAGCTTCAGCATACGCGCAGCTTGGTTCCACCAGTAGAGAACATAATCTGCGCTCTTCGGCATATCGTCGTGCACTGACCACAATGCATCGACGTAGCCGGGTCCAAGTGCATCTCTCATCCGCTTGTCCCCAATAAACGGCGGGTTCCCCACGATGTACTCCGCCTCGGGCCATTCTGCCTTTCGCGGGTTGATGTACTTCATGACGGGGATGCGCTTGCTGTCGTCGGGGATGTCCTCGCCGGTGACGGGGGACTTTTTCATGCTGCGGCCGTCCCAGCGGGTGACGGGTTGGCCGTGGTCGTCGAGGACCGGCTCGATGCGGTCCCAGGCGAGGATTGCGTCGCGGTTTTCGATGTTGCGAAAGTTGCGGATGACGGGCTCGGGGGGCATGACCTCGCCGTGGGTGCGGAAGTGCCATTGCAGGTAGCCGATCCAGAGGACGAGCTCGGCGATGGCGGCGGCGCGGGGGTTGACCTCGATGCCGAGGAATTGGTGGGGGTCGACGGTGACGGTGCCGGTCTGGAGGCGGGTCTGCTCGGCGCCTTGCAGGCGGCCCAGGAAGTCGAGCACCTCGCCTTCGAGGCGCTTCATGAGTTCGAGGGCGACATAGAGGAAGTTGCCGGAGCCGCAGGCGGGATCGAGGACGCGGACCTGGCAGAGGCGCTGGTGGAATTGCTCGACCTCGGCGGCGGCCTCGCGGTGCTTGCCATCGCCGTCGAGGCGCATGGCGGCGGCCTGGACCGCTTCCCAATCGGCGCGCAGGGGCTCGATGACGGTGGGGATGACGAGCCGCTCGACGTAGGCGCGGGGGGTGTAGTGGGCGCCGAGCTTGTGGCGCTCGATGGGGTCCAGCGCGCGTTCGAGCAGGGTGCCGAAGATGGCGGGTTCGACCTCGGCCCACTTGGCCGCGGCCGCCTCGGTGAGGAGGGCAAGCTGGTCGCCGTTGAGGTCGATGGCGCGCGGGTCGGCAAAGAGGCCGCCGTTGAAGCGGAGGAGCTTTTCCTGAAGAATGGGGGAAAAGCCGCCCGTGTTCATGGTGCCCCAAAGGGCCTCGACCATGGGGCGAAAGTTGGCGGGGGACCGAAGGCGGACCAGCAGGTCGAGGAAGCTGTTCGGGGGGAGGAGCTTGACGTCCTCGGCGAACATGGTGAAGAGGCAGCGCATGAGGAACTGGGCGACATCGGCAGGGGGATGGCCGGTGGCTTCGAGGCGCTGGGCGAGCTTGGCGAGCGCGGCGGCAATGTCGCGGGTGACGCGGGCGGAACGGCGCGCCGGGTCGAGTTCGAGCGGGTCCGTCCAGATGAGGCGCAGGCGATCCTGGATGGCGGGTTCGCCAAGGCGCTCGATGGGGATGCGGTGGCTGGTGGCGTCGGGGAAGGGTGTATAGACGCCGCCCGTGCGGGTGAATTCGGCGTAGACCTCGATGGTGGCGCCGACGTCGACGACGAGGAGGAACGGCGGGCGGCCTTCGTCAGCGGGGAGGAGGCGGGCGTAGCGTTCGGCCTGTTGCTTGGCGCGGATCAAGACGGCCATCATGGAGGCGGTCTCGCGCACACCGTGTCCGCGCTTGCGGGTGGCGGCCTTGCCTCGCTCGCGGGTGGAGAGGGCCTGTTCCTCGGCCAATTCGCGGTCGACTCCCTGCTTGGTCTCCAGGACGAAGCAGCCGCGCTTGTATAGATCGATGAAGTTCGTGGAGCTGCTGCCGTCGTCGGAGGCACGGACGACGCTGCGCTCGAACACATAGTCGTTCTGGGTGTTGTCAGCGAGCGTGGGGTTTGGCTTGGGCAGCGCGAGCAGGTCGCACAGCTCGTTGATAAAGATCTGGTAGTTGGCCCGCTCCGCCCCACCGGCCCGGCGCCAACGGGCTGCAAACTCCTGAGCATTCATGACGTCTCGCCCTCGCTTCGCCATAGCGTCATGAAGCAACGGGGTGGACAAGATGAAAACAGGGGGGCGGTGGCGGACCGCCCATGTCCCGGCAGGGACCACTGATGGTAGCCTGCCAATTCATTGGCGGGAAGGAATCGAATAAGAGTTCTCGTGCCGGATGGCACGACTGAGGACTTGGCAAGCGGGGAGGGGTCAGGCGTGCCATCCGGCACGCAATTCACGGCGATTCGGGCACCCGCCGTTGAAACGGCAGGCTACCATCAATCGTCCCTGACGGGACGTTCTGTCGGAAGGACCGGTGCGTGGTCGCGCGATCCGCTTTGCCTATGCCGAGGACGACTGTCTAGACAAGGACCTTCATCACGACTTTGCGCACGCTGGGGAAGCCCTCCATGCGAAGACCCGGCATGTGGGCGTCCTCGGGGTAGAGCACGGCGAACTGGCCGACATGCACGAGCACGGGGGTCCAGTTCGCGGGATGGTGCCAGAAGGCGATGTCGCGCTCGGGGTTGTACGCATCCTTGGGCGCGAGGCCCTCGAGGGGGCACCAGCCGATGGCCTCGGCCCCGGCGATCACATACTGGATGTCGAGGTAGCGCTCGTGCGACTCGAAGAAGCGGGTGGCGGGATCGTGGGTGTCGTAGCCCTGCGGCAGGGCGAAGATCTCGTCGCCGAGCACGTCTATACGACCGTCAGGGAGCGAGGGGTCCCACTCGTTTTCAAGGAACATGAACGCGCGTGCCAGGCGGCTGCCGGGAGCGGCGTAGCGTCGCCAATTCTTGAGTGAATCCAGGATCATGCGTCTATACCTGCCTCGGAAAGGAATGGCGCCACCTCATGGTCGGTGAGCGCTGTATTGACCACTTCTCCCAGGCGTGTCGGCACCATGTAGCGCACCGTGCCCGCCCGATTTTTCTTGTCCGACCTTGCCGCGTCCTGCACCTGGGCAAGCGTGAGGCCGAGCGACGCGGGCACGCGCAACGGCAAGCCGGCGCGCTGGAGCAACGCCTCAAGGCGGCCCTGCTCTGCGGGCGTCCAGCCGGGCTGGCGTCCAAAGGCGAGCCGCCCCTCGACGACCATGCCGATGGAGATGGCCTCGCCGTGGCGAATCGCTCCGTAGCCCGCCGAGTTTTCGATCGCGTGGCCGACCGTGTGGCCAAAGTTCAGGATTTCGCGCAGGCCCGTGGTCTCGCGTTCGTCGGCGCCGACGACCTCCGCCTTGACGCGACAGGACTCGTGAATGGCGCGTGTGACCGCCACCGGATCCAGGTCGCGCACCGCCTCGACGTGGGACTCCAGCCAGGCAAAGAACGCCGCATCGCGGATCACGCCGTACTTGATGACCTCGGCCATGCCCGACACCCGTTCGCCGCGCGGCAACGTCGCCAAGGTATCCACGTCCGCCAGCACCAGCCGCGGCTGCCAGAAGGCGCCGATCAGGTTCTTGCCGGTCGAGTGGTTGATGCCCGTCTTCCCGCCAACGCTCGAATCGACCATGGAGAGAAGAGTCGTCGGCACCTGGAAGAAGTCCACACCGCGCAACCACGACGCCGCAGCAAAGCCCACCAGATCCCCCACGACCCCGCCACCAACGGCCACGACGACGCCGTCGCGCCCCAGCTTCATCGAGCCAAGCCGGTCCCAAATCCGCGCCAGCCAACCGACCGACTTCGTCTCCTCGCCCGCATCGACAACGAGTTCCTCGACCGCATAGCCAGCCGCGCGGAGCTGACTCAGCACAACGCGCCCATGCGGCTCCATCACATTGGCGTCCGCCACCACAAGCGCCTTACGCCCCCGCGTGCACGCAGCGATTCGCTCCCCCGCCCTGGATAGCAACCCCGCGCCGATGAGGATTTCATAGGACCGGTCACCGACCGGAACAGTGAGTGTCAGTGGAGCCTGTGCCATGAAAGAGCCCTTCGCGTTGATGGGACGATTAGGGTCAGGATGCGCCGCGGGCGCAAGGGCGCGATTCGGCAGGTTGCGGACGGCTGGGTTACGGCTTGACTATTCATTGACTCGATTGGGTCGCAAGTCTTACCACTGGATTCATCAACGACGGGACCCCGCCGATGCCGATGACCGGAAAGGAAATGCTGAAACTCCTGCAAAAGCACGGCTGGCACGTCGTCCGGATCAGGGGAAGCCACCATATCGTCGCCAAGGATGGCGTGCCGTTCACCATTCCTGTCCCGGTCCACGGTAACGAAATCCTCCCGAGGGGAACGGAACACCAGATACTGAAATCGGCCGGCTTGAAGTGAGGCCGACCCCACCCAGATCGCCAGGAGAGTTCCAGTGAAGTACACCATCGAGGTTCACGAAAACGAAGACCCCCAGGGCGTTCGCTTCTGGGCAACCGTCGAGGGTCTCCCCAACTGCCCCCTTGCCGAGAACACCATCGACGACCTTTATCGTCATGCACCTGAGGTGATCAAGGATGTCATCGAGACGTCCAACGATCGCGGGGCGAATTTCCCAATCCCCACTGCCTTCGAGTTTCGCCTGCTGGTGAACGCGTGAGCAAAACGCCGGAGCTACTGCCAAGCTCCGCTCGGGCGGCCGCCGATACCTGACGTGCCGGAAACTCTCCTTGCAGCGAACGCCCCTCTTGCAGCACCCAATAGCCTGCAAATCCGCCCCGCGTTCCCGTAGCTCAGCGGATAGAGCAACTGCCTTCTAAGCAGTTGGTCACAGGTTCGATTCCTGTCGGGAACGCCACTCAAAACGCCCATTTCATCGCGCTAAACGCTGCAAAAACCCTTCCGAATCGGAGGGGCGCTTTCGACTCGGGTCATATCATGGACATAGACGGGTTTCCCAACTGTTAAGGATCGCTTAACAGTTGCCGGGCCTTCCGAACTTGTAAGCCTGGCTTGCAGGTTCCCGTTACGCGGCGGGTGGCGGATTGATGGGGCGGGCCGTTCCGGCGTCGCGGCCCAGGCGGAACCGCACGACCAGCGGCCCGAGGTCCAGGGAGTTGTACTCAACCCACTTGCCGCTGACGTTCAGCGTTAGCTTCGGGTCCGCGGGTTCTCCGCTCTGGACGTAGGTTGTCGCTGGCATGAGTCCGGCCACGAACCCGGAAAGCCCTTCCGAGCTGGTCCCCGGGCCGGTCCCGAACGACGGCCACAGTTCGTAGGAGTCCGCCGCGGTCAGGCTCGACCGCATGGCGAGCAGAGAGCGCAGGGCACCGGTTACCGCCACCTGACACCACTCGTCAGTTGGGACGCTGGTTCCGCCCAGCCCGTTGCCGCCAACGCTGACGTACTCATGCGCCGGGACGTCGATCACGTTCCCGAACCAATCCCGGACGTTCGAAGAGTCGAGGCGCTTGCCGATGACGTCGAAACTGAGGGTCGCGCCCTCTACCCACTTCACGGAGTCAGGGTCAGGGTGGAAATAGTCCGTCACGACCTCGCCCGCCGCGTTGCGCTCATACTCAAACACTCGCGTTCCATTCCAGTACTCGAGGCGGTGAACCACTGTGCCCGGCCCAATCTCCTGATAGACACTCCACTGCTGCTGCCGGAGGCCACTGAACTTGGCTTCTAGCCACGCCCCCTCGATCACGGCGCTACTCGGGAGACGGGCGAAGATGCCTCCAGGGCTAAATGGAAAACCCCGCGTCGCATACAGGGCGCCAACATAGTCGGCGGGATAGAGGTTGTTAGGCGCTGGCATCCGCTGCCCCATGTATAGCAGGGGGCTGCCTCCGTACCAGCCACCGGGGAACGGCCACACGAGCAGCTCGGCGTCTCCCTCGATGATGGTCGACTCAGGAGGACTTACGCCGTCGAAGACGTAACCGTTGCGGAGAATCGAGTCATAGAACCCCGTCGAGGCAATCCCCGGGCTGCTGAACCAGTAGGGGGCGACTCCCGGCCCGCCGGGGCTGTAAGGCGGGTCTGCCGGAGGCAGCACCGCTGCGGAGTATGTTCCGTGTGACAGGCCAACACCGACCGCGGTCGCCTGGCCCAGTTCGTTCCAGGCCGTGACGCCAATCGTCCGCCATGCCTCACCACCTTGGGCGGACTCGTTCCAGCCACCCACGGGCACACGAACCCAAAGCTCGTCGAGCGACCGTACCGCATCGCGGAGTTCGCCCCATCGGTCGGCGTCGGCCAGGAGGTCACTCTTGAAGGTCTTCCCCTCGGCCCTGATGCAGAGCAGCTCGCCGACGTCCACGTTGGCATCGAGCCAGGCCTGTGTGATAAGGACGAGGCCAGCGAACCAGAACGCCCGGAACGCCTCGGGCGGCAGGGAGCGCCAGCTCTCACTCCCGTCGTCATCGCGGATGGCGTAGTGAAGCGCGGGCGGGTCACTCGGATCGAAGACGCCCCAGCGCACGAAGTCGATCTGCTCGCCCGCGACCGGCACCGTGCCGTCCTCGAAGGCGACCTCAATCAGGTCGTGCCAGTTCGCCTTGTTCGCCGCGACGTTGGCGGTCGGCAGGAAGTCCGGGTTGGGGTCGTCGCGTAGCTCGACCCAGCCGCGCTCGACTTGGCCGCTCACTGGCCGGGGCGCTCGCCCGGGAGCCGCGGGAGGTGTCCCACTGGCCGCATAGGTCACGCGCCATCGGTCGCCGGAGTTTTCCGCGACGGCGTAGAGCTGGCCGCCGACAACGCGATACTGATCGCGGCGCACCGAGGAGCCCAGGCTCATGGCCTGGTCAGTGGAGAGATTCCGAACCTCGACGACATCCGCCGCCGGAAGGCCGAGGTCCGCGGCAATGAGGAACGGCTTCCTCCCGGTGGAGCGGAGCACGGCGTGGGTGCCGTCGCTTCCAATGCGAAGCAGCAGCCGCGTGATCGAGGAAGACCCCACGCCAGCAAAGCGCACGGAGGCCTCGCCGAAGGAACCGATCCCGGTCAGGCCGTCCGTGTCAGCCACGACACCCGCGATGGCAACGGTCGCCAGTTCCGTCCAAGAGTCTCCGCCGGACTGACGACCGTACAGCGCGAAGGCATCGCCCGACTTAACGATGCGGGCCTGCCAGGGCGCCGTATAGACAGGGGCAGGATCGAGGAAAGCCAGCGCCTCGCCGCTCTCCCCGTCTGCCTCACGGACTGATGCGCCGGTCGGGCCAGCCGCGCCGAAGACGAGGGTCACGCGGCGCGAGTCAACACGGGCTGATGTCCTCCACTCAACAAGACCGCTGCCCTGCTGGATCGAGAAAACCCAGTCGCCGTCCCCGGCGGTCTCCCACGCCGACACAACGCAGTTGTCGTACTCCGCCGTCGGGCCGTCACCCGGACCGGACTCGACCACGACCAGCCCACCGGAGTTCTCACCGGGGACGTTCTCACGAGTGCGAACCCACCACACGAGGTCGGCCTCGTCTCCGCTGTACGCGCACGAGCTGGCCAGCCTGACCGATCGGTCTGCCGGGTCCCACCAATACTGCGCGCCGGAAAGCCCAACGCCGAAGCTCTCCGGGAGATAGTCCGGGTCTGGATCGATCCCTCCCGGTGGAGTGAACTGCACCCGTTCCGCCAACGTGGGCGTGTCGTCATTCCAGATCACGAGCCCGGTCGGAAGGAGCCCGCTGTTCTCGCCGTCGAAGACCACCTCGCCATCCAGATCGACGGCAACGGTGCCGCTGGCACCCTGCGGGATCGCCGCGGTGGCGGTCCCCGTCCACTCGGCGGTGTTGATGCGCTCGCCTTCGTCGACGTCGCGGCCTGTGAGGTTCGCCCAGAGGAGCGTCGGCCCGGTCCTGCTCGCCCTGATGTCGTAAAGCTCGACCGGCAGGTAGCGGATGACGGGCAGCGGATCGCTGCCCGCGAAGTTCACCTCTTCGGGAGCCCAGGCGTGGGCATCCGCCCGCGTCACCATCGCGGGAAGTGTTGGCCGGTCCCGCTGGATGATAGCCCCATCGCCGGGAACCGTCCGGGTTCCCATCATGGATCCACGAACGGCGTACTCGCCGTTCAAGTGACTATACCCGCGCATCCACTCGCGCGTCATGGCGACGTTACCGCCCATCTCGCAGGTGTAGGGGACCTCGATGCTTCCTTGCCCGGGAGCCAGCGGCGGAATGACGTAAAAGAAGGTCTGCGGGCCGCGCCGCATCCGTAGCCGGTAGCTGCCTCCGCCGAGCGCCTGCACTTCTTCGATGATCCCAGAGACGACCGCCTCTGGCTGGGGTTCCGCACCGAGGCTAGGCGCCTGCGTGGATGGCATCCAGAACCGCACGGCCAGGCCGTAGGGTACTCCCGCAATCGTCCGGTCGATCCTGCTCGTGTCGCCAAAGTAGCCCATCAGCCCAGCCGTTCCACGAAGGCCGTCACCGCGGTGCTGACGCGCTGTGCGTTGATCCCCGTCATATGGAGTTGGTGTGTGGCCGCGCTCTTTCGCAGCCGTCTCGACATGGCGCCGCCACTGTCCCGGCCATCGGCCACGGAGCAGCCCGCAGGGCCAAAGCTCGGGAAGGTCTGCTCGGCGGCATTCATGGACGTTCGCCGCTGGCCGGTCCTTTCATCCCAGCCGCCCACGGTGGCCTCAAGCGCACC
Source organism: bacterium (assembly GCA_016125005.1). Lineage (GTDB taxonomy): Bacteria > Sumerlaeota > Sumerlaeia > SLMS01 > SLMS01 > WGMQ01. The sequence goes on along the minus strand of WGMQ01000031.1, from coordinate 23,998 downwards.
AGTGAATCCCGTGTGCGTCGCGTCGTGCGCACCGAAAACCAGTTCCTGGTGATCGCCCGTCTCGTCGGTGTAGGTCCGCCGCTGGCCCCACACGCGCGAGCCCAGGACCTCCGTCCACCCAGCGCCAGGTGACCTCGGAACGGCGTCGCAAAAGCTCCCCATCATCATGCTGAGGCCGGTCCGTGTTCTCCGTTCGAACCAGAAGTTCCCGTGACCCGACTGTCCGGCCATGCCCTGCACGATCACCGTCCCGGCGCCGCTCCACGCAACTTCGGCCAGGTTGGCATTGTCGCGAACATCGGCGGCGGGCTGAACCCCTCCGCAGAGCGCAAATCCGGTGGCGGATGGATCCCAGCAAACGTCGCGGAATCCGTCCGAAGTGAACTTGCTGCACCCGACATCAAGGCACCGGCGAACCGTGCCGTGAATGTAGGAACCCGAGTGGTCCACTTGGCTGTTGGCACAGCTCCCGTTCGTGATGGCCGCGGCGGGGCCGTCCTCCACTCTCGCCTCTGCCATGTACTCGATGCGGACACTCTCCAGCCCGGGAATCTCCAGCGCCCAGGAAAGATCCAGCTCCGTGGCCCAGCCAGTCCCCGTGTCCGTATAGACAAGCCCACCGTCCACCACACCATCGCCCACCGCCGTTGTCGTGCCGGCCACGGTGATCGAGACCCGAAGGACGTTCGCTCCCGCAGAGCGTGGAAGGATGCGCGTCGCCTGGCCGTCGCTGTCCGTGAGGGAGACTTCGCCGCCGACGAGCGCCAGCCCGGACGCCGTCAGCTCGCGCGTCTGACGAACCCAGTGTGCCAGGGGGAAGTGCTGCCAGTTGCTCCACCGCTCGGGAACAATCCCGACGTAGCCGATGCTGGCCCAGTAGCGCCCGTCGGACGGCGGCAGCTTCTTGTTGTAGGGCTGGCGAAAGCTGTCTATGCTCGCCCAAACCCTGATGCGATACTCCGCCCCGTCGCCCTCGACGAGCGGCCCCGTGGGCGGTTCGATCTGGAGCACCATCGGGTTGAGCTTGCCGTGGAGGACGGAAGGCGGGTGGGGCTCCAGGATGCCGCCCACGGGAAGGGCAATGGACGCCGTCTCCCACTGGATGCGCGCCGTCGTGCCGGTGATCGGATCGGGCAGGGGCCACTCGGGGTTGATCCTGCTGACGCCGAACGTGAGGCGCCGCGGATCGCGCCCGCGAACCGTCAGCCACTGCCCCGAGGTTGAGAGCACCTCGACGGTCTCCCGCTGGAGGACATTGTTGGCGGTCCCCGATCCCAGATTGTAGAGATAGCTTCCCTGCATCAGCGCGCCGCCAACGAACGCGGCAGCCCAGAGGGCCGCGTCGAGTTCGACGAGCGCCGCCGCGCTGGCGTACCGGCTGGGAGTCGCGCCGTCCTCGAGTAGTTCACCACTGAGCCGCTCGATACCCACGCGGGAGCAGGGTGATCCATGAGCCTCAAGGTTGCCGCACTCGCAACAGCCCGGGAGGACCTCCCGCACCTCGGTGGCGCCACTCCACGGGAATGCCTGCCCCTTCGCCCCCTCATCGGTTCGCGGCGCATGGTTGGTGGGGCTGGGCGTGCTGAACGATAGGAACGCCATGCGTCACTCCCCGTTGGCGAGCAGGCACGCGGTCACCATCGGCGCGCCCGATCCACCGCCAGCGCCTGCACCTCCGATGATCCACGGGAGGGGTCGCTCTCCCACCCAGGCGATGGTCACACGATCCCCAACGAGAAAGGCACTGTCGCCCCAGGCACGCACCCCGGTTAGGGTCTCCAAGGTGGTGCCGCTGGAGCCGATAAGGTCCACCCGGTACGAGCTTTCCAGCACCGCGGCGATAACCCCCAGCCGTAGCACTGTCGTTGCGGGGGAAGGCGTCGCCAAACCCCGCGCCCCTTCGGTCGCGATCCGAGCCCGCTCGCGGGCGCCTTCGATGGCCTGCTCCTGTCCGCTGCTCATGATCCCCCCTCCAGAATCTGGTTGGCGATCAACGGAACGCTGGAGTCCGTCGAAAGCGTTGTCGCGTGGTCATTCGTCAGGTTGTAGGCCAGCGAGAGCACTTGGTGGGTTCCGAAGACGTGGTCGTTCTGCCCGACCACCTGAATGCGGTCCCCGAGGCGATAGGCGCTCGTCCAATAAGGCGTGGTCACCGTGTAGGTCGTGCGGACGGTGTTCCGCTCGCGCAGCGCTGCTTGTGCGAAGGTTCGCAGGACACTGCCGTCATCCTGCGTGATGATCGCCCCATCGAAGAGTGTCCACTCGCTCCCGAGCAGAACCATCGTTTGGCTGAAGACGTGTTCCCCGCCGTCGCCATCGGCGACGGGAAAGCCCACATTCGAGAACTGCCGGAAGCCGAACGATTCGTTCGTGATGGCCTCCACCAGCCCGTCACCATCGATGCCTTGAAAGCTGAGCCCGTTCTGCCGAACCCCGGTGTCGTGAATCAGGCGCGCGCCCGCCAGGCTCAGCGTGATGCCAACGACGGCGGGTGTATAGACATCGACGATGTTCCCCGATCCGTCGATGCTGGCGGAAACGAAGGAGATCGCTGGACGGTTCAGCACGAAGTACCCTTCCGCCAGGTGCAGCTCCACGCCCTCGACAAGGGTTGGCGTCAGCGCCGGTTCCGACGTCCAGGTGCCGCTCCCCTCTGTGACCTCGACGGGCGCCGTGCGGCCCCACATCCAGACCTGCACAGTGGGACGGGAACCGTCCGACAGCTCGACCGCCAGCTTGTCCTCGATCATCACGCGACGGAGACAGTCCGGTAGCCGGAACCGCCGGAACACTCGCCGCCGCAGGCGCTTCCATTCCTCGGGCACCTCGTTCTTCCCAAGCTGCTGCTCGATGAACTCAGGAGCCGCAAGCACCTCGGCCTCCAGCGACGCGGCCCAGTCCTTCTCAAGCGGTGCCGTGCCGTGTTCCGTGGTGACAGAGACCGTGAAGCGGCGCCGATCCCCGAGGGCAATCACCCGCGTGCGAACCGCATCCGCCCCTTCCTCGTGCGAAATGTCGAGCACGTTGGATTCCCGCGCTGCCTCGCCGTGCCGCGCCACAACCACGGTCTTCAGTGGCGCCGCCGGATCGGCCAGCTCGAAGAATTCCAGCACCGTGGTGAAGCCCTCGAAGCGCTCCCGGAAGCTGATCGTCCCCACCAGCCCGACCAGTTGATCCAGCGCATCCCGAAGCGTCGCCTGGCGGAAGACCATGTCACCAAGGGGCACCGTATTGTAGGTGCTCCCGAGCACTCCCACCGACCCCAGCTTAAGCCGAGACCGCCAGCCACCCGGCAACCGTCCGCCGCCCCCCTTCCATGTCCGCGGGTTCCCACTGAAGATGTCCCGCAGGACGCTGGCGACCGTCCAACCCGTCTCACGCATCACGCCGCGATAGAGAGCCCGCGCGGGGTACTCCACAACCATGTCGTTGGCCGCGTCGCCCTGCCCGAGATAGACGGTGTCGGCGAGCCCCAGGATCGACACCGCGGACGCGTTCACCACGTTCCCACTCACACCCCCCTCGACCGTTGTCAGGTAGCCAAGGAAGACGGTCGACGCGGTCCCGTCATCATAGCCGACGTCCACCCGCACCTGCACCCCTCGAAGGCTCCACTTCCCGCCGTCCCAATCCATCGCGGGAATCTCCAGGCTCGCCGTCGAACCCGCGGAGCCGTGAGAGAAGGAGACCGCCATGCAGTAGGCATCGGAGCGCAGCCCTCCATCGAGCCACACCCATTGGCGAAGCCGCGGCAGCACCATCGAGGAAGCCATCACGAAGCTACCCATCAGTTCGCGACCCCCTCCAGCGGTTCACTCATCGCAGGAGGCACCGAGTCCGGCGCCCCCTCCACCACGAGGGAGAGCACCTGCTCGCCCGAGGCCGTCATGGCCGCCACAACGAACGAGGTGGGCACCGCATAGGGGCCAGCCGCGATCAGCGAGTACGATCCCAGGGCGCCGCCCCCGGCCTCCACCGTGCCCACCAGAGCGCCGCCGTACACGCGAACCTCGAAGTGCTCCACATCCTCGCCGCCCGCAAAGCGATAGCGCCAGGACACCACGAAGGAACCAGCCGCCGCCGGGGTGACAATCACCTGCTCGGGCACGTTGAGCCGCACACCCGAGGGCAATCCCGCCGTGTCGATCTCCACCCATTCGATGCTGTCCGAGACCCGTCCTGCCTCGTCGCGCGTGCGCACGAGGAACCGCCAAACACCGTCCACCGGCGGCACGAAGGCGTAACCGCTCGATGCGGCCCCGAGCGTCACCCAAGGGGCGTCCTCGATGATGCGGCCCCCGAGGCGCCCGAAGGTGTTGGAAAAGTTCGAGTAAACCTCGATTGCCGCCAGGTCATCATCGGCGGGGAGGGTCCAGCTCAGCTCCACCGATTCCGTGGCCGCCGGATCGAAGACAACCTCAAGCCCCCGCACCGGGTCCGGCCTGTGAATGATCGGAACTGCCAGTTCCGTCAGCGCTGCCGACGTGTTCCCCGCTGCATCCCGTCCCTTCACGGAGAACAGCCAGGCGCCCTCCGCAAGCTCGGGAGAGTTCCACTCCACGTCCGGTCCCACGCGAACCACAAAGCTCTTCGCCCCATAGCTCGCCGCCGCGTCCTCGAAGATCGCCACCACGCCGAAATCCAGCAGCGTGGGAACGCCCTGACTGATCGCCTCCCAGCTCGACCAGGCTCCCCCGACGTTGTGGCGAAAAGTCCCGTCCGCCGTCTCGACGGTGAACGCTGCATTGACTCTTCCGCCCGACCAGTTTCCCCCAACGGTCAACCGCCCGTCGCCCGTGCCGCTCCCCGCCTGAAACCAATCCCGCCGAACGTCCACCCGATCCACCACGGCAATGGGCTCCGCATACCCGACCGCCCCGCTGCCCCCGTTCGCGAAGATGAGATAGGCGTCCAGGTCCGCCGAGGCCGACGGCGGCCAGCGCAGGAACGCCCGCCGCCCATAGGCAACGCCGTGCATGTCCGGCACCCGCCGCGACTCGCCCCTCAGCGGAAGGGCCTCCACCCGGTGTCCGCCATCGCCGATGGTGCTCGGAAGCTGAAGCGACTGCACCGCCCCCGATGCGGACGGAAGAACCGCGTACAGTTCCCCGTCCACCGCAACGGCGATCACATGGTTGGAATCCGGCCCCACCCCATCGTGGCGAAACGCCACGTCCACGCCCACCACCATCGGACGTGCGACAAGATCCACAACGACGCCATCCAGCGCGCCGCCGCCCGACATGGAGCCTCCCGCGATCATCGGTCGCGCTCCCGCAGCTCCACCACAAGCGCCGCGATCTGCTGAGTCAGCGGGCCAATCGCCGCCCGTTGCTCCCGCAGTTCAGCGAGGAACTCGCCCCGAAGCCGTTCGCGCTCTGCCGCGGCCTCCGCCTGGCGCCGCTCCCGCTCCGCCCGCTCTTGCATGAGCAACCAGAGCAGCAGACCGACCGAGCCCACGGAGGCCGCCGAGGCACCGATGGCTGCGAGGTCCGGCAGTGGAACCGCCGTCGAGCCCTGCGCGAGGATCGTCAATGCACCAACCAAGGATAGCTTAGTCACGCCTCGGGCTCCCACTCTCCGATGAGATCATCCAGCACGGGCACCAGCGCCGTCCGCGCCGCCACCAGCTCGGCGATGCGGGCGTCCAGGGCGGGCAGGCGCGAGTCCCGCAGCTCGGCCAGCAGCGGCAGCGCCGCCTCGCTGTCCGCCTGCTGGTCACCGCTCGCAATGATGACGTTGGCGTTTCGCTCCAGCAGCTCGCGGATCACCAGCTCCACCTCGCGGATCGTCCGCTGGGTCGAGGCCAGCACGGCCAGGGCCTCGCGCCCCGCCATCCCCGCGGCCTTGTAGTCTGCTTCGTTGTAGATCGGCGCCGACATCGGGCGTCCTCCTTATGGCGTGTAGTGGAAGCCGCGGTTGACCAAGACAACCACGGTGTTGGTGGAGATCGCGCGGACGATGAGCACCGCCCCCACGTCATCGGCGTCCGCGAAGGGAGCGCCCGAAAGCACACCCCCCGCGTAGTCGATCACGGTCAGGCCGCTGAACTCGACGCGGACCCCGTTATCCTTGGTCCCCACGATCACCTCGAACGGCGAGCACGTCGTCGGCGTAGGCGGCAGCGCGATGTAGCAGTCCTCGTCGATTGAATGGACAACCACCACGCTCCCCGCCTCGGAACTGAGCAGGGTCCGGTTGTCGTCGATCACCGTGATTTGATTGGCCGTTTGCCGAATGCCCGAAAGAAGGCCGCCGACGCAGCTCAGCGCGCCGGAGAAGTCCCCGGCGACTGCATAGACCGTACCCCACCGCCGCACCCCCGTGGTCATGCTTGTCCCGCCAAGATCGCGAGACGCGCCGATGGGGCCGAACGAGGAACCACCCTCGAAGCGGAAGTATTCGGTGCTGCCAGCCACAAAGCCCAGCGAGCCGCCGCTCGGGGAATAGAACCCCTTGTTGGTCTCACCGCCGAAGCTCCACGCGGGCGCCGTGGTGGATCCGTAGCCGGTCCTGAGTCCACCGCCGTCCGTCACCGTCACGGTCGATCCCTGGGCCGTAGCCCCGCCCGTCCCATCGGCCCGAAGCAGCGCCTTGTCCGTCACGCCGAGCCCCCCGCCCAAAGCGCCAATGGTGCTCCGCGCCGCCGCTGCATCCGTGGCCGCCAGCAACCCACGCGCGAACGCCGTCAGCGCCGTGAGCGCCACCGCGTCCGATCCCGTTGTATAGACAAGTTGGTCTGCCGCCGTGGTCAGTGCCGCAATGGCCGTCAGCAGCGGGTCCCCGTCCTGCTTGATCGCCACCTCATCCTCCAGCGCCCCCACGTCCTCCGCCAGCTCGTCCATTTCGTTCTCGACGGAGAGCAACTTCGTTTGCGTGGCCGCCAGTTCCTTCCCCACCTGATGGAAGGCAAACGCCATGACGGGCGTTCCCTTGCCGCGATAGTCCACCGCCACGGCCAACCCCGCATCGCTCGCGTGGAAATCGAGAACCCCGGTCACCATCGAAACCGCGACCTGCCCCTCTGCGGGGGCCTCTCCATGGGGAACGATCTGGCGCGGCGATCCATCCACCGTCACCGACATCCCTAGCTGCTCGACCGGCACCTGGTTCAGGTTCAGCCGACGCCGTCCCTCGAAGTCCGCTGCCGCGGGCACCATCCCCGACTCGCTCAGCAGCTCGCCGTCGGTGTTCTCGTTCTTCATTTCCAACGGCGTATAGACAGCCCCGGGAAAGGCCGCCGTATAGTCCGCGATTCGGTTATTGTAGGGGAACACCGCCGCCTCCTCAGGGATACTCTGTGAACGTCAGCGTCGCCCGCACGATGTAGCCCGTGGCCGCGTCGCTCTTGAAGCTCTCGAACTCCGAAACCGCCGAGAGACGGCAGTTGCCGAAGCTCCCCCAACCGGGCACCACCAGCGCGCCAAGCGACACCGTCGCCAGGCTCCGGATCGACAACGCCAGCGCGCTTTTGTCCGTGGTGCGCCACGCCAGCTCCAGCGTGTGTGTGGCCGGGGTCGACCCCGCGGGCTTCACCCAGAAGCCCACCCCGAGCGGCGCCTTCGCCTCGGTCGCCTCTTCCGTCACCATCCCGGGCCGGAAGTCCCACCCCGCGCCATTCGTGGCATCGTCCCACAGCACCGAACCGCGAAACGTGATCTGCTCAGCCATCACGCCATCCTCGCCTTCCGGTACCGATCAGGGCGCGAACTCACCACCTGCACCCCAACACGAACCTGCTGCCCGCCCTCCGCGGGAGAATACGCCTTCACGCGGCTTTCCAGCGCCGCCTTGGCCTTTTGCCGTTCCGCCTCGCGCGCCGGGTTGCCGGCAAAGGTCTCGCTCCGCGTCGCGGCCATCTCCGCCGCCAACGACTTTGCCGCTTCCTCGCGCGCCGTCTTTCCTGCCTCCATGATCGACTCAACACCGGAGAGCAGCGAACCGCTTCCCCCCGTCACGAGAGCCCGCTGCGAATCCAGCAACCCCTTCGTCGATTCTTTCAAACTCTCCTGCGCCGCCGCGGCTCCATCGCGGAACGCCTGCGAAGCCGACTCCGGATCGAAGCCCATTTTCTCCAGCAGGAAATCGCCGCCGGGCAGCTCCCGCAGCTTATCGAAGAGCGCCGCCACGATCTGGTTGAACAACTGGTTCAGATAATCCCAAATCACCTGCCCGGTCCCCTTCACCACCTCGGTGAAGTTCACCACGAAGCGGATCAGCTTCATCCCCTCCTCAAGGATCCACTTCAGCGTGTCGGCAATCCCCTGAAGGGCCGCCTGTCCCTCCTCCGTCTGCGAAAGGCCCGTCACGAAGTCGCTGAAACCCTGAATCAGCGGCTCAACCAGCGGGCTGATCTTCTCGCCCAGCGACACCGCCAGCTCGTTCCAGGCCGCCGCCAGCCGCTCGCTCGGATTCGCCAGCTCCCCGCCGATGTCGCCATACGCCCCCTTCAGCGCCAACACCGCGGCCTCGCCATCCTTCACGCGATTGCCCGTCGCGGTGATCTGCACCCCAAGTTCCTTCATCGCGTCGACGCCGCCGTTCGCCGCGTCCGCGATCATCTTCGTCACATCGGCGATGGGCTTCCCGCTCTTCTTCGCATAGTTCGCCGCCAGGATCGTCAACTGCCGCGCCTGCCCCACATCGAACCCGCGCGTCACGAAGGTCGCGAACGTGCGGTTCGTCTCCGCCCCCGTGATCCCCAGCGCCAGGCGCAACTGGCTCCCCAGCTCCTTCACCTGGGCCGTCGCCTTGTCCACGTTCACGCGGTCACCCAGCGTCGAAAGCGAAGCCTTCAGCATCGTCACGCTGTCGGAGTACTCGCGGAACGCCGCCAGCGACCCCGCCACCACGCGCTTGATCGTCTCGAAGATCGCCCCCACGGCAAGAAGCGCAAACAACGGAACGAAGGCGCTCGTCAGCGCCCCCTTGATGAAGTTCGCCGCTCCGCGAACGCCCCCCTTCAGCTTCGCGATGGTCCGGTCCACGGCCTTCCCGAACGGACTCAGCACCCGCGCGTTAAGCCCGGATTTGACGATGGCGCCCGCCTCGCGGACGCCCTTGCGCCACCCATCCAGGTTGATTTGTAGCCCGACCAGTGCCACCGCGCCGCTCCACCATCAGGGCGAATTGAGTTCCGCCATCATCCGTCGCAGTTCCGCCCGCCTCGCCGGGTCGCGCGATGCGCGGAACTCCGCCACCAACCCCTTCATCGCCTGCACCTTTTGCCGCCGTGCCGCCGCCTTCTCCCGAAAGAGATAGCCAGGCACATCGCCAGCAAGAGGCCCCGAGGCCCGGAGCAACACCGCCTCGATGGCATCCTCTGCCGCCACGAGACCTTCCTCCGCGGCCCGCTCGAACTCCCACGGCGGAATCCCCCAGGCAGCGCAGCAAAGCGCCCGCAGCCGGACGAAAAGCACGTCGTCCAGCACGTCACGCCAAGCCTGCCACAAGGGCGTTCATCACTTCCTTGTTCCCCGGCGACACCAACCCCGACCCCATCAGCTCCTCCACCGCCTCGGGGGTGTGGTCATAGGAGAGCGACAACTCGATGGCCTCCACCAGCGCCGCCAGCTTGTCCCCGTCCGGCGTCGCGTCATCCACCAACGCCCGCACGATCGGCATCGTTTTCCGCGTCAGGGGGAGCGCCCGAAACGCATACGCCTGGCCGTCGGCCAACACCACTTCCGTCTTCCGCAGGTAACAGGGCTTCTTCATCGTCACGCCCCCGCAACAGCGATGGTCATCGTCGGGTCATTCGTCGAGCCCGCGTGCTTCGAAAGGACGAACGTCACGCTCGCCACTACCGGCGCACTGTTCTCGTTCCCGGCGGCCAGCTCGCCCACCTCCGAGACAACCGCCTCCGAGAGAGTCACCGTGATGTCATCCCCCACGCTCGCCCCGGAGGAATCCTTCGCCCCCTCCAGCGTCAGGATCACGTTGGTGAACTTCTGTCCCACGGCGAAGCCCGCCCACGTCGCGATGTCCGCCGTCTCCACTTGGATCGAGCCCGTTTCCGTGCCGCGATAATGCGAGTTCACCCGGCTCGTTCCCCGCAGGAACTCCGCCAGCTCCCCGCCACGGCTCGTGCTGTACGATTGAACATTGCTCAAGGGGCTCGTCGGTGGCGTCGGAGTCTGCCCCGCAACCGCCGTCCACGCCAAACTCTTCGCCCGCGCCACCTGCTGAATCGCCATGATCGCCAATCACCTCCTTACGGTGCTTGACCAATCTAGCCACCAGCCCCCTCCCGGCGCCCCCTCAACACCAAATGATCCGGCCACCCCGAATGAAGTAGTGCGCCCGACACTCCGAGGTCATCTGTATAGACGGTGACACGGTCAGTGGCTCCACAGACTCCAGCTTCCAGACCGTGCAATGATCCTCAAACGGGATGAAGACCTCGCGACCGCAACCGCAGGGGCAGAAGAACGCCATCACGCTCCGGTCCCGCGGGAGATACGCGACCCCGACCTCCATCGATTCCCGCGCGGGAAGATGCTCTGTCTCCGAGACCACTGCCCTGAGCGAATTGAGCCTCTCCATCTCGTCGTTCCTCCGTGCCTCCGTGTCTCCGTGGTCCTGCTTACCCCTCCAGCTCCGCGCCCTTCGCCACCGTGGCCGTCAGCGTCAACACACACGCCATGCTCAGCAGGTTGTTCCCCACCACCGTCACCTCCCCGGTGTCCCACGAACACAGCGATTCGAACACATGCAGCCGCGCCATGCGCAGATGCGGCTCTGCCGCCATCGCAGCCCGGACCCGCTCCTCAAGGAGTGCAATTCGCTCGTTGCTTTCATCGGCACCCCCCGGCGCTGCCCGCAGCCCGTCCACCAGCGCGATGGGCACCCGCACCGTTCGCCGTTCGTAGTCATAGCCCCAGGGCGCCACCTCCACCACGCGGGGCCGCTCGATCACCAGCACCGGCAGGGCCCGCTGCGAGAAAGCCTCCTCCGGCAGCTCGCGGATCACGTTCACCGAACGCCCCGCAACCGCCAGCCCCGCCGCTTGGAACAGCGTCACCAGCTCATCGTGAACAATACCCGCCAGACTCTTCGCCGCCATCCGTCAACCCTCCTTCGTGTCGAGACCTTCCCGGTTGAGAACTTCCACGATTGCCTTCTCCAGATCGTCCACCAGCCGCTGCTTCATCTCCGGCGTCCAACTTAAGAAGGGCCGCGGCGGAACTGCCTTCGCCGCCTTCTTCGGCGCGAACACGCTCGCGATCACTTCACCCACCGTCTTGTTTTTCTTCCGCGCATACTCCGCCAGGCGCGCCCTCCCCGAGCCGTTCCGCAGCGTGTGATAGATCATGTCCTGCCGCTCCGCCGGGAGCTTCTTCCCATCCTTCCCCACGAAGGCCCGCGGCGAAGCATACGCCCAAAGGTTCTTCCAGTTCACCCCAACCTTCATTCCCTTCTTGGTGCCCAGCTTCTCCGGCGCGTTGTTCGTGATCGCCTTCAGCGTCTTCCCCGTCATCTCCCACGCCCGCTGCCCGTACCCCCGCTTCCTCTTCCAGGCCAGGTACTCCTCCGAGTTCCGCGCCCACTTCCCCTGCTGCGCCTCGAAGTGCTCCCGAAGCCCCTTTGTCAGCGCATACTGGAACGCCGCCACGGCCAGCGCCGCGATGGCCGGGTCCTTCCCCGCCCGCACCAGCGCCGCCTCCACCTTCGCCGTGTCCACCCGCGTCTTCTTTCCCATCAGGCGCTTCCTTGATTTCACTGGGGCGAGGGCCTTTCCCGTCAGCCGAGACCGCCCGAGCGACGAAGGATCACGGGAAAGGAACCGCCCTAACCGAAGAACTTTGTCCAGGTATTCGGCCTCACATCCGACAGCAGGGGAACCCGCTCCAGCGCATCCACCCCGGGCCGCTGCTGCCGCTGCATGTCCCGCAGGTACAGACTCGCCGACTGCTCCCACTGCTCGAATCGCTGAAAGCCCTCAGCCGTCTGGAAGTAGGCAAAGCGCCGCGCAATCTCCACCGCCGTGAACGTCACCGCCAGCTCCCGCAGCCACAGGAACGAGGCCGCCGCCCCGTGTTCATACTCCGCCAGCACCTTCTGCCCCTTCACCAGGGCCCGCCCCAGCGTCACCACCCCCGTGGCCCCCACCACGGAAAACTCCCCGTCCGCCAGCGCATCCGCGGGAAGCCTCTCGCTCCAGGCCGAGCCCTCGGGGAAGTCCACATACACGCGAAGCGTCCCCTCGATCACCGGCGCCAGCGCACACCGCAGCACCGTTTCCCCGCCCGCCGCCGACCGCGTCAGCACCTCCCCATCAACCCGGCGCATCAACCGCCGCTGCCGATCCGGCAACAGCGAAAGCACCCGGTCCTCCTGCGTCTCGATGATCGCCAGACAATCCCCCTCGGAAAGCTCCCCACCGTCACCAATCAGGAAGGTCCACTCCCCATTCTTCGGCACCATCTTCTTCTGCACATCCAACGCGGTGATTCCAAACAGCGACGCCACTTAACACCTCCTGTCTATACAGAGCGAAATGACAACGCGCCCCAGAGCAACAGCCCCGGGGCGCGTAGGGCCTGGCTTGCCGGCCAAGTTATCTGGTGACGAGCTTCACGACCGGCACCGGCTTCCGGCGGAACCGCGTGTCCACCCACCGGAAATCCGTGTCCAGTTGCACCACCGACGAACCCGCAAACCGGATCAGCGGCTTGGTCTTCACCGACTTCACCAGCAGACCCAGCGCCTTCGGCGCCAGCAGCAGACCGTTGTAGTTCGGCGTGAACACCGGCGAGCCAGTCGCGGGCGACGCCGTGCCGCCCGCAACCGCATAGGTGAACGTCGAGGCCGTGGGCACCGAGAGCACCACCGCGTCCAGGTTGTAACCCGCCTGCGAGGCACCCGAGATCGAGACCACATCCCCCACCACCAGACCGTGGGCGCCGTCCGTCGTCACCGTCGCGGTGCCGCCCGTCTGGGTGATGCCGGTGATGGCGGGAATCGCCGCCTGGTTCGGAACCGTGTCCATCGGATACAGCACCACGCCGTGGATCACCGCCACCGCGCCCGCCTCCGCCTCCACCTGCACGATGCTCGTCGTGGCCGCCGTGCCCAGCGACTTGTACTCGGCGGACTCCAGCAGGTCGGTGATCTGCTTGCTGTGCAGGTACAGGCCAGGACGGCTCCCCGGCACGAAGTTGAACGCCTTGTCCCCCCAGGCCGTCTTCGCCCGAAGGATCGCGTCCACCGAGAGGGTCTTCGTCGTCTCCGAAAGACGCGACACCCGCAGGCAGCCGTCCGCGTTCGCCTTCGCCACCAGAGCCCGCTGGATCGTCTCCCCCTGGCTCTGGCCGATCAGCCGCCCAAGGAAGCCGTTCACATCCGCCTGCGTCGCCACGTCCTCCATCATGTACTCTTCGTACACGATGGGAACCTGCTTCCCGCTCACGGCCTCGGTGTACTTGTCGATCACGATCTTGGTCCCATCGGCGCCTGTCTTCGAGTCACGCACCAGGGGCTTCGCATACTCCCCCGCGCTCGTCACCCCGTCGGCGAACTCCTGCGTCAGGAACGTGATCGTGTCGCCACCGTCCTTGTAGATCACGTCCTTCGTGCTCGAAAGGTCCAGGACGTGCGGCCCGCGCAGGAGCGGCAGCTCCTCGAACAGGGCATTCTGCACCGCCTCCGCGGAGATCACCTCCGGGATCACCACATCCCCCGTGCCGATGATGCCATCGGGGATGAAGAACTGCATGAACGGCTTCATGAACCGCATAAACATGGGCAAATCCCTTCGTCGATTGGAAAGGGTAAAGGGTTACGGCTTCGGTTTCGCCATGAACTTCGCGCCCTGCACCACCTGGGCGCGGGCCGCTTGGAAGCCCTCGGGATTCGTGCGATGGAGTTCCGTCAGGGAAGGCTTGTCACCCCCGCCGCCCCCGTTGCCCCCCTGCTGCTGCTCGCGGGTCGGTTGCCCGTTCACCACCCGGGCGCCCGCCTTCTTCGTCGCCACGGTGGAAACCAGCTCCTCCACCTCCTCGTCGATCTTCTCCGAGAAGGACATCCGGGCCGCCAGCTTCGACACCTTGTCGCGATCCACCACAAAGCCGTCGCCCAGCTTCGCCACCGCCTTCTCGACAGCAGCCCCCAGGCGCTCCTTCGTCTCGAAGGAAGTCAGCTTCGCGGCCAGCTCGGCCTGCGCGGATTCAACAGAGGTCAGTTTCGTTTTGGTGGAGCCCAGCTCCGTTTCGAGCGTCTTCGCCCGCTGCTCCGCGGCGCGCCTCGCCTCGCGCTCCTTCTGAAGCGCCGACTTCAGCCCCGTGGAATCGTCCCCTCCCGCGGGATCACCCCCCGGAGGATCACCACCGCCGCCGTCACCCTCAGGCGAGAAAAACTGCATGAACCAGAGCCACTTCATCACGAAGCCCCCAGATTGGAATCAGCCAGGCGTCTCACCCGGCTGATCTATCTAGGTGGCAGGACGGCTCTTCCGCCCCGCCCCTCGGCCCAATGCCTTTTGCATGGTACGATATAGGAGCCCGCGACTCATCCTCCTTGACCGTCCTCACCCCCCCGTGACTGTATGCAGCGGGAAACGGAGGTCCGCTTCCCAGTCGCACCACAGCTCACTCTCTCCCGCTCCCAAAAGGAGCACGCACATGTCCTACAAGAACAACGTCCTCAAGAACATCGCATTCGGATTTGGCTCCATTGCCTCCGCGCTGGTCCAATCTAGTTCCGTGCCTCAGGGGAACACCGTCGTGCTTGAGCGAGATGGTGTTCGTGCCTCATGGCGTGCGGTTGGCCAGGATCTGCGAAACGCCATCAAGCGATACGAACGAGAAGAGCATGGAAGCCGACCCCGAGAGTAAGACTGCCGGGTCGGTGCCCGAAGCGCTGGCCCCCAAGAAGACAGTGGCAAGTCCTGCCCCACCGGACGGAAACGGGCAGCAAGCAATTCTGCGCGAGGTTCGCCAATTCATCAGGACCGAGTTGGAAACCCACAGCGGCCCCCTCCCCTCCCCCAAACAGCTTCAAGAATACGAAAAGTGCTCCAAGGGCACTATCAATCGCATCATAAAGATGGCAGAGGATGACGCACGCCACAGGCGGGAAATGGAGGCGCAGCTCGTCGCGGCGCACTCCGAGGATCGAAGGGCCGAAAGGCGAGAGCGCGCGAGGGCCCAGTATTGCGCCGTCGTTGTCTGCGCTTTGTTTCTCACCGCAGCCGTTTGTATTGCGGTCTTTGCCGGTGCCCCTGTATCAGGTACCATTTTTGCCGGGGGCACACTAACCGCCGTGATCGGCTTTTTTCTGGTGCAAAAACACCAAGAGTCCCGGCAGAAAATTGAAAACCAAGGCGACGAAAGCGAGTCGGAAGGGTCCTCCCGGGAGTCACATTCCGAAACACACCATGCCCTCACCGTTCGCGAAACCCAGCGCCGCGACACGCGTTGGAGGCAGTCGGGGACCAAAGGAGAGCAACCGTGACATTCAACGAAATCACATCGATTCTACTGGGGGGAGACAAGTCCCAGTGGACCGCAATTGAAGACCGCGGCACCGAGGTCTTTGCCTACAAGGGCGATCCCCTCCTTCGCATCGAATACCAAGGTCACGAGGAAACCGAAACACGCTTCGAGGAAGAGTGGGCAAATCGCCATCCCAACCCCGCCGCGTATCGCGCTTGGTTCAGGGTCTATTATGGCCCGTCCCTAATTGACAAGAAGTTGCTTGTGTTCGTCGACGGCTACCGCGCCGTCCTTCCCATGCCGAAAGCCGGAACAACAGTGGTGCCCCAAGCCGACTATCGCTTCGCCCAAATCGTCGACACACTGGACACCCTTGATGAGTACCTGCAACGTTCTCGCCTGACGGTTGAAGCGGATTCTTTAGTACTCTAGCAGTCTCCCGCCCAGGCCGAGAGACGCCACGCAACTGCACAAAACCTGGCTCCCATGACATCCCATCATCAGCCAGGCCGCGCCGCGCCCCTCGGTCCGGGCAGGTCACCCCATCCCCCGCATCTGACATCTGCGCCATCTGCGTCATCTGCGGACCCGCTTCTTTTCCCCCCGCCTCACGACCCGCCCGCCGCGGCACCCGTGACCGCGGCGCCCGCGACCCCGCCCACGATGGCCCCCTCCGCGTCCCGCACCACCTCCCCCGTCACCAATGGACCCGCGTCGGAAACCACCGGCAGGAAGGGCTCTTCGTACCCCGCTTCCCGCGGCAACCCCGCGCCATCCCAAAGCGCCCGCAGGTCCGTCAGGTTCGCCCCCACGTCCGCCACCGTCCCGTCTGCCAGGAACGACTTCACCACATCGCGAAGGAACGCCTCCCGCGCCTTCTCGTCCGTGCCGTCCGGGTCGAACTTCTCCCGCCACTTCGCCGCCAAGGACCCCTTCTGTTCGTCCGAGAGATGCGCCGCGTAGTACTCGATGGCCTCCTCGATGGGACGGAAGAACTTCTCCGTCTGCTGCTGCCAGTTCGAAAGCGTCTCCGCCTCCGACTCCGCCACATTCGGCCAGATCGAGATTTCCACCCCGGCCCGCTCCGCCAGGTCCTCCAGGTCCACCACCAGCGCCGTCCGCTGCCGCTCCACAAGACCCGCGATCACCGCCGCGCAACGCGCCTCGACAAGGCCCCATTCCGTCACCAGCCGCGCCATCCGCTGCGTCAGGGGAAAAGCCCGCTGCCGCGCCGCCGTTGCCGAGGCATCGGAGCCCGCGATCAGCTCCGGCAGGAACGTGTCCACCGGCAACCCCGACGACACCGCCGCGTCCGTCGCGAACCGCTGCGTCAGCTTGATCACCTGCTCGATCTGCACCTGTGGCTGCTTGTACTCCGCCGAAGACCCTTCCTTGTCGAAGACCAGATACTTCTGATTGGCCTCCTTGTTCTCCGCGCTCGTGCTCGTCGGCTCCCCCACGATCACCAGCAACGCCTGCGTCTGCTGGTCCCGTAGTAACTCCAGGTTCGCCTGGTTGTTCGTCACCTTGATCGACGCATCCGCCGCCGCCACGATCAGGCTCCGCCCATAGGGCGTCCCAAGGTGGTCCTGCGAGCGCCCCGTCGCGATCACACACGGCAGGAAGCCCCAGTCATGCTCCAGCACCACTGGCGGCCCCTTCAGATCCCAGGAACCCTCCGCCCCCGCCGTCACGAACCGAGCCCCCACCGGCGTCAGCGAATCCGGCCGCATCACCAGCTCGATCACCCCCAGCACCTCCGACACATCCAGCGGGTTCGTCACCACCACCGTGGTCATCGGGTTCGGATGCCAGTAACGGATCAACCGCCGCCCCCCGGGCAGCTCCCGCGCGATGGGAACCAGATAGCCCGTCCCGTAGCAGAACGCCGACTCGCAGAGCGCCACCATTGCCTTCACATGCTCAGGCCGCTTGAGCAGCGCCTGCACCTCCGGGTCCAGAATCCGCCGCCGAATCCTCCCCGAATGGATCGAGTTCACCAACCGATCGAGCGCCGGTTGCGCCAGGTTCACATGAGCCCGCGACCGATCCCACCGCTTCCGCTGATCCTCCGACATCCCCTTCGGAGCCTCATGGTACGGCGCCCCCAGCGCCACCCGTCCCCCCTCCAACTGATCCCGCACCTTCTTCATTTCCAGGTAACGCTCGGAATACCCCAGCCGCTCCACCTGCCCCCTCGCCCCCTCAAACAACGAGCGAATCCGCGGATCATCAGGAATCGGAAACGAAGAGAACAAGGCAGCACCTCACGAAAGATTCTGCCTTCATCTAGGCCACAATCAATCGCACGCGTCCCGCCCGGGGGGGAACTTGGCTTGCTTGTCGCTCTGGCAACCTTCATCCGACGCCGGAAAGGAGGTGATAGATCATGGCCAATCGAATCGCGGTCACCGCACTCAAGATCGTGGCGGCAATAGCCTTCGTCACGACGCTCATTCCCACCGCAGCCCAGTTCTTCTCCCGGTGACGGTGCAGTGCGGACCGCAAAGGCACGACTCCTCACGCCGTGACACCACGGCACCAGCCATTGCGTCCATGCCGTCCATCGCCACCCGGGACCGCCTCTTTGATCCCGGAGGGATCGCAGCGAATAGCCGGTGGTTGAGGCCGCAAAGGCCGACGCCACCGGACCGCCGCCAACGGGCCCGACCCTGAAGGGGTCGCAGCGATGGGCACAACATCCTCTGCGGTCCCGCTTTTTCTCCTCCTCCCGTCATCTACCGCCATCCCCGTCACAACACCGCCGCCACCTTCGACCGCACCTTCTCCCCGTCCAGCTTCCCCTTCATGTCGCGGGCGATGGGATCAACCGCCAGATACCACGCCGTGAGGCAATCGTCGTGTCCCCCGGACGGCGCCGAGTACCGCACCTGCCCCTGGCTGTTCACCACCTTCTGGAACTGCGTCACTTCCTTCACCAGCTCCCGCACCGCATCCCGCTCCGCGTCGCTGCGGAACGAGAACCGATCCGGGTCCGGCACCCGAAGCCGGGAGACTTGCAGCAGGAACTTCAGGTTCAGCACCAGCCGCTCCTTCTCCCGGTCATAGATCTTCATCCCCGTCACCCGAAGGTAACGCGGCGCGAAATCGCCGATGTAGGCCTGGTGCGCCGTGTGATCCATCAGGAACTCGGGATTCCCCCACTCCATCGCCAGCCGCTCCATGTGCGCCACGATTTCCGGCCCCGTCGTCTTCGCGTAGCGCTCCACCCGCAGCAGCATCCCCGAGTCATAGTCCACCACCGCGAACACGGTGAAGTCGTCCCCAAGGCGCGCCACGTCCACCCCCACCAGCACGTTCCGCCCCAGCTTCGGCGCCGACGCCACCAGGTTCTTCGCCAGCCACTCCTCCTCATAGACCAGCGACCCGCCCACATCCAGCACCACGAACTTCGCCAGCCGCTCCTGCTCGAAGCTCTTCTTGTTCGCCCGTTCCTCCGCCGCGATCAGCTCCCGCTGAAGCGCCGTCAGCAGCTCGTTCCGATGCCACTCCGCGTGGACGTAAAGACCGAGCCCACAAGGCGAGACCACCATCTGGTTCACCGTCTCCACCAGACGGCTTTCCCCCTCCGAGCCCCCGCCGAAGAACCCCTTCAGCTCCTCCCAGAAAAGCCCCTGCGGCCCCTTCGGCGTCGAATAGGCATACACCCGCCCAAGGCGTCCCACGCGGTTCAGCGTCCCCGGCAGCTCATCCCGCCACGCTGCCACCCGCGTCTCGCTCGCGAACTCTGTATAGATTGCTATATCGACCCCCGGCCCCCGCATCGAATCGGGCCGCGACGTCACCTGGTACTCCACATGGATTTGATTCGTACCAAACACTTCATAGCGACAATCCCGCACCTTGTGCCGGAACAGCTCCCCTTCCTCCATCCCCCACGCCGCTTGCAACCCCCGCAGCTCCCCCAGGAAGTCCTCCCGCGTCTGCCCCAGCGCGTGATCGCTCGGCGCCAGGATCCACACCCGCGTCAGAGGATTCAGCGACGGACGCTTCTCATCCTCCCGAAGGGTCCCCGCCTTCGCCCGCCGTTCATAGTCCTCCAGATCCCGGAGCTTGATCCGGTAGTCCTTCAGCATGTCCCGGATGGCACACCGAATCGCGAGGATATCCTTCCCCGCTCCACGCCCACAACACATCCAGATGCGCCGCACCCGGGAAAGGTCCCGCGTCGCATTCCAGACCTGCTTCTGCCAACCTGAGAACTGCCAATGAGGAGGGGGGAAAGGATGAGGGCCCATGCCTTAATCTAGGCAGGCCAACACCCCTGCGGAACCGAAGTTCAGGCGAAACTGGCCGACAATTGTGATTTTCGGCACAATCCATGCAATGAATAACCTTGCCATTCCGACGCACTCGGCGGTCCTTAGAACCCCGACGCGCCGGAGCTACCATGACTTTCGCCGAACTTGAACGCTACCTACTGGCAAACGGCTTCGAGCTCAAAAGCATCAACGGAGCGACCCGGAAGTATTCCAACCCAGCCTCTGGTAAGGCCACCATGCTGCACTTCCACCCGTCCAAAGAAGTACCCAAAGGCACCATGCACGCCATCCTGAAGGCCGCCGGTTTGAAAGGAAAGAAATGACCAACTTCCCTTACACCATCGTTATCGAACCAACCGAAGACCCCGGTTTTTTCGGATTCTTTTCTCCCGATCTCCCCGGCTATACCGGGTGCGCCACGTCTTTCAACGAGGCGGTCATCGACGCCATCAATGGCATCTCCGAGTACATTGACTTCCTTCGCGCGGAGGGAATCGATGTTCCCCCGCCCAATCCCGCCGCCTGCATCCGACTCGCCACGTCCGAAGACCTTCAGGATCAAGACGACGAAGCATCCACGCCACTTCCCCTAATCCTCGACTGGTCCGCCACCACCGACACCCGCGAAGCGAGCACTATTCACGATGCTGATCAGCCGCAGCCTTCTGCAGCTTGAGGCCTACTTCTTCCCCGAGGTCTCATTCACCTCGAGCCCTAGGCACTCCCGCGCCCTGAGCGAAATCCGCCCGACCATTGATCAGATGGCCTTCAAGACAGCCGTGCATCAGATCGACGGCAAGTGGCAGCTCAACCTTCGCCTCGAGGTCGCCTCCACGGAACAAATCCCAGTGGCGATCAGCCTTGCCGTCGTCGGCCTCTTTAGCGCCAACGTCGATAGTGAAAAGGCCGAGCGTATCGTCCGTGTTAACGGCTTCAGCCTGCTATACTCCCACTCCCGCGAGTTCATCCGCAACCTTACCACGCGAGGCCCCTATGGCCCCGTTCATCTTCCCACCATCTCATTCGACTGGCAAGCCGACAGCCAGGACCCGGCGGTCTGGTTACCAAAGACCATCGAAGCGCCAACCGAACAATCGACCTAACACGCGGCGGGGGCTGGATTCCAGCCCCCGCGCCGCTTTCATAGCTCCCCATCATTCACCACGATGTTCACCATCCGGCCCGCCGTCCCCTTCCGGGAGACGACCTCCTTCCGTTCCTTGATGGCCAGCTCGCGGACCTTGAAGGCCAGTAGGTCCCGCTTCTCCGCCAGCTTCTTCAAGGTGTCCACGAGCAACTGAAACCGCTCCAGGCCCACGCCCTTCCCTTCGTCGCGCCCCTTTTCCGCGTCCTCCATCTGGAGTTCCCACTCCTGGGACGCCCGGGCGATCTGCGCGATGGACTTCACCCACTGCATCGCCAGCACTTCGTTGCCGGAAAGCGCCCCCGTCTTCTTCAGCCCCTCGAAGCCATAGCGCGCCAACAGCCCCCGCTGGAGCTTCCACAGCAGCTTGTCCAACTGAGCCCGGGGAACCTGATGCATCGCCGCCACCGCCGACAGCTTCCGCGACCGCCCCCGCACCACCCCATCGCGAAGAATCCACTCCTCCAGGTCTTCCTCCAGCGAAGCACCAAGGTTCGCGTCCCCCGGCCCATCCTTCTCCGCCCCCACCTTCGCCGCCGCCCGCTCCTCCGCCTCCATTTCCTCAAGAAACCGATAGTCCGCCGCAGTGAGCTTCTTCCCGTCCTTGAGCTTGCGCAGGACAGCCGCGAACGCTGCCCGCCGGGCAACCTTCCCATTCAGCTCTCCCGCGCCCGCCATTTCGTCTTTCTTTCTCCCCTTACCCTTGCGTGAGTTCCCCCCTTCAAGGCCACCCGGGCCGACCGCCCCAATCTGGCGATCACGAGCCAACTGCCCCTTCTAGCCGCGCTGCCGTCGAACCGGTGAACTTCTCCCACCGGGCCAGGATCACATCGCAGAACTTTGGGTCCAGCTCCATCACCCTGGCCCGGCGCCCCGCCGCCTCGCAGGCGATGAGCGTCGAACCACTTCCACCGAACAGGTCCAGAATCACGTCACCGAACTCGCTGCTATTGCGGAGCGCGCGGGCGATCAGGTCGGGCGGCTTCATTGTCGGGTGGAGCTTCGATTCCTTCGGGCGGTCGCACTGCCAGACATCGCCCTGATCCCTCGCTCCGCACCAATGCCTCTGCGCCCCCTCCTTCCAGCCGTAGAGGATCGGCTCGTACTGCCGGTGATAGTCGGCGCGCCCCAGCACGAACGAATCCTTTGCCCAGATGATGAAAGTTGACCAGTGACCGCCTGCCCCACGAAACGCGGCTTGGAGCGCATCCAGCTCGCCTGAACTCATACAGACATAGACGCCCCCGTCCGTGAACCGCAGAAGGTTGCTCATCGCCCTGCGGAGGAACTCGCCGAACCCGCCTCCCAGATCGTCATTCATGATGGTCCCCGCCGCCCCACGATAGGCCACGTTGTAGGGTGGATCCGTGAAAGCCATCGCCGCCCTGGCACCGGCCATCAAGCGCCCCACATCGACCGCGCTGGTGGAATCGCCGCACAGCAATCTGTGCTCCCCGAGCGCCCAGACCTCCCCGGGCTTCACCCTCGATTCCTGCGGCAACACATCGGGCACCTCATCCTCTCCAACCGGCAGGCGGACCTCCTCGATCAGCTCATCCAGACACAGCCCGGCAAACAGCTCTGCATCCGCCGCCTTTAGCTCGCCCAGAATCTCCTGCAACCCGTCATCGAACTCCCCCGAGATATGCGGATTGTTCGCGCTGACAAGAGCCCCCAGCGCCGTCCCCTCATCCCAATCAACCACGCGGATCGCCCACCGCTCCCCCGTGGGCGCCACGATCTCCTCTCCCTCGATCTTCAGCCCATCGCCATACAACGCCTTCAACGCACGGGGGAGCTGGTGACCCGCCACCAGCTCCCCCGTCCGCGAGTTCCAGACAATCCCCCCGATGTCACCATACATGGCCAGGCTAACCTTCAACCCCGCCATCGCCTCCCCCGAAATCCTCCGCGGATTCCGCGGGCAACCCTTCAAGTCCTTCAACTCCACGCTTGGCTTCCTCCCGTTTTTTTTCTAAACCCACCACGCCCCAACCCCGTGTGAAAAGAATTGGGGCGCCTCTCGGTATTTTGGGGCTCTGGAGGGGGGTCCCCCGGTCCCGATTTTTCGCCCCTGGCACCCCCTCAGGCGGCCAGCTCGCCCCCGATGAAGGCCACGAGGTTCCCGCGGGCCGCGGCGAGCCTCTCCCAGCCCCAATGCAGACGGCGCCGGATAGCCACCCAGTTGGGCGAAGGTTGGCGCCGATGCTTCCATGCCCAGTCATGCAGCTCCAGGCACTCGACCACCGCGGCCTCATCGGGACCAAGTGCCCGGGCCTTCAACAGCAGATCGGCAGCGACCACGCGGGAGAGCATCACTCGCGCTCCCGCGGCACGGTCGTCACCATGACGCCGTCCACCTCTGACGTGTGATAGTCGCCGGGTTCGCGCGAGGCATCGGCGGGCCACTCGATGGCATAACCAGAACGGAGCGTTGCCGTCTCCTGAAGCGTCGTCATGCGGGAGCAGCTCGCCGTCAGCGACAGACCAGCGACAAGGAGCAGGCCGAGCGTCCCCTTGATGAACGCCGGGTTCCTCCGCCGGGCTTCCTCGGCGCGGGCCGCAATGCGGGCCTTCTTGCCAGAGACCTGGGCAATCTCGCCGTATAGATCCAGCAGCGCCTCAAGGCCAGCCTCGCCCACGTCCTTCAGCTTCGCCAGGCGCTTGCTCCACTCCTCGGCGGTCTTCTCTTCTCCCGTCAGTGCCTTGTACAGCTCGATGGCGGCGCCGATTCCTGCGATGATTGTGGTGGGTTCCATGATCCATCCTCCAGTGTGGGTTGATAAATCTAGGCGCCGCACTCAGGCGGGGCGCCTTCGCCGTCCCGAAGTTGTCCTTCGCGGACTTTCCTCGTGTGCTCGGATCGCTTCCGCTGGCGCGCTGCCCTGAAGGCGGCCGTCCGAAGGAAGCTGTATGGGTTGCCGGGAAGGAGAACCCGGTCGCTGATCGACCACAGGTGAATGACGGCCACCTGCACCAGCTCGTCGGCCTCTTCCGGGTCGCGGGTCAGATCGGCAACCGCCTGGCGAGCAATCGGGTAAAGGAAGTCGCGCACCAAGCGGTCGGTAGCTCGACCACCTGACGCACGACTGGCCATGATGGCCTCGCTCAGGGATTGCTTGCAGATCATTGGCGAG